>DHHG01000118.1:5025-5681 GCA_002403175.1 Syntrophaceae bacterium UBA4778 | reverse complement strand
CCGAATTGCGCATGAAATCTACAAATCCACGATAATGGGACACGCGTTCTCCCGGGGGCTGGTAGGTGACGCGGACGGGAACTTCCAGAACGGGGATGCCGTGCTGGTTTGCCCTGGCAAGGATTTCCACCTCGAACTGAAAACGTCTGGCCTTGACATTCAGCCGCATGGATTCCGGTATGGGATAGAGCCGAAAACCGCTTTGTGTATCCGCGATATCGGGTCCTCCCGATGCCCGGACCCAGAAATTGGAAAAGCCCCGGCCAAACCGGCTCTTCCACGGGACGTGTGTTTCGTTCATTCCTTGTCGGCTGCCTACAATCATCGTCCGAATACCGTTCTGGACGGCCTTAATCAGATTCCATGCATCTTCGGGATGGTGCTGCCCGTCTGCATCGATCGTGATTACCCAGTCTGACGATTTTGCGGCAGCGGCAAATCCGGTCAGAATAGCCGCGCCCTTTCCTTGATTAACAGCATGGCGGATAATTTGAATTCCCGAAATATTCTTAATTCGATCATAAGACCCGTCGGTTGATCCATCATCAACCACAATAAGAGGCCAGGGTAACTTGCGCGCCGCCTCTACGACCGAGGCAATATTCTTTTCATGATTGTAGACGGGGATCACCGTCGCCACGCGGTTTAGATCCATG
>DHHG01000118.1:0-4956 GCA_002403175.1 Syntrophaceae bacterium UBA4778 | reverse complement strand
GCCAGCCCCCACGCTCCTGGCCCGATATGGGCTCCTGTCGTCAGCGACATCGGCTTGACAGAAATCTCCGCTGCCGGGAACCTGGCTATTATCAAAGGATAGACATACTCATGCAGCCAATCCGAGTTGTCAGTGTATTCCAGCCAGATTGCTGTTTCTGTATGGTTTTTCAGATAGGAATCGAGTTTGCGTAGGGCAAAGGCCACCTGCTCTTCGCTGTTTCGGACCATCCCGACCTTTTGAGCGCCGTCGGCTTGGGGACTGATCACCGGTTTTTTGTGCAGCAGATCGCCGAAAAATGCACTCGTTCTGGATAACCTCCCCCCTGCAGCGAGATAGCGAAGGGTATCGACGAAGATATATTCATGACAATGGTCGATGGCTTCTCTGGCATACGCGATCACCTCTTCGGGATCATTGGTTCCCAGAGCGGATTTCGCGGCCAGGGCGGCAAGCAATCCCAAACGTCCTCCGGCGCAACCCGTATCGATGACGGTCAGTGCTTCATTCGAATCATTTTCCTTCTTCCATTGCAGCGCGGCATCGTAATTCCCGGTAAAGGCCGATCCGACGCAGAGATACAATACTTTCTCAAAGAGGCTGCACGCTGCCCGATAAGATTGGCGCCTCTCATGAACGGACGCCTGGGATGTCGAAACGGGCTCCCCTTTTCTCATAGCGCTGTACAGAAATTCCGGTGCAATACAGCTTTCCGGATAAGATTTATTCCCAATAAGAATATAACTGTCCAGAAGGGTGATACCGAGCATCCCGGCTTGCGTGCGAGTCAGGGAGCCGGCCGCATCCGTCATGATGTGAATCGTTTTCTGCTCTGGGACAGCTTCAAAGGCAGCGGTCTGTTCTGCAAGATTGTCCTCGGACCAGCGAAGCACGTTTCCAAATTTTTCTAACTCCTGCCGTGCCTGTTTGCGATCCGTCGTATGCAGGTGGATTTTGAGATTCGACCCGCTGCGCATAAGGACAACACTTTCACCGAGTCCCTTCTGAAGATCTGTTTGATTTCTTTCTATTCTTCCTGCATCTTCCAGAACCGTGTCGACACAGTATCCTGATTCCGCCTCTCGATCCATGTTGGGATTGACTTGAATTCTGTTCGCGAACAGAGATGGAATGGGGCAGAACGCCTCCGGTTGGCCGATAAGACAGTGCAGGAAGCCATGAAAGAAGAGAAACATTCCGAGCGCTCCGGAATCTACGACCCCGCCTTTTTTGAGCCGCGGCTGTTGTTCTGTTGTCTCTCGTACGGTTTGCGTCAGATGATCTATTGTTTGGCTAGCCCATTCTTCCGTGATCGTTGGCGGCTTCTCGCGGAAGCGCACGGCCAATTCATCAAAGAATGTAAGGATGGTTCCGGGCTGTGGATCTCCGACAGCCTGCCATGCCTGATCACGCCCCAGGCGGATTGCCTCGGGAAGAGCATGAAGATGATCTGCCTGAATGAGTTCATGAAAAAAACGTGCGGAAATATTACCGGCGTTACCGCGGGCTGCGAACAGGAGATCGTTGGCTATCTCGGCAGGACTTGCGTCTATTCGCTTTAGAGGCGAGAGGCTGATAACGAGATTTCGGCCCGTGTCTCCGTCTGCGACCGGAAATACATTGATTCTATCCAGAAGTCCGGACCACGCTGTTATCTGCTCTAAACCGGCAACCAGGGCACTGCGAATATCCTTCTTCTCGTTCATTTAAAAAAACCGGCTTTGTAATCTATTATCATGATCCCAGCGACCGTCGTATTTCCTCCGGAACACCGAAGATGAGCTCCATTTCCGGAGCCTTTACGGGCACCTGTTCCGTTCTCCCCTTTGCGCATACCTTCCCATTGCCTTTCAATCTAATCTCGAAATCAAAGACAAGTTTGTTTTTCGCTTCCGTCAGCACGGCCTTGCAGATGAATTCATCTCCGTATTTCAGAGGATAGATGTGCTTCGAGGTTGTACGGATAATCGGGAAAAGGCATTGCGTCTTGGTGAAATACTCCTGGAGATCGATATTATACTGGGCCAGCAGGGCTCTTCTGGCATCCTCGAAATAATTGAAATAATTGCCGTGCCACACGATCTGCATGGGATCAAGCTCGTAAAAGGAAACCCGGCGCTCTATCTCACAGCTTGGTATTCGTTTATCCTTCAGCTTATCCGGCATAGTGATGCTTTCCTCTTTTCACCGGCTATAGCCGATGTAAATATATCTGTTCGAGCGATTGCTTCAACGATGTTCTCGATATCCTTATCCATAGGCCGATCTTCAATCAGACCGTCGGCAATAGCTCGTATTTCCTTGATCAGGCCAGATATTGCGGGGCGCTCCTTGCACCTTCCTCGTAAATCGCACCCCTGCGCTGCTGTAAGCAGGTGAATGGCAACCACCCTCTCGACGAGGGTGCAGACGCGTTGGGCATCTCTGGCGGCGATTGTGCCGAGACTGACCTTGTCCTGGTTGTGAGATTCACAGGATCTCGAAAAGGATGCGGCCGGCATGGTCGCTTTCAAAGCTTCGGCGCACAGGGCGGTAGCTGTGATCGACATGGCCTTGAATCCGTGATTCAACAGGAAACCGTCACCTTCAGCGCCGACCAGATCGGCCGGCAAACCCCTGTTGGTATGAGGACTCACGAGCAGGATGATCTGTCGATCGGAAAGATCGGCAATCGACGCCAGGGCGGATTTCAGGGCATCCATGGCAAAGGCGATATGGCCGCCGTAAAAGTTTCCGCTCATGAGCGGTTGTCCGGTTCCCGGATTAAAGATCGGATTGTCGTTCGAGCTGTTCGCTTCCGTTTCCACCCACTGCTTAATCCAGGTGAGGGCGTCATAGAGAACTCCTGCAATCTGTGGCGTACAGCGGATCGAGTAAGGGTCCTGCAGGGCATCGGGCGAATTCTCTTCGAGCGGAAGAGGATCGCCTTTCGTCTGCAGAAGGTATCGCAGTTGCTCCGCTACATGGATCTGACCGGAAAACGGTTTTACTATACCGATCAGCGGATGAAAATGATTTATCTTTCCTTTGAATGCGTGAACGCTCAGCGCTGTTGCACAGACAGAGGAGTTGAGAATACGCTGTGCCCGGTCCACATTCAGAATGGCAATCCCCGTCATGGTCGACGTCCCATTGATCATCGAAAGGGGCTCTTTCGGCTTGAGCTGATAAGGAATCAACGCTGCGAGCTGCAGGGCTTTCATGGCGGGCATGCGTTTACCCTGATAGAAAACCTCTCGTTTACCTTCCAGGCTTGCGGCGATGTAGGACATAGGTGTCAAATCTCCCGATGCGCCTACGGAACCTTCAGAAGGAACAACCGGCGTGATGCCCAGATTGAGAAAGGCTTCCAACTGTTTCAGCAGTTCCAGGGAAGCGGCGGAATATCCCATGGACAGGCAAATCAAGCGGCATAGCATTGCAGCGCGGGTTTCTTCGATGCCGATTGGTTCTCCTGTTCCGCAGCCGTGAAAATCGATCGGGCTGACGACATGCTTCGCGGTCGTCTTCACAGGGATACGTTTGCCGCACGATTTTCCGTAACCGGTATTGACGCCGTAGATAGCCACATCGTCCCGGATTGCCCCAGCCAGCATGGATCGTGACTGTTTGATTTTTCCAAGGAAGCGTTTATCGGTGCTGATCTGAACCTTGGCGTGTCCTTTGGCGACAGCCACAATCTGATCGAGGGTAATGCATCCCTCCCCGACAACGACCACATCCGCCTCTTTCATTTCCTATCGACCTTCCTTACCAAATTTCTGATCTATCAAATCCCTTCTGCGGGGACGGAAAGAGTTGTCCGCCTTCTCTCTGGCGACCACTTTTTTGAAGAGCTTGAACATTTTGTAGTTTTGCGGTTCATCTCGGTAGAAAGTCTCCCAGGCATATTGATACAGCTCCTGAAGCCTCTCCGGAGACATGTGCTTCGGTTGAAAAACAACCCGGTCGCAGGTGTATTCGTTCCAGTCATAGCTCAGAATCCGGCCTGCCTGATGCATATCGTCGAAGGCCCGTGTATGGGGAAACGGCGTCAGAATCGTAAATTCCGCCAGATCGAGTTCGATATCCAGGAGAAAATCGATCAGCTCCTTGATATAATCTTTCGTATGGTTATCCAGCCCGAGCAGGATCGTACCCTCCACTCCGATACCATAATCGTGATAACGCCGGATTCGTTCCCGAATGTAATCGGAGGTGTCGAACACGGCCTGATAGACATACCATGCTCCTGCCTGAGCCGCAAGATCAAGGACCTCCGGATCGTCCTCAATGGGATGGCAGCACCATTTCTTCTTTAAGGGGATCATCTCCCGGAAGAGCTCCATTTCCCATTCTTTATTCTGGGCCAGCGAATTGTCTACCAGGAATAGACGGTTGTTGTCGATTCCCGCCATTTCTTCGATAACGCGGTCGTACGGGCGTGGGCGGAAAGATCGACCTCCAAGAAAACTCACGCAACAGGGATAACAACTGAAACGGCAGCCGCGGGAAGCATGGACCAGATCGACCATCTGCACTCCCTTGTGATAATATGCATCCCGGGCCAGGATGGAACGGCGTGCCGGTCCCACCGATTCGATTGCCGGGAAATCGGTCAGGAAGTCGTAACACTTTTTCAGCCGGCCGTTCCTGAAATCATTGAAGACAGCCTCCATGCGTCCTTCCGCCTCGCCGAGAAAAACGGAATCGGCATGTCGTATCGTTTCTTCCGCATGCAACATGGTCGCAATCCCGCCGAAGATAACCCGGATGCCCCGCTCCCGGTAACGGTCCGCTATTTCCCATCCTCGCTTGACCTGGCTGGTCAACATCATGGAGATGCCCACAAAATCGGGATGATCGTCAAAATCGATTTCGGCTATATTTTCATCAATAAAGGTTATATCCACATACTCGGGTAACGTTGCAGCAAATACAACGGGGCCGTGGGGCGGAAGATGAAATTCCGTCTGG
>DHHG01000180.1 GCA_002403175.1 Syntrophaceae bacterium UBA4778 | reverse complement strand
CGCTGCATCGCCATGGTCATCGTCTGGAACGATCTGGCAGACGGAGACGGTGAATATTGCGCAGGGCTGGTGGCGTTCAATTCGATCTTCCAGGTGCTGTTCTTTTCAGTGTACGCGTATGTGTTCATAACGGTGCTGCCCACATGGTTCGGCCTGATGGGTGTTGTTGTCAATATTACTATCGCGCAGATTGCGGAAAGTGTTTTCATCTATCTTGGGATTCCTTTCCTGGCAGGTATCATAACTCGCTTTACGCTGATCATGTCTAAAGACAAAAAATGGTATCATGAAAAATTTATTCCGAAGATAAGCCCGATCACCCTTGTCGCCCTGCTCTTCACGATTGTCGTTATGTTTTCCTATAAGGGACAGTACATCATCAACCTTCCTTTCGATGTGGTGCGGATTGCAATTCCGCTCTTGATTTACTTTGTACTGATGTTCTTCTTCTCTTTTTTCATGAGCAAAAAAGCACATGCCACTTATGGACAAACAACAACACTGAGCTTTACTGCGGCTTCCAATAATTTTGAGCTGGCCATCGCCGTAGCGATCGCAACATTCGGTATCAATCATGGCGGGGCATTCGCGGCAGTTATCGGGCCCCTCGTTGAAGTGCCTGTCATGATCGGACTCGTGGGTGTGGCGCTTTTTCTTAAAAAACGAATGTTCGGCACAGACAATCAGAAGAAATCAAGGAAGGCCAATGCAGCAATCACAAATTGAATCACCATTTTCAGGAAAAATATTAGCACTCGTACTGGCCGGGCTTGTTGTAATCTGGGCGCTGGTTTACAGTGTGCTTGAGCCGGTTTCATTATGGATTACCATTCATGCGTTTGGCCTTGATCCAATGAATCGGTTCGGCAGCACCGTAGCCTTTTTTCTCTATGATGCCCCCAAAGTGCTCATGCTCCTGATTCTGATTGTCTTTATCGTTGGCATCATCAATACCTTTTTCACCCCTGAAAGAACGCGCAGCATCCTGGCCGGGCGCAAGGAGTTTGTGGGAAATATCCTTGGCTCGATGCTTGGCATTGTCACCCCGTTTTGCTCCTGTTCGGCTGTTCCTCTCTTTATCGGTTTTGTCCAGGCAGGCGTTCCCCTGGGTGTAACGCTTTCTTTTCTGATCGCGGCGCCCATGATAAACGAAATTGCGCTGGTAATGTTGTTCGGAATGTTCGGCCTCAAGGTGGCATTGATTTATGTGAGCACTGGTCTGGCAATCGCAATGACCGCCGGCTGGGTAATCGGTAAGCTGAAACTGGAGCGATATGTGGAGAACTGGGTATATGAAGCCCAGGCTGCACAGAGCGGGTGCGGCTGTGTGCAGTTGCAGGGTTTAACCTGGACGGAAAGGATATTGGCAGGCGGGCAATCCGTGAAAGACGTAGTTGGCAGAGTCTGGCCCTATATCCTTGCCGGAATCGCGGTGGGATCTGTTATCCACGGATATGTTCCGGAAGAATGGCTTGCGTCCTTTATGGGCAAGGGCGCCTGGTGGTCGGTGCCGTTGGCTGTTTTGATCGGTGTTCCCATGTACTCGAATGCGGCGGGCATTATCCCCGTCGTTCATGCGCTCCTGGAAAAAGGCGCCGCCCTTGGAACCGTTCTAGCCTTCATGATGGCTGTGATCGGGTTGTCCCTTCCTGAAATAATTATTCTGCGTAATGTCCTCAGGCTCCCGTTGATTGCAGTATTCATAGGGGTTGTGGCCACCGGTATTATCCTAGTTGGATATCTCTTCAATGCTATTATGTAAGATACGAGTACAAACAACCATGGAGGAAAAGTATGAAGCAGGAAGACATCAAAAAGGTCGTCAGGGTTCGCTATGGCGATATTGCAGCAAAGGGAGGGACCTGCTGTTCTCCCGAGGCCTCGTGCTGCGGCAGTCAAAATACGGCAGAGCGCATCGGCATGTCGGTAGGATATAGCCCGCAGGATCTGCAGGAGGTTCCTGAGGGAGCGAACCTGGGTCTGGGCTGCGGTAATCCGGTTGCACTGGCCTCACTACGCGAGGGGGAAACCGTCATCGATTTGGGGTCCGGGGCCGGCTTCGATTGTTTTCTAGCGGCCAAAAGAGTCGGGCCTGACGGGCGCGTTATCGGCGTAGATATGACGCCCCCGATGCTCGATAAGGCGCGTGAAAATACCCGCAAGGGGAACTACGGCAATGTTGAATTCCGACTGGGGGAGATTGAAAATCTGCCGATTGCCGACAATACCGCCGATATCATCATCTCTAACTGTGTCATCAATCTCTCGCTCGACAAAACGCGGGTCTTTGCGGAAGCGTTCAGGGCCTTAAAGCCCGGCGGTCGGATTATGGTATCGGACATTGTCTTGCCGGGAGAGTTGCCGGAGACCTTAAAAAACTCATTGGCTGCTTATTGCGGATGCGTGGCTGGCGCACTACCGGAAAAGGAGTATATGGAAACGATCAGGGGAGCCGGTTTCAGGGAGGTCATGATCATTCAGCAAAACTTGTATTCGATCAAAGAATTGATTGCTTGCTTCCCAGACATACCGATTGATGATGATCCGGATAAACTGTTTGCAACACAGGTAGCCAGTATAACTGTTTCTGCGATCAAGGAAAGGGAAACGGAAACCAGATAAGGATAAGATCAGATATTTACATCCTGGATGTGAATAGGACAAAGGTTCTCTTTGCCAGGCGACCTGAATAAATATTGACTTGCTACCGAGCTTTTTTTATGATGCCACCGTCTGAAGGGGAGTAGTTAGAAAGCGCAAGGTCAACATACTGGTGGATATCCGCCTGGCCTTGCGGTTGGTGACATGCCAATTAGCGAGACCTTCGGTGTGAAAGAATTCGCACTGGGTCTCGCTTTTTTTGATAGGTGAAAAAATGACAGCTTTTCTGTTTTCAGTTGGATTCGTTGTACTGGCGGAAATGGGGGACAAGACCCAGCTTTTGGCGATGGCATTTGCATCCCGGTACAAAGCCTCTCTGGTCATGTGGGGGGGTATTTGCGGCAACTATATGCAATCACTTTCTTGCTGTTTTGGCGGGCAATTATCTCACCAGTGTCATACCTATTCATTATGTCCAGATCGCGGCAGCAGCTTCCTTTATCCTTTTCGGACTGTGGACGATACGAGGTGACGAGTTGAAGGACGAGGATCAAAAATTTCACTTTAACCCGTTCTGGACAGTAGCAATCGCCTTTTTTTTGGCGGAAATGGGAGATAAGACCCAACTTGCAACTGTGAGCCTTGCAGCCAAGTACCAGTCCATTATTCCCGTCCTGATCGGAACGACTACGGGCATGCTTATCGCCGATGCAATCGGGATCGGGATCGGGATTGTACTCGGAAAGAGAATCCCGGAGAGAGCTGTGAAATGGATCGCGGCCCTGACTTTCATATTTTTCGGATTGTATGGGCTCTGTGAACGCTTTCCCAAGGAATCAACCTCATTGCCCATCATCATTTCCGTTCTGGTTTTGACTCTCTTGGCAATCATCATTGTTGGCAGGAAGGAAATCTTGCGTTGCGAATTGTAAGAGCGGAATGCCCGGATTGATTGTTCCACTCTGGCCAATAATCATGCTTTCATTTGGGATTGGCGATCTGGTCGAAACGTTGGAGGTGCTGGAGAGATTCGGTATCAATAAAGCCGTCCTGACCTTGCAGAGGAATACGCCCGTTCGTTAAAGCACCTACCCTCCTCATTGTGGGAGGGGAAGACAGGCCTGTAATCGGCTTGAATAGGCATGCCACTTGCGTGACATAGAGCCATCCATCCCGAGTGATGCAGGCGGACCGATCACAGACTGGCCGGGATCACAGTTAATGTAAGCTGTCTTGTGTTTAACCGAAAGCCGCTCTGCAAGAAACCGGCAAAGGATCGTTTTACCAGAATCGATCCCGCCTATAACATAGATCAGCTGTTTCTCTGTATTCTCTTCCAGTCGTGATAGATATCCTGCCATTTTTTTCTATCTTCATAATGGTCACCGGAGAGAGTAATTTCAGAACTGGGATCACATCTTATTTTGAATTTCAGCAACTTTTTTTTGAATAAGGAATATGCTAATCCAAAAAACAAAATGAATTAATAAAATTTTTATGGAAATTATTTATTCAGAATATTATATGCTATTAGATCATGTGAGCTGAATTGAAAACTAATGATTAAATTTTAAGGAAAATAAATTTTGATTAACACTTCCAAAAAACCTGTGGATAAACGCATTCTGCGTTCAAAAAGCCTTCTCTATCAAGCCCTGCTGATTCTGTTGGAGGAAAAGGAGTACAAAGATATCTGTGTTAAAGATCTGACCGAAAAGGCAGATGTCGCCCGGCCCACATTTTATCGAAATTTCAAAACTATCGATGACATTCTGATTGATGAAATGGATGTTGTATTTGAGGAATATTATGCATTCATTGAAAATAAAATGGCGGAGGGCAAATTTTATGATTCAACAATCAAATTATTCGAGCTTTTGATGAACAACAGGGTTTTATTTGGCGCCATGTACAGGGCTGATTTAAGTTATAAAATATTGGAGCGTTTCGACCAGTACGCAATCCGTATCAAATCCGTTTTGAATCCGGAAAAATTAACTTTAAAAAGCAGATATTCCGCTCATTTTTTTGCAGGCGGATGTTTCATGGTTTTTACGAAATGGCTTGAGCACAATATGAAATCACCGACTTCAGAGCTGATCGAGTTAGTAAATAAATATTTCGAGCACCTCGTCCTTTCGAAATAAACTGTCACCCTGGACGAAATGTCTGCTTCCCTCAGATTTTTTTTCATTTTTAATAAACGACCCTGCCCTCTGCAGATTCAATTTCCCGATTACACTTCTGATTTGTTCAAAAAAAATAAAACACTTGATTTTTAAAAATTTAATAGTATAAAGGCGCTAAAGTGACAGATGTAACATTATTTACATCTGTAACAAAACATGTGAGTTTGTAACGTACCCTGTGGTGAATTAGAGGTATGGGACCGGGCTGATTCTAGCTTCGGCCATACTTTTGCTTGCGAAATCTGAGTGTGGCCCGGCTGTCTTATTAGGACGTTAGCGATGAATGAAGGCGCGTTTGAATGAAAGTTTTTTTCGAGAATAGCATGAGCGAACAGGAGGGGGGGGGAGAAAAATGAAAAAAGAAGAAGGATGGATTGGTAGAGTTCAGCTTTCGTGATCAACGCTACAACTCTAAAGCAAGTCTATAAATGGACTATCAGCAAATTATAAAATAAGGAGGATTATGTAAACGGTTTTCCGGCCTGTTTCTAGAAATTCTTTTGGCCGTTATAAACCGAGCTAGGAAAGACAGCTGCAAACCCGAGTATCAGATTCTACGCTATTTATAAATTTACCAATTTTGAACCGCGAGGAGGATACGAAGATATGTTCCCTAATTCGAAGCAGGAACAGATGGCGGCAGCCATAGGGAAGATTGCTACTGATATTTTATACCACCCGAAGACAGTTCCAATGATATCGCTGGTTGCCGTAAACGTAATCAGTGACTGGTCTGAAGGCAGCAGGCTCAGAAGAATTCTGGCCTATCCCGTCAAATCGATTCTTAACAAACAAATTGCAAAACAGAGGATTCCTCAATTTCCCCAATCGAAAACAAGCATAGCAGGTAGCGTTGGAACGCTCATCACGCTCTTTTCCGCCAGTGTCAACGAAAACCGCCAAGTCCAGAATCCGGACGTTCGGGATCTCAACCGAGGAGTTGCGACCAAGAATTTCCTGGCCAGCACAGATTTCGGCGAGGTTCTGGAAATGATCGAGGGCTGCGAAGAAGGCGCCTTAAAGACTATGCAGGCATTCAACGAGGAACTTTGGAAGTACCCCAGTAAATTTGCATCGCTGGCCGCCATGGTGGTCCCGCTTTCCA
>DHHG01000035.1 GCA_002403175.1 Syntrophaceae bacterium UBA4778 | reverse complement strand
TCCGCAAGCAGTCTGGAAAACGAGATCATGCATCTCACCCATGTCCGCGACAGAAATATCGCAAGAAATGTGGAAGATATTTCCGAAGCATTAAAACTTCTGGATCCATCCTTACACCAGATTTTCTTCAATACACTCGATAAACTGCAGGTCAGCTTGGGAGAAATCAAAGGTACTCATGCAATCGAGGAACTCATTTCCAAAAAAGAAAAACTGCTCAAAAAGGTAAATACCCTGCGTGAGGTCAATCCGATGCTCGGCCACAGAGGTGTGCGCATCGGAATCAGTTTTCCGGAAATTTACAAAATGCAGGTTCGCGCTATTCTGGAAGCAATAGCAGAATGCATGTTGGAGGGATTCGATGTAAAGGCCGAAATTATGGTGCCTCAGGTTGTAACCTGGGAGGAATTAAAAAGGGTACACGAGTATGTAGAAGAGGTTCGCGACCAGGTGGAAAAGGAATATAGCGTCAAGCTCCATTTCAGATTCGGATCCATGATCGAAACGGTCCGTGCCTGCATGCGGGCAGGCCGGCTGACGCAGGTTGCGGATTTTTTCTCCTTCGGAACGAACGATCTTACACAGGCGACCTTCTCCTTCAGCAGGGAGGATGCGGAAAGCAAATTTCTACCGATGTATACGGAAATCGGTATTCTTCAAGCCAATCCGTTTGAAGTTCTGGACTTTAAAGGTGTTGGACGCTTGATGGAAATGACGGTGGAATGGGGGCGCAAGATGCGTCCCGACCTGAAGGTGGGTATCTGCGGTGAACACGGCGGGCATCCGGAATCCATTCGATTCTGTCATCATATCCATCTGAATTATGTTTCCTGCTCGCCTCCTCGTGTTCCCGTCGCAAGATTGGCGGCAGCACAGGCCAAATTAAGGGAAAAGGATTTCACTTACAAATAATAATTGAAGATTCTCCGGAGAATCTCCGATCCCTAAAGGTGTTTGGACATGATTCGCCCACTCTCCCGCAACAAACGGAGAGTAAAGCATTCTCTGCCGGATTCAGGTTTCATACCAAAATACCGATATACTGTTGAGTTTCTAATGGTGAAAAAAATTTAAGGATCTTGTATGACTCAAAAAGTGTTTCTGTTTCTTTTCATTTTTTTCATGCTGTTTGTATATTCCCATATTGTCTAGAATTCAGCCTCTTGCTGCTGCCCTGATAAGGCTAAACACTATTGATGCCTATTGATCCTGCCCGGTCACCGTGTGCAGCGCCATTCTGTAGGCGGTGAGGAGATCGTCATAATTTTTAATCCTCGACTTCAATGTTGGAATTGTCTGTATTCCATAAATCATCAGATCCCAGGCAATTTCTTCTTTGCTCTTTTTATACATCAAGGCAGATTGCCCCCCGTCTGAATGCTTGGATAATTTTGCAGAATTAGAAGGCGGAGCAGGAGTCCCTATATTGCGCATTTCAAGAGATGTTAGCTGGGCTATGGACGAGCTGACGCATGTAAAACTAAAAATCAAAACTATGAAAATCAAGATTCCCAATTTTGCTCTCATATAAACCCCTCCCTTTTCGAAGATGATTTACCAGTGCTCGATTGATCCCTATTATTGCCACACGCATATTGGACAAATCCATTGTACTTTCCTACTCATGCTAATACGTGCACAACGAGATAAAAAATCAGTCTATGGCGGATTTTGACAGCCGGATTCCAGCAGGGCTTATCAGGGAAAGGATGCAAATAGGCAAATCGATAGTTGCACTTTGTGTGCATACGCTGCAGTACTGACATTGAACAATCAAGTTACGTCTAAGCAAGAGCGAAAACATTTTTCTCATAATTCTGGAAGACTCTTTTCATCCCCCCCCTTATGGATTTGTTCTTTCATATGATTCAATCTTTAATAAAATCATCTAATTTGGAGGTGCAACATGGATATTAAGAAAATGGGACAATCCATTACAGACACTATTCGGAATCATCGTCTTCCNNCTCTCGTTAATCGGACTGGCCTTGGCCTGGCTGGCTGCTGAAAGAAATATGAAACATCCTGAAAAGCGAAAACTCCAGATAGATGAATCCATTACGATCGCACGCGATCCTGCCACCCTTTACAAATTCTGGCGAAACGTCGAAAATCTTTCTCAGCTTTTCAGCCATATAGAATCAGTAAAACCACTGGAGGGAAACCGATCTCACTGGATCAGCCGAGGACCATTCAATTTCAAAATTGAATGGGACGCAGAGGTCACAGCCGATGTGGAAAATGAAAAAGTTGCCTGGCGCTCTCTAGAGGGATCTTTAATCGGAACGGAAGGAGTTATATTGTTCCAGAAGGCGCCTGGAGAAAGCGGAACAGAGGTAAAAACAAGCTTTTCGTTCATAATTCCCGGAGGCCATGTTGGGGAGGCATTTTCAAAGATACTAGGCATGAATCCCGTTGCGGAAATTCGAGAAGGTTTAAAACGTTTCAAGCAATTGATGGAAGCAGGAGAAATTCCGGTCAATCTTACGAGACCTTACGGGACGGAGCAGAGGGGCAGTGCATCTGAGTATCAAATTTAATCGTAGCTATTGATTACAGTCTACGGCGGCTGCATCGATAAAGCTCCAATGGGTTCTGCTTTGCAATATCCTTGACCATGAAAATGGGATAGACCCATGTACAAAAATATACGAGTCCTCTGTTGGGAAAAATCATGAATTCCAAGATAGATCCTTCCCTCATCGTCACGCACCGGATGAGTCTTGACGAAGCACCTCGTGCGTAAAGTGAATTCCAGAAGAAAGAAAACGGTTACATCAAAGTTGTTCTAAAACCATAAAGAATTATCCGAACAGCTTACCGGATTGACGGCTCTTGTAAAGGGGGGGAATCATCCCCCCCTTTTTTGACTAGATTCGGAATTTGCTCATACCCCTATAAACGGCTTCGGGGATGTACAGATCTTCGATTCCATCATACAAGAAACGTGAAAAATTAATCCGTACCCATTTGTAGCGCTCATCTGGTTCGGCAAGGACCTGCTTCTCTTTGGATGGCAGAAGTTTCGGAGAATTTGTTTTATTCAAAACTAAATTTTCCACGGTTCACCTCTCGTATGATTTTTCGAATTTCATTTTAGAATACGAACCCCTTTAAACGGGTCGTACATTAGAAGCCGCCCAGCCCTTCGGACCCCGAAAAGGCTCAAAGCAAACGCGCTGGCCCTCATTCAGGGTTTTAAAACCGTCACAATCAATTGAGCTGTAATGAACAAATAAATCCCCGCCCTCATCTTTCTCGATGAAACCATAACCCTTTTTCTGATCAAACCACTTAACCGTACCTTCCGACATCACACCATACCTCCTCTTCTTAATTTATAAATTCCCAGCATCGCAGGCTGTTATGGACATACAAAGGAACCGTTATTAATTCCTTTGAAATTGGCTTCTGTTTTCCTTTTTTTTTGCACTTTTGCCTTTGGATTCTAACCGCTTCATGCCATTTCCATCAGATATAGCTTTTAGCGCCCATTCTTCTCCCGTTGAATTATTCATTTCCATAGGGGATTCGATCATTTTTTTCAGTTTAACGGCCTCTCGTGCAGCACAACCGGTTTCGGTTCCATCAAAGTAGCAGAAAATCTCTTTCCCTTGGTCGGCCAGATCAGAAAGCGTTCCCGCCCACTCGGAAAGAACTTCCGGATCATATTCTCCTTTGAGCATCTTCGAGCCATGTAGCCGGATATACACATAATCAGCCGTCACAATCTGGGGAGATGTTCTGGAACCGACCTG
>DHHG01000289.1 GCA_002403175.1 Syntrophaceae bacterium UBA4778 | reverse complement strand
TTGCGATTGAGACACGGGGAAAGATGACGTGAAGACGGGATGCGGGATGGAAAGGTTATTTAAGTGACAAGCTCTATATATAGAAAAATTTTATGGCGAAAAAATATGTATTGTTTGAGATAGTTTCGATTGACATACCATAGGTATTTTTCTATATAAGCCGTTACAATATTGTTAGAAATGTTGTCACTCATACGAAGGAGGAGCATATGAAATCTCGAATCCGGTGCGTTTTCCGAATCATTTTCGTCCTGATAATTCTGGGCCTCATGTCAACGCAGGTCTGGGCGGCCACGAATATCATGCCCGCCTCAAAACTTGCCGAACTGAAGAATGTTTCATGGGCTGCGCTCAGTTCACCCCAAAAATCAGTAGCACGCCTACAGCCTGTATTGACAGAAAACAAGGCAATGTTGAAATTAACAGTGCCGGGATACGAATTCGCCCCGGTTCAGCAGGAAGGAATTAATTTCCATCGTTTCGATGTCCCAGGCGCGGGGATTACTCCCGTCGTTGGTCAGCCGGAATTGCCCGTTGTCCGCCGTTTGGTGGTTATACCCGATGGGGCCAGCGTGTCCGTCGGAATAAGAGCAGGACAACCGAGAACAATGCAGAATGTGAACGTTTATCCTGTCCAGGAACCTATTCCCGAAGCAGTATCCCCAAATTTACAGTATTCTACGGCAAAGAAATTCGCTTTTAATCGGAATTTCTATAAGCTTGATCAGACCTACCCTGCCAAGCTGGTCAATGTTTCCCAGCCGATGAAGCTTCGCAATCTGACGGTGGTTCAAGTTGAGATCGCCGCCATGCAGTATAACGGCGCCAGGAAACTCCTGTCCGTTTATCCCAATATCGAAGTTGACCTGTCTTTTTCCAAGCCCTTCGCCAAAGCGGGAGCTGTTCAGGCCGTTAAGCCTTCTGCTCAGATATCCGGCACAGCTGTATCGGCAGCTGCAAACCGAAAACTTCTTCCATATCAGCTTTCGGACAAACTCGTTGTAAACTGGGATCTGGTCAAGGATGCTATTGCCCACATGAAATGGGATTATCTGATCATTACGCCCGATGCCTTCTATAGTAATATTATGCCCCTTGCAAACTGGAAAATGACGAAGGGGTTGAACGTGCAAGTAACCAAACTTTCCGCCATAGGATCGACAACAGGCCAGATCCGGGATTACATTAAGAAAGCCTACGAAGATCACGCCGTTGAATACGTATTGCTGGTGGGGGATACGAATACGCTTCCCGGTTTTTATTATTCCTCTAATGGCGGCACTGTAACGGACTTCTACTATACACTGGTCTCGGGTAATGACTATCTGCCCGATTTAG
The DNA here is from genome assembly GCA_002403175.1 of Syntrophaceae bacterium UBA4778. Next base: position 5,625 of record DHHG01000289.1, on the reverse strand, counting down.
CGCTGGGTCGATTCTCAGGACGAAGCAGTGCAGAAATCACCAATCTCGTAAACAAAACTGTTAAATACGAACAGACACCAACGGCAGGGGACTGGAGAAGACGTGCAGTAGTTATATCCGATACCGGGTATTTTCAGGCAACTTCTGATTACAATTACTCCAACCTCGTCGCACACGGTTTCACAGTCAACAAGCTTTATGCTTCGATGGGCAATGCTACATCCGCAAACGTTACAGCTTCCATCAATAACGGCCGCCTGCTGGTAAGCTATCGTGGACACGGTTTCGAAACTGGCTGGTCCACCACCGGCTTTACCAATGCTCAGGTAAACGCATTGACGAACGGAAGCATGCTGCCTGTCATCATTAGTCCAACATGTTTGACTGGAATGTACGATTATTCTGCGTCCGACAGCTACTCAGAAGCCTGGTTAAAAACAGGAGCTGCAAATGTGCTTCGGGGTGCCGTGGCCTACTGGGGGTCGGCCCGTATCAGTTATGGCGGATACAATGATGAACTCTCGAAAGGCGCATTTGATGACATGCTCGCCGGAGATCACGTTATGGGCAATGTCGTGAATGCCGCCAAGTTACACATGATCAGCCACTATGGAGTAGGCGATGCTACATGCCTGCTCGAGCTGCACATGTTTAATCTGTTTGGAGATCCCAACTTGAATATCAATTTCTAATTGGAGACTTCCGGTAGCAAGCTGCGTTGAATGCGCTCGCTACCGGATTCAAAAAACCGGCTGAAGAGGCGCGCGGACTACCACGCGCGCCTCTTCAGTTTGAGCACCAAGTACTCTCCCCTCTTCATTTCTTTTCGAATCTCTCAATATAAAAAATGCACCACCAGCTCTAAATATATTCCACTTCATACGTAGGAAATTTACCTTGACCTGCACAGGTTTTTAGGTATATTTACTTCCACAATTTTCTATTGTGATTTCTTAAACTCTTTACCTTCCGGAGTAAAAGAATAAACACGAGGTGACAAACCAAACCCGTTCCCAACAAAAAGAAAACGGGTTTTTATTCTCAAGATCGAAGCAACCAGTTAATTCCGACTTCTCAATCTTTTTACAATTCTCAGGGGGGAAGCATGGTCTCATTGCATGATGTATTTGGCGTCTCGAACAGTTTGGTTAAATCCTATGTTGAAAGAGGTGTTGATTCCAGAATTAAAAATGCCCTCATTTCAGATAAGCAAATAGTCGTATACGGTTCATCTAAGCAAGGCAAAACCGCTTTGGTATCAAGGCATCTTTCATATACAAACAATATAGTCGTCAATCCAACACCCAATAGTGATTTAGCTGATGTGTACCATAGTATATTGCGTCAATCAGGAATTCTGCTCAAGTATACTGGATTCAATATCAAAGCAGCCAGACCGGGTATCAACACGAAACAAAGAACGGCAGTGGCTCTGTTTTGCGCCGTCGAAGACCAGGCAGGAGCTGCTGTAAAACCCAAAACTGAACTCACTGAAACTTACCGGAATGTAACGTTTAATTTAGAATCGCCGCAGGATATCGGTGAACTGCTGAAAAAAGTGGGCAATGAAAAATTTATTATTCTTGAGAACTTTCATTATTTATCGAAGGAAAAGCAAAAACAATTTTCTTATGACTTGAGGATATTTCAGGAAATGGGAATTCGATTTGTCATTCTTGGTGTCTGGAGAGAAAGAGACAGAATATCCCAATTCAATGTTGATCTGCTTGACAGGGTTGAAGAAATCGCCGTCGAACCCTGGTCTTATGATGATTTCCGTAAGATCGCATATGCCGGCTCTGAAGCACTGAATGTTTTTATATCCGATACAATCATAGAACAGTGCGCAGATGCGGCATTGGGAAGTGTTGGCATTTTTCAGGAATTGATGAAGGAAGTTTGCATGGAAGCAGGAGTTGTCGACGATTCAGTTGGTTCAATCGGAATACTGAATGAGAGATTTTTACAGAGAGCTGTAGAAACCAAAACGAGAGAATATTCCGGAAGACATCTGCGCGCGCTGGAGTCAATCGCATCCGGCTTGAACCCTTCATCAACCTTTTACCTACCTTATTATTTGGTAAAGGTAATAATTGAGAACGGACCGGAGTGTATATCCACTGGAATTACAAAGAATGCATTAGAATCAAAAATAAAGGGAATTCATCCTAAATCCGACGAGATTAAAACAGCTGACATCACCCAACTCTTAAATTCATTAATCGAACTTCAGCTTAAAAAAGACATTAATCCTCCTATACTCGGATATGACAATCATACCGGACTCCTTCTGATAGTAGATCCAACATTTAATTTTTTTATTAATAATACAGATCTTAAGGCTGTACTTAGAAATCTGCAAAAAAGGGAGGAGGCCTTTTATTTTGATTATGAATCATTTAATCCTAGTAGGACCAAAGTAATTTAGAAAGCAAGAGAATAGGAGTAGTGTAATGTATTCTTATTACTAGCTGAATACAATGAGAATGCAAGCACTTGACTTTTATAAATTTCATTTCGACCATTATTAAAAAAAGGAGGAATTGAAATGAGCGAGCGTACGAAGGAATTGAGGAGAAGGCGAAAAAGGAAAAGAGAAAATCTAAAAGAGAGGACGAAACAACTCAAACAGCGGGGCAAAAAGTAATAATAATAAACCTTTCTGTTTGATTATTGGGAGCTTTGCATCCATCGCAATCCAAACAGAATTGTAATTTCATTCGATCCAAAGGAGGCAGGCCCGGCATTTGGCCGCCTCCTGCTTCAACTGATCCAGGGTATACTGTTTTGAGGACATCAGCGGCGCTCCGTTCCTATTTTGGCCTTATCAACCAATATAATTTTCCCGTTTCATACTTTTTTGCTTCTCTCCGAAGTACTTATTTATAGCTCCAGATCTTTGATTCACTTTTTACCAAAATTTATGGTATAAAAACTTCCATTTTACAGTTCCTGAAAAAAATTGTGTTTCAATCTTTATCCCTCAGTTCCATTTAAATTTACCCTACTTTAAATTCAGAATCGAATTGACTCCAGGTGAGGTTTCCTTAACATGCAACAGAAAACCCATAAATACCAATCAATTTAGTTTGATTCTAAAAGGAATACTCCTTTGGGAGTATTTACATATCTGTTTTTTCTAGCTATTTATAAGCCCGCTTTGAACACGGCTATTTAAAAGGAATAGTACATTCATAATAAATGGCAATTTTTTTTGGTTTTCTCATAATTGTAGCTCTACTGAGCCCCCTTTATCCGTTGCAGGATGTTCCGCGCAATGAGGTGCGAACAGTTGCCGGAACACAGACCGTCCCTGTTACCCTCCATCCGAATCTGAAACCTCGTGATGAATTCACCTACAAACATGTAGTGAAACAGCAGTTCGATTATTCATGTGGATCAGCTGCACTGGCTACCCTGCTCAACTACTATCTTGGAGAATCGCTTACAGAGAAGCAGATAATACAGGGCATGCTCGAGTACGGAAACAGGAAACTGATCGAAGAGAAAAAGGCTTTTTCACTCCTTGACATGAAGCGCTTTGTGGAAAAGCTGGGTTATAAGGGAACGGGTTACAAGGCGGAAATTGATGATCTCAAAAAACTCGGGAAACCCTGTATCGTTCCGATTGAATTTTTCGGATATCAGCATTTTTGCGTCTTCCGGGGGATCGTGCAGGATCATGTTTTTCTGGCTGATCCCTATTTGGGGAATACCAGCTATCCGGTAAAGGACTTCATGAAGATGTGGCAGCGAAATATAATTTTTGTCGTCACCGACGGTGAAATCATCCACAGCGCTCTCGCCCTCAAGGATGAGGATCTGCGATTCATCGATTTAGATGCCACACGCCGCGCCATCGAGCATTTCAATCCGCCATCTATTTTACTGGAGAACATACGGACAGACCGCGCATTCGATACCCGACCAACGGTGATTCGATGACAGGCCGTTTGATTGAAAACGGGAAAATAATGATTGAAATTGGATCAATAAGATCATAAAAGAACCGTATTTACCTACGGTAAAGAAACACTGGGAGGAATACAGTATCAGCAGTTAGGGTCATTTTTTCAGGTTAACGATCGGTTCAGATTCATGAGAACAGAACACTCTTTTGCCAACGTGTTTTCCATGAAGATATTTACCCTCACCAGAAACCACAGAACAACCGTTATGATAAGGAGAGTGTTTCATGAAGAGAACGTTAATTCTGATGGCCCTATTCATCATCTTTCCGATGATAACCACACCGGTTTTGGCACAGACACCTGAAAAACCGAAAAATCAGATACAGAAGCAGCAACAGCCAACAAAACCAGCGGAAACTGCGGTTACATCCGACAAAAAAGCAACCACGGATGAAGACCAGGAATCAACGGATGATCAGAAGGCAATACTCCAGAAGCTCCAGGAACTGCAGAAACAGGTCGACACGTTAAAGGAGCAGGGGCGTGCCCGCGAAAAACTATCGATTACGGCGGAGGAGAAGGCGGAGCAGGAAAAAGCCGTTTTGTCGGCAGTCGGACGCGAATACACCCTGATGCCGAAAGGGAAATGGGAACTGGAGTACAGTTTCCGTTACGAATATTTATCCTCCAACGAGATCACTGCCGCTACGCGCGTAGAGCCCCGCGCAAATCATACGATTCGTAACGCCGTTGCTTTCCAGTACGGCCTTCTTAATAATCTCACGACCAATGTCAATGTCCCCTTCGTCTACGTCTATGATAAAACAGGAGGCTCTCAAGCCAAGGATTGCACCGATATCGGCGATGTAACCCTGGGGATCGACTATCAGCCCTTCAAATCCAAAGGAGAATGGCCGACCGCAACGATAACGATGGGAGCCGTTCTTCCTACGGGACGGAGTCCCTACGATATTAACCGAGACACGGACCTGCCGACAGGCAGCGGCCTTTATAGCCTATATCTTGGCATGAATCTGAGCAAAGCCATCGACCCGGCAATGGCCTTCGGCGGCATCAGCCTAAATTATCGTCTCCAGGAAAACGGCATCGACCAGTACTTGAACGGCCTTGTCCTGAAAGAGGTCAAGCCCGGCTCGGTGCTCAGCGCCTCCGTAGGCATGGCCTACGCTATTTCCTATGCTCTTTCCATGAACATTCAATTCCAGTACGGTTACGTTATGGACACGGATTATCATTTCTCGAACGGCACAACTACCACCACCCCGGCCTACAGCACCGCATCCGTTTATCTCGGTACGGGCTGGCGCATTACGCCGAAAACAACATTATCTTTCTCCGTTGGTATCGGGCTGACCAAGGATGATCCGGACTTTACCTTCTTGTTCCGTCTGCCCTTCGATTTTTAATTAACAAAGCTGTATGGGCCTATTATGACAAGGAAACAGTTCTGGCTTATCATTCTGGTATGCGGCGTCGTGTTCCTTCCCCGAGATGGAACCGCTGCGCTGTTCGAACAGCTGGCCATAGATTCGCGGGCATCTTCGCTGGGCAGCGCTGTCACCGCAGACCCCAAGGGAGTTCCGGCCCATTACAACCCCGCCGGACTGGACCGCGTTCGTGGAACGCAATTTGCGGTCGGCGCTACCTATATCCCGGTACTCAATATTCAACCTAAAAACGGCAGTTGGCCGAC
>DHHG01000213.1 GCA_002403175.1 Syntrophaceae bacterium UBA4778 | reverse complement strand
AATAACATCCCTGCACAGGGGCATCCAGCGTAGCAAGAGCACGCAGAAACAGGTGGCCATCATCGGGCAGATCTGCATTGAGAACGCAAATATCTCCTTCTGATAATTTAAAATGGAACTGCCTCAGACCGTTTCCTTCACCGATCGGTGCAAATTCACAATCAAAGAGTTCGATTAAATTTCCTTTCATTTCAGTCATAGAATGCAAGCGAAATGATGATATTCAGCATCAGGCAGTAAAAAAGGGATTCAATGGCCGCCCGCGAGGTGGCAACGGGGAGGGCCGTCATTTGCTTGCCCACGCCGAATCCCCTGTAAAGGCAGGTGACCGTAATCGCAAAACCGAAGCTAAGCCCCTTCACAATTCCTACAATGATATCCATACCGGTGACCGCCTTTCCAATCTGAGCCATGAAATTTGCCAGAGGCGTATCGGTTGTTGTCCAGATAATGAAATAGCCGCCCAGGATGGAGGTCAAATCGAAAACCAGAAAGAGGGAAAGTATGGAGATTGTGATGCCCAATAATCTCGGATACGAAATAATGTGATTGGGATCTATCCCGGCCATTTCAATGGATTCTATTTCGTGCCGGACTGTCATATATCCGGTTTCCACCGTAACGGCGGTTGCGGACCGCAGAATGACGACCAGTGCGGTAATGAGAGGTCCGAACTCCCTCACAATCAGCAGTACGGTTATTTTACCGAGATCGTATTGCGAGGACAGTTTTGCAAACTGGATGATGAGTCCTGCCCCCAGCAAAAGGGCAATGGGAATAACAATCGGGAGGGCCTGGACGGCAGTAAAGTAAATCTGTTCGGTGATGATTCGATGAATCAGCTTGCGACCGGTCTTGTCCCTTCGAAAAAAGAGAGAAGCGATCCTGTATGCGAAAGCCGAGAGTTCAACCAAATGGTTTACTCGCGCTATTGTCTGGCGTCCAATGTATCCGGTTATACGATCCATATGCCACAGGGTATGAGTAGTGGTGAGGTGAAGAAAGTAGACTTCCACAATCCAGTCGGGATTGTGTCTCGAATAAAATAAAAGCAGATGTTTGTCAATAGAGAACCGGTCTGCAGAATGATCAACAAAGTACTGGAAAAGAGGGAATGCTTTTTGTATGCTCCCCATATCGGCGGTATATGACCGACTGAATGTTCTTTTATAAATTTCACTGCTCATGATTCCCTCGGGAGGGATTCGATCAGAAGTCTGAATATCACTATTCGGAGGAGAAAGATGAAGCGAATGATGCTGATTACGGTGATTTTTTCCATTTTTCTCTCAGTCTCTTCTGTATCTGGAACGGAAGAGGACAAGATTTTAGGCAGGTGGTGGAGTGAAAAAAAAGATGCTCAGATCGAAATCTATAAATGCGAATCGAGAATCTGTGCAAAGATAAGTGCTTTGAGGGAGCTGCGATATCCGTCCACCGATCCGCGAGGGATGGCAGGTGAGCTTAAAGTGGATAGGGAAAATCCCGATTCGGCCAAAAGAACGAAACCCCTGGTTGGGTTACAGCTTCTGTCCGGATTTGTTTATTCAGGCAAAAACATATGGGCGAACGGAACTTTTTATAATCCCGATGACGGAAAAACCTTCGAAGCCAGACTGATTTTGGAGAAACCTGATCGCCTTAAAGTGCGCGCATTTAGATGGACAACTTTTTTCGGCAAAACCCAGTACTGGATGAGGGTGGATCAGAAATATCTTATCGATACAAGTGTGAAAAAATAACTGTAAACACAATGAAAGGAATGAGTATCTCTACTCGCCTTTTTAATTAAGGTGATGATGTATAAATGAAAAAAAGAAGATCTCCGGTCAGAATCCTTTCTTCTATTCTGATTATCTGCATTTTAGCCATCTCATCGAGCATCGGATTTTATCTGTTCTATCCGGATATTTCCAAACTCAAGAAAACCAACCCCGGCAAGACGTCTTTTATGGAATACCGGGAACGCGAATGGCGTGAAGCCGGTAAAAAAAACAGAATCCGGCAGTCGTGGAAGCCGCTTTCCAAAATCTCCCCGTACGTAATTAAAGCTGTAATTATCTCCGAAGATGATAAATTCTGGACCCATGATGGTTTCGACTTCGATGCCATGCAGCAAGCCATGGACAAGAATATAAAAAAGGGCCGCTTTCAATATGGTGGAAGTACGATTTCGCAACAGCTTGCTAAAAATCTGTACCTGACGCCCTCACGGAATCCGGTGCGGAAATTAAAAGAGGCTGTACTTACCTGGCGCATAGAAAGGACTCTAAGCAAAAGGCGAATCCTGGAAATTTATCTGAATGTCGCTGAATGGGGAGAGGGTGTCTTCGGGATTGAGGCTGCATCGCAGCGCTATTTCGGGAAATCCGCATCGGCTATTGATGCCAGAGAGGCAGCAAGGCTGGTCTCAGCCCTTCCCAACCCGAGGCGTTATAATCCCAACGGTTCTTCGCGTTTTATCGGCAACAGATCCGATCGTATCTATCATATTATGGTCAGGCGAGGAATTGTTATTGAAGCATTTGAAAGTATTATGAAAGAGCCTGAAACGGCTATTCCTTCCGAGAAGCCGGAAAGTCCGGAAGAGGCGCCATCCAAGTCCCTCCCAATGGATATTCCTTCGCAGATCCAAGATGAGTAATCGGATGAATAAGGGATTCCGTCCGACACTTGGTTCTTTCTTTTATCCTACCTGCATTTCAGGAAAGATCGTATTGCGGCCGATGCTGATATTTTAGTATTCCTGCCTACGGCTTTATTCCCCATAGCTTTACCGTTCTGACAGATCTCTCAAGCATTCTCGAAAATCTCGTATCGATCGCCAATCCAATTGAGTTTTCAATTTCTCCAGGCGTCTTCCGAAAGGCAGGAGGCGCAGCTCTGTTCAAAGCCAACGGGAGTGTGTTCAACACTCTTCTCCCGGGCTCCAGATGTTTTGGATATGCCTGGGGTGTGAATCAAAAGTTTGGAGGTCGGTATGGTATTTTCACAATCACGGCGGACCCGCTTGGGCGGTGTCCGAATATGGTCGGCAATGCTCTTCGTTATCTTGTTTTCCGTTTTTCTGTTTTCCCCTTCCATCGAAGCGGCAGATGTGACGCTGGCCTGGGATCCTTCCGAATCGACTGTTGCCGGGTATAAGGTATACGTGGGAACCAGCAGTCGAAACTATTCTTCTTCTACGGATGTGGGCAACAACACCCAGTACACCCTTTCCGGACTGGAAGATGGGAAAACGTATTATATAGCGACAACAGCATACGACAGCGCGGGAACAGAAAGTGATTATTCCAATGAAATCACCAATGACGGAACACCCGTTCCGGCTGCTTCGAGCGCATCCCCCGAAAGTGGAAGCGGGGGCGGATGCTTTATTGCGACCGCCGCTTACGGCAGCTATCTTGCCCCGCAAGTCCGGATACTCAGAGATTTCCGCGATCATTTTTTAATGACCAATAGTCCGGGCAGAAGCTTTGTCAAATTCTATTATGCCGTTTCGCCTCCGATTGCTGATTTTATTGGCAGGCATGAGGTTTTGCGCTCTATGACTCGCTGGTCTCTAACGCCTGTCGTATATTTAATCCAGTATGCCAAGATTGTCCTTGTGATTGCAATCACCGCGATACTGTGTCCCTTAATGTATTCACGAATCGTAAAGGTTCAGAGAAGGCGCCGCACTGCTTGACATTGTTGTATTCCTGAACGGGCGCCGAGAAAAGCTTCCGTTCAGGTAAATGAGCTTCCTTTCAAAAGGCGCATATATGAATTGGTGAAAAACCGGACTCCTCCAGGAGTGCGCTTTTGAAAGGAGATATGCATGGATAATCGTATTTGGTTTATGGAATGGTTCCGTATTCGATTGGCATGGGGAGTGCTTATTTTTCTGGCAGTGTTAAGCGCTCTTGTTATGGCTCGACCGGGAGTCGCCGGAGCGGCAAATATCACTCTGGCCTGGGATGCCAATACCGAAACGGATATCGCGGGATATAAGATCTACTACGGAACGGTTTCAAGGACATACGCGAACAGTATCAATGTGGGCAACTTTACGAGCTGCACGTTATCTCTTACGGAAGGCAGGACATATTACTTCGTAGCGACGGCTTATAACACAGATGGGCTTGAAAGCGATTACTCCAGCGAGATCAGCTACTATATACCCGCGGTTTCTACCGGAGCGACGACAGCTTTTGCAGTCAACTCTGGAGGATCACAGTATACAGCGGCGGGTGGAATCGTTTATGCTGCAGACACCCGCTATAGCGGTGGCTGGGGATTTCGGACCTCTTATTCCATTTCGGGTACATCGGATGTAACTCTGTACCGGAGCGGACGCACAGGTAATTTTTCCTATAATATACCTCTCGCGAACGGCAATTATAATCTGACTCTCAAGTTTGCTGAAACCTATTACACGTCCCGAGGGAAACGTATTTTCGATGTTCTGGCGGCGGGTAAGGTTGTAATCAGCCGGTTGGATGTGTTTGCCATGGCCGGATCTGCCTTTAGGGCATACGACGTTACCGTTCCTGTAACAGTCACGAACGGAACTCTGAAAATCCAGTTCCGATCGGTTGTCAATTATCCGATAGTCAATGCGATTGTCATAAAAAAATAATTATTTCATTACATGCGCTCCGGCGTGCGTACAGAAAAAAGATGTAATCGGAATGATTCTATCGTAGGATTAAAAAGAACATTCCTTCCGGGCCATTGAAATAGTTTTGAATACCAATTTGGGCATACTAAAAAACGCATCCCTTTTTATTCTTCATTCGGCAGAGCTCAAAGGAAAATTTCGTTCGGCATGTTTTGAGAAGTGAGAGATTTTCCGGGATTAAGGCTGACTGTTGTTCTTCTTCTGATCTTAAGCTATCTGACCAAGCCCAATAAAACATCCAATCCTTGCGGATTGAAAAAGGGGAAGATTTATGATCGGAAAATTTGTTAGAATTGCGGCATTGCAGATTGTATTAGGCCTGATGATGATTTCGCTTTGCTCTGCAAAAGACTGGTATGTTCGTCCCAGCGGCGGCACTTACGGAGCTGGAAGCGGTGCATCCTATACGGACGCCTGGTCCGGATTCGGCAGGATCGTTTGGGGATCGGGCGGAGTCACAGCGGGTGATATGCTCTACGTCTGCGGTGCCCATGGACAAACGCTCTCTGTAGGGACTTCCGGAGCATCAGGCGCAAAGATTACTATTCGCGGAAATTATGCTTCGGACCCGGGCTCCATCAATGTGAATTATGGGGCAAACAATTGCATTGATATAGGGAATAGAAGCTATATCGTCATTGACGGGCTGACCCTTCGTAAATCGAGTGCGAGCGGTATTCACGCACAAGGGGCTTATCGTTGTGAGATTAAAAACTGCAACTTCCGGGCGATTGCGTCGGGCGGAACCAATTTCGGAGTCGACGGTCGTTATGCGAGCGGGCTCTATATTTATGGAAACACCATGAATAACTCGGAGGGCGCATTCAATGCGACAGGCATCGTTGTTAACCTCGGTCGTTCCGCACCGGAGCAGAGCATCATCGAAAAGAATACGATTACAGCAATCGAAGTGGATGGGATCGTGACGGGAGATAATGTCATTGTTATGAAGAATACGGTCGGCCGCCTTCTGAATACATCCACCCATTCCGACGGGATTGTGGCCCAGGGGTCCAATGTGGTGATCCGGCAAAACACCATATACGACTGCACCCAGTGTATTTACGTTGATTCGTTTGATTACGGCACCGGTGCGCAATGTATCTGCAACAATGTCTCCGTTTGGGGAAACCTGATTTACGGAACGTCAGTTGGTCAGAGTATAGGCGTGAACGGCATTTCCGTTGATGTGGAAACGGCTGGGGTCTCTTCCATCGATTCGTTGCGTATCTATAACAATACGATTGTTGATTGTAATTACAACGGGATGAATATTACCGACCGCATCGGAAGCAGACTGCGGAATATGGCTGTTGTAAACAATATCGTGGTCAACAGCGGGGGATACAACAGATGTATCAATCTGCACGGCAATGCGGCTGTCAATCCGACTTTGGATTACAATATGGTTTTTTCCAATTACGATTCCTCGGATAAGGGCTGGTACTGGTATGGCAGCGCCAAATCCGTATCGGAAATGCGTGCCATGGGGTTCGAGGCGCACGGGAAATTTCAGAATCCTCTATTCGCGAAATATCTCCAGAATGCATCGGACAATGTATATATGCTCACCTCAGGCTCGGCTGCCATTGATGCGGGTCTGAATCTCGGTGCGGACTTCGCTTTTGACAGGGAAGGATATTCACGTCCTCAGGGAAATGCCTGGGATATAGGTGCTTACGAATTTACGTCCGGCACACCGCAAACAAGCAAACCCAATCCACCCAGAAATCTGAGATTGGCTTCCTAATACGAAGACTGGTCCGGAGAGACATTCTGGTTAAAACGGAATGTCTCTCCGGTCATATCTTTAATAATGCGTGCGGGTGACCCTGCCGCAACACTGAATTCCGGAACATCTCTGTTCACGAGCGAATTCGCACCGATCACCGCACCCCTTCCCACCGTCACTCCCGGACAGATAACCACATTTTGACCGATCCATGATCCTTGGCAGATGCGGACCGGAGCTATTTTATCAATCCCTTGGAGTTTAATCGGGAGCTCCTTGAAATCATATCGATGCTTGTGGTCCGAGACCTGTACATTTAATGCAAAAAGGACATGGTCTTCAATAATTACGGAACTGATCGCTGATATAGCACAGACTCCCGAAATACTTGTATCGCTTCCTATGGAAACAGCCGTGCCGTTATTTTTCCCATTTTCCAGGGCCGCAATCCACGAACCTCCCCCGATAAAGACACGGGAGCCAATAGCAATGCGTTCTTCACCGGAGAATCGAAATGGCGGTACAATGACGCTCTTGCTGCCGAACTCGGCAAAACCTCCTGAAATCAGCAGAGAGTAAAACTTTGCGTAAAGCCGTTCGAGCAGTCGGACCAGCTTTGGCCCCGTGCATCGTGGGAGCTTCAAAAAAAATGCAGACGGGGTTCTAATTACCGAAGACATAGAGACACCTCTTCGCGAGATGTTGAATTTTCCTGAAATAAGTTGTCAACAGATTCCGCTCCTCTTTGTCGAGGAGAACGACCCAGGAAGCGGCAGAAAAGGAAATCAATATCATAATGAACAATGGAATTTTTACGATCAGTTCAAACGGCATGAAAAACAGACCGATGACAGGGATGCTGATGGAGAACAATGAACGTAATCGGTATGTTGTTTCGGAAACACCGGCGGGGAGAATTCTTCCTGTCATCCAGAAAAGAGCGACTGTGTCGATGACGATTCTTGCCAGCCAGGCGATTGCAGCTCCTTCCAGACCGAACCAATTAACCATTATCCATATGGTTGCGACATAAAATGGAAGTTCGATAAAGTGAAGGAGAGCAGCCCAGGATGGTCGGCCCGCTGCCTGAATGAGTGCGAAAGGGATTAATGCAAAACTGTTGAAGAAGACACCTATTGCCATGAACTGCAGAAGGCGCGCGCTGTGCCGCGCGAATTCAGCTCCCAGCCAGAATTCGATTCCATCTGCCGAAAACGCTACAATCCCGATGACGATTGGAAAGAGAGCAATGAAAATATATTTGACGCTTAGGTGAAACAGTCGCAACGTTCTTTCCTTGTCCTGTATGTAACTTGTGCTGAAGGCGGGAAATAGAACGCTGGTCAAAGCCCCAGGTATGATCCAGAGCTTGGTCACGACCTCATAGGGGGTTGTATAATAAGCTACGGCGGTAACGGAAACCAATGCACCGATAATAAAGCGGTCTATATTGGCCAGTATCGGGCTGATGATATTGCTGATAGTGATGAATCCTCCGAATTGCACCAGAGGTCTAAAATGAGCTAAATCAATATTCGGTTTCGATCGGAGTGCTGGAAACTCTTTCAGACAGAATATCAGATGAATGGCCCAGGCAGCAATTCTTCCTATGACAAGGACAAGGACTACATAAAAGAGGCTCGGCGAGAAAGGCAGTACCAGAAAAGGACCCAGGTACATGAAAATGCCGAGTGGAATGCGGACAGCATTCAATAGTCCGAAGCATTGCTTGGCTTCGAGCAATCCCCGAAGTGCAGCGGTGCTGATAACGAAAGGCAATGATAAAGAGAGCAGAATGAAGGAGGAACGCGTTTCTTCACGCAGCTCTGGAGGAACTTTCAAAATCTCGTAGATCAGCCAATGGGAGATGTATCCCAGAATCAGGGCACCTGTGATTCCAAGTGCCAGCATGAGGGCGAGGCAGAGCCAGACGAGAGAAGGAATGGAATTTTGTTGAGGAGTGCCGATCCGCCGCGCGACCATCTGAGTCAAGGCTCTGCCCAGCCCGAGATCGAAAAGGCTGAAATATCCGATAATGACCCAAACGAGTGTCAGCACGCCGAAGCGGTCAATCCCGAAATGCCTGATGAGATAAGGAATCGAGAACAGTGCAACCAGGAGGGGAGCAATCTGGCCCGCAAAACTCAACAGGGTATTTCTAGCCAGAATATTTCGGCTTGTGAGAGATGGGATCGTATTTTCCTTCATTATGAACCGCCGCTCACTTCAAAGCAGCCCAGATCCCATCCGGATTGCGAAGGACGAACCTTCCCGTCGCGATCTTTTGTGTAGTCAAGACCCAGGTTGATGCCTGAACCGACTGCGGGAGATCCGGGAGACGGTCTCAGATCGTTTCCATTGCCAAAGTATTCATACCTGACAAATACGGGTTGAACTTGCGAAACACCATGCGTTTCGAATCCGAGAGCCTGCATTTCCGAAAGGGTCCTGGGTGAATCATACCAGAAGTAGGTCTGGGGCGCTCCACCATCATAAGCAGTATTGAGGGTTAGATTATTATCCAAGATAAGGCCATCGGGTAGATGGCCGCCAAAATGGAACTGGCGATTGTTTCCTCCATTATTAACCAGTATATTATTTCGGATATCCGGATTTCTCAGTTTACTCCCTTCGGGACTCCGATCCAGAATTTTCATACCACTCAAAGAGCAATCCACAATCGTATTATTGTATATTTTCAGACTTCCAATATTCGCCCCTCCTCCCGTTTCCACATCGACCGATATGCCTATAACGCCGATCCTTGCTCCGGAAGCGGTTCCATAGATCAGGTTGCTCCAGATAGCAACTTCATTACAAACGGAAGTAGAAGCGGTTCCATAATCAAAAGCGTCGACATAAATATTCTGTGTGCAATCGTATACCGTGTTCTGAGTTACTGCGACGTTGGAGCCCTGGACGACGATACCGTCCGAGTGAACTTCGGTATTGAGCAGATTGGATATGATATTATCCAGGATGATTACATTATTCCCGGCCGTTATACCGTCGCCATTGAGACCGTCAATACGGTTTCCTGTTACCCGGCTGACGGCGGGATTTCCTGTTCCGGAATTGATAATTATTCCATGCGCATTGAAACCCCCTTCCGCATTCGTCAGACGGTTATTAAGTATCCTGGCTCCACCTGCATAGGTTCCATCGATGGCGTATGATCCGCCGGCTTTGGATCCGATAAGCGAGAAGGCACAGCGACTCACTTCGCAGTTTGTTGTCCCCTGCATCATGATTGCCTGAGAGGCACTCCTTTTCAAGGTCAGTCCCTCCACAGCAACATAGGAGCGATCCGTCATTACCAGACAGTTGGGGGAATTGTAGGCGGGATCGATGATTCCTGGTTCCCGGGGAGAGTCCCCGCGGATGTAGATTTCTTTTCCTGGTGAGCCTGAAGCTGTGATGGTTAGCGCTTCACTATGGGTGCCGCACACATAGAGCTGATCGCCGTCACGAATGCCTCCCGGTCCCCATATGATGCTGCTAAAACCGCTCCACGCATTATCATAGGACATTCCATCTCCGCTGCCGTATCCGGAACCGGCTGGGCGTACATACCAATCTGTTGCGAGTATAAGTGAAGGAATGGAGACGATCATCAGAACTGCAAATAGGATTCTCCAGATTACTAAATGCAAGTTAAACATGGCCATTATTCCTATTTTTTATTTTTAATATATTTGCGACCCTCTCTTTTTGTTCTTTTCTGAGATAGGCAACGAAATCGTCAGGAACCATTCGTTGCTCTCTCCGTATGTAGAGCCAGCAGAATCCCGCCAGTCTGAAAATGGAACTGAGAATATAAGGTTTTTCCCGGAGACGGTACATACATTTTATAACCTCAAAAACGGGATCGCTCCCGAGGGAATAATCCATTAAGCCCAGCCGGAATTTTGCGTTGAGGATTCCTTCGACGGACCCGGTATGCCGATGGTGAAAGACGACGATTTCCGGGAAGGACTCCGTCTGCCATCCGTTCATCCTTGCCATGACCTCTGCGCACCAGTCCGGCCCCCCGTATTTCAGAGGAATGTACCCGTTAATGGAGTCGAAACATTCCCTCCGAAAGAATTGAACGGCATGGGGGACGGATTGCGGATGATTGTACCGGCGACTGTGAAAGGAACCATTCGTTTTTTCGTGGACAAATCCACCCGCTAGTCCCAGCTTGGGGTTCTGGATGAATTTATCGATAATGCGTTCATAATAGTCAGGAGGTAGAGAAATATCCGCATCGAGATTTCCGATCCAGGAGTATTCGTCTTTCTTAAGGCGCTCGTGACCTGCCCGAATGGCGTGTACCTGTGCTGCAAAATTTCTCTGTATACCGTTTTTGCTGAGATTCAAAAGATCAATGAAACGATACTGCATCTTGTAATCCAGGATAATACGTTCTGTTCCATCCTTGGAATTATCGTTTACAATAACCCATTTTCGGGGACGCACGGTCTGGGCTGCAACGGATTGGATCGTTTTCTCTATGAACGCCTCTTCATCGCGAGCCGGGGTGATGAGAACATAGTTCCTTTTCAGCAACTGATCTCACCTCCTTTTGGTAAAAGCGCTTTTTCGCTTTGCCTGGGTTTATTCGTTTGGAACATAATGCGTGTCAAAAGGCGAAGACATTCAATGCTTCTCCTCGCTTTAAAACGAGGTAGCAGATGAGCTGGCCCCCTTTTGTCCCAGTAGAGAAGTGAATAAATGAGGGCTCGGCTGGATTCGTGCAGAATCAGTGTCGATGAATAGATTGCCGTTGAAAACCGGTCGTGATGTTTTTTCCAGTACTGAAAATTGGCACGTTGCTTTTCCACATAGAAACGCACGGGCATTGCAGCTGAACTGGCTCCGCCATAATGGACAG
Source organism: Syntrophaceae bacterium UBA4778 (assembly GCA_002403175.1). Next base: position 17,428 of record DHHG01000213.1, on the reverse strand, counting down.
CTTCCGCGTCCGGGTAGAATACATTTTTCCATCCCCAATCATGGAATCGTTTGCACCAGTCTACATCTTCAGCGTACATGAAAAAATTTTCATCCAACATTCCTACCTGCTCTATGCCGGATCGCCTGATCATCCAGAAACATCCATTTATAACATCAACTTCACGAAGCGTGTCATGGGGCCAGAAAGTCATCAGGTGCCCACCGAAAAGACGCACTTTGGGGAATAAGGAATCGATGCCGACAGCGCGGCACAGCATGTTCCATAGCGTTGGGAAACCCATGCAGGACCGCTGCACGGTCTTACCGTCCGGCCAAAGAACCTTTGGTCCCAGAATTCCTATATCCGGGTTGGCTTCCATATAGGCGTGCATCCTGCCGATACAGTCCTTAAGCACAATTACATCCGAATTGATAAAGCAAACGTACTTTCCCGAACTCTCTCTGATCCCGATATTGTTTGCTCCGGAAAATCCGAGATTTTTATCATTGCGGATAACCTTTACCTGCGGAAAAGACTCATTGACTGCATCAGCCGAATTGTCTTCGGATGCGTTATCGACGACGATGATCTCCGGTGCGGGATCGGTCGTGTCGATGATAGACCGGATGCATTGTAATAAGAGCGCTCGTGTGTTCCAGCTGACTATGATTACGGAGATATCCATGCGGCATTTTCCCCCCTCTTCATTTTCACGTGGGCTACGCCATTCACAACTGGGTAAATTTCAGAAATGGACATGGTGCTCATTGTCGAAATCATAGCCAACATGAAATACCAGAAGACGACAATCTGATCGAAATAGGCGATCCCGAAAAAAGAAATCGTGTGTGTAAACAAGGCGGAGCCGATTGCCCATAAAGTCAATTGAGCGGGACGATTGTTCCCGGCTTCGGCTATCTTTACACCGATTGTCCTGTAGCAGAGCGATAGCAGAACAATAAAGAGAATAAGTGTGCCGAATCCTCCCCGGATGCCCTCGGCGACAAATTGATTGATGGCATCCCACATCATCCAGCCCCAGTGACTGGTACTCTTGGTTCCAAAAAGCCACCACTCATCAAAACGTTTTATAAATTGGTCGACCAGATTGAAACGGTGATAGGAACTGGAACCTGCCAGGACACCCATCCTGTCGATCAATGCCCATACAGGCGCCTTCATTACAAGGTGAAGCGTAAAAAGAGTCACAATGATGCCCCACTTGATTTTCGGAAGATGTTCCCGGAAAGGCCACATATACAGTGCGATTATCCCGAATATCAGAGAGAGAATCGGTCCGCTGGATGCGGATAGAATCGTAATCATGACCGCGGCAACCATACCGGCAATCAGAAATGAGGTCTGCATTTTGGGTCTTCTCCAGAGAGACAGCAGAAGAGGGAAGAGGGCCGCTCCAAAAGATCCGGCCAGTATTGGGTGTGCGAATGATGCCTGGCTTCTGAACCGGCCTTCACGGACTTCAATCATTTCTTGGATGCCTCCCATGAATGCAAGAGCCTTACGTCCGGTGACCTGCTCGAGAAACATGATGCCGGCCAGAATGATGCCGAGGACGGCAAACGCTTTGATGGCAGTATCGATTTCTCTCCTGTCGGTAATCAGAAAGCGGCATAAAAAATAAATGCCCGCTGAATCAAGCATAAAGCCCAAGCGGTTAACGAATGCTCCCCAGGTCTGCCACAGGAGAACAAAGGCAATCATATTCGATAAGACCCAGAGAATAAAAATTTTATCAATCGTATTGAGACGGAGCGGGTACAATTCCATTCGGAAAAACAAACGTACCCAGACGGCTGTGATAAGAACCCTGAATGCCATGAAATTGAGTCCCATCAAGTTCCCGCGTTGCGTGACCGGTATCAGGATCGCGGCCAGAGCGAATACGGCAAAGGCCTTGTCCCGTTCCAGAACGAGTATCAGAATAGATGCGATGATTAAGGCTGCCGCTGCTATAGGGTGCATGAGGGTTTCTGTAGTGCCGCCCCATATGTGGGTTGTCATGTCTTCCATTATTCTCTCCATTGCAGTTGTTACTGTTTGGAACGCATGAACCGGAGTGTGTTCGCGATCCGTTAAAAAAAGCGATCAGCCGTATTGCCGGCGAAGGCATAAAGAAGCCATCCCAGATGATATGGACGGCATTCGTAAAGGACCTGCAGCTCTTCTGAACGGATTTTGCTGTCCAGCTTCAAAAAGGAACTAGCCTCTTCCATGTATCTTCTGTATTTCTGCGGATAAAAACTGCGCCAGATGAAATTCAGGGATGGCTCGATCATATCTTTTTCAAGCTCATTCATGCCGGTAATCCATCCAAGACCTTTGTAAATATTTTCGCTGAAGTCGATGTGTCCTGCTTTGCCAGCGACATGTAGTGCCATTGGCGCCATTCCGTCCTGATGGACGGAATAAACCGGATATCTTCCAATGACACGGCCTGTAACCATATCGTAATGCCACCACCACTGCCCCTGTGGTCCTTGGTGACGGCAGATCTGTGAAGCGCACGCTATCGCAATCCGGACCGCTTCTCTGGAATGGAATGTCTCGCCGAAAAGACTCAAGGCATAAATCGGATAGACCTGATCGGCAAAGGTTCCGATTCTTCCCCTCAGGAAGCCTGAAAAAGTTCCTTTATTCTGGTGCCCGAATATTCCATGGTTTCCATAGTTTCGCATGATCGTGTCATAAACGGAATTTGCAAGGTGGGTGAGGGAATTAGCAGGATTCGGCATTTTACAGCGAGCGGATAACGTCAAACCCGTTAAGAACCAGGACAGTTCCATCGTATACGAAAAACCTGATCGCCTGTGTTTCTCCCACAATTCCTCAATTCCGAATTCCCGAAAGCAGGAATCCAGTTCTGAAGGACATGTTAAGGCGCACAACCAGAGATAAAGGCCCGTATCCCCGAGTTCCCCTCTTTCTTTTACGCTCTTGCGCACGACCGGGAGGACCTCCCCTATTTTAATAGGGGACAGACCTCCCGCAATTTCAAAAGCATGAAGACCGAGAAGAGACATAATGGTATACCGGACGGAGAGACCATCTGGAAAAGTATCTGTTCCCTTCAAAATAACCCGGTGGTAAAAGAGCCGCTCACGTCTGTTAAACATCTTGTCCAGGCCGGCGACCGATAGCCTGATAAGGTGCTCCTTCAGCGAATCCTGACTGAGGTATTCCGCAATTTGCTTCGCCATGGCATTTGCCCTCCGCAATTTCCGAAATGCTCTCGACAATTTTCTTCAACGCTGCCGAGGCTCCCTGATTCGCTAACGGGGATTGCTTTCTGGATGTAATCTTTATTTTGTGTCTGACCTCTTTGTCGTTTGTGATAATCCGGAGTTTGCCTATCTGGGAGAGATAGTTGTCGATAGCTCCGAGTTTTCCCCTGAAAATGCTGTAAACGGGAATACCCAGGGCGGCCGCCTCCCTGTTGATGGTGCCGCCTCCACTAATGACCAGGTCGGAGTGCCAGATTAGATTGAGACCGTTGATCACCTTGGTCGGAATCTTTATCTTGCCGGAACGGATATAATCCGGCCACGTCGAACGAATATGAACAGCCTGCTTTTCATTCCGCGGAAGAATGATCATGGTGACCCTTTCCGTGTTGCCCAGTGTTGAAATGACTTCGGAGAACAGGAACTCGCTTTCGGGATTGTGGTAATGGGCTTCCGTTGCGGGCGGGCGTATGGTTGCGATGACATCTTGCGGATTCAGACCCAATTCGGCCTTAATGGACGGATCGGGCTTGAATTCCGGAACATACACATCTTCCTTGATGCCCGGATAATGGATGATTTTATCCTTGTCGAACTGAAAGAGAGGGGCGGTAATCGCTTCCGGCATCATGATCCATGTCGGGGCGGCAATCTTTTGTGAATATTCATAATCCAGCAGAAGTAAGGACGGAAAATTCAGCAAGGCAGAAAGGAGAATCTGTGAACGCGAACCGTGGGAAATGGCCAGTGTAGGTCTGTTCTGGATGACAATGGGTGCCAATTGAACAGACCGAATAATAAGGCCGATTCCCTTCATGAGCTTGTTTTTCCCGTAATGCCTGCCGATTCGCTTATACGGCAGCTGATAAAGATCTGCGAGTCCGCATACCTGGAAACAATCCCTGGCCGTGATCATAACGGAGTATCCGCGACACCTCAATTCACGAATGATCGGAGAGAAAAAAGGGACATGCGGGGAATTGTCCAGGTCGATCCATAATTTCTTCTTCTGATTTGAATGAACATTGGTTTCGTGAATAGGCGCCATTTGAGCTCTCCTCGCACAACCGCATTGTCATTCTCGTTAAATTCTGTGACGAAGAAAGGCCGAGCGTTGAATTGCGAAAATGCTGAGCGCTTCGGCTTAACCTCTCAGACTAACTCTTTCGTGTCCGCATCACCCCATATGACGATAGAAGAAATTTCCAATGAGGTTCAGTAGAGGAATCGGCATTTTTCTGAAAATTCGACGGTGAAATGTTATTTCATCGGCAGGCTTCTCTATGAAGCCATTTCCCTTAAGGTTGTATCGGTAATACCGGATTAATCCCTCCCTTGCGCCCCATCCGAGTTTGAAACGGCGCAGCCCCACATTCTCGGGTTCGGTTCTTCCGAAGCAGAATGTCCGGAAGCCTGCTTCCGCAGTAGCTTTAATTGTCTCCCACATCAGAAGATTGTTGGCTCTAAGGTGTTGCCATTTTTTATCGGAAGCCCCGTATTTAAAAATGACCTTGTCTCCGATATGAAAAAAAACAGCAGCTGCAATCGGGTTTCGGTGGAGAAAAGCAATCATTACAAAGCCCTTTTTTTTTTCTATGATATGTTTATGGACCTGTTTGAAAAACCGGTAAGGTTGAGGCGGAAGTCCATGCTCCTTCCTAGTAAACCTGTTCAATCTATAGAACTCGCGAACCGCATCGATGGAATGGTACCCTTCGACAGTAATTCGTTCTCTGAGCGCTTTTTTTATCGCCCTGCGGACGGAGCTTTCTGTGGTGTTAAAAAGCTTTTGCGACCCCGGCTCTAAATCCAGTCTATGAGCATAATAAAAGGCATACGGATTCTCCGGTGTCGCTTCTTCTCCTCTGTATTCGATATAGCGCCAGCCGGCTTCCCGACCGTAGCTTTCGATGTATTTGAGCACAGAAAGTCGATCCGAATCGTAGTCGAAAAGTGAATCGCAATAGTCGGAGAAGGGAAGTGATACGCCGCGCTTGCTTGTCAGTATACTGTCGATTTCCATCATGGGTACGAGTACGGAAAAGGCGACATCATTTCCCGCTGTGAAGTAACAGGGCGAATATCCGTACGCGCTTCGTAATACCTCGGCCCATGCTGAGCTGTGAAAGAAAGAATAGTTTTCTCCGGATCGTATTAGTTTTTCATCCCAATCGGGCTGAGTCACCGGGTCGACAATTTTCAAGTCAAGATGTTCGGCTGAAACGCTCATTTAGAACCATAAACGCACTTGCTTTTTATTTTTCGGTACAGGACTTCAGCGGTGGTTGGCGGGTTTTCTCCTTTGCGTCTCCTTGCGCTTTGCCTTGACCGATGCTGTTTTAATCGATTCCTTTCAGAATAAGTCAGATCGCCAGTGAGTTTTTTGAAATTTGCAGGACTGAAGTGCTTTACAGCAAACAGCGTGAAGGGATTCAGTCTGTAGAAAGCCTCCTCTTGCCTAATGGTGCATTGCCGTCTTAATTTAAAATCATCCAGTCCTTTTCGACTTCCCGCATTGCCTAAAAAAATCAATTCTGCTCCGGCCGTCCTGGAAGCCAAATCCCTTACTACATGTAGCATCAAATCAGAAGTGTGGAGTTTCAGTCCCTCATCATTGCAGAACAGCATGGAATAATGGATGACGGTTTCCACCAGGTAGCTCACCATTACTGTATTGAGACCGGAAATCGAGTAGCATCCGTAGATCTTTATCTTGGGATGACGAAATAATACTGCTGCCCATTTCTCAAAAACCTTCTTTTCCGTGCGGTCACAACGCCATGGATAGCGCGTTCGTTTATAGAAAGAGAGATAGACTGGATAGGCTACACTCACAAATTCGGATTGATCGAGTATCGGTCGCGCTTCCGTATTTTTTTGGGCAATCTGTAAGGCCTTTCTTATCTTTGTAGTCAGGCAATCAACAGAGTAATCCTGCAATCGATCGAGAACGACAAAATTCATTCTTGAGTTGGCTAATTGCGGATCAGAACAGAGATGCTGATACCCGATCAGCCGTCGATAGAACGGTATCCCTGTTTCCCCCGGCTTAATCCGTTGAAAAGGGAAAAGAGGACGAAAAAAAAAGGGCCTGACTTCCTGCCACCATACTCCATCTGCCGAATATAGTCTGCATCCGCTGTCCAGTTCGTAATCAGCATACTGATCGATGCTCATTCGCTCATACATTAGTCCAATGCTCAAACTGCAACCGATCCGTCCTTTTGAATTCTGTCCGACATGAATTCGCAGATAGCAGCAGCCACATATTGTATCTGCTCTTTTTTTAACTCCGGATACATGGGTAGGGAAAGATTCGTGTCGGCGCTGGACTCGGCTACAGGAAAACTGCCCCGCTTCAAATTCAGCCAGTGATAAGCTTTCTGAAGGTGAATGGGTATCGGATAATGAATTCCGCTCTGAATCCCTTTCTCCTGGAGAAATCTCATCAACTCGTCTCGTTTGCGCGTGCGAATGGAATAAATATGATAGACATGTCGTCCCGTCGGAGCTTCAAAAGGAAGCACTATTCCGGCGCATCCCGACAGCATTTCCGCATATGCAATTGCATTATGTCTTCTGGCCTCATTCCAAAGGGGCAGATATTTTAATTTTACATCGAGAATGGCTCCCTGAATCCCATCCATACGATCGTTCCACCCGATAATGTCATGGCTGTATTTTTCGGGCTGACCGTGATCACGATACAATCGTATGGTTCTGCTCAGCTCATCATCATTGGTTATGACGGCGCCGCCCTCTCCGCAGGCTCCCAGGTTTTTGCCGGGATAAAAGCTGAAGCAGCCTGCGTGTCCGATGGATCCTGACATTCTGCCCTTGTAGAGAGCTCCGTGTGCCTGGCATGCATCTTCGATCACGATCAGATTGTGTGCTGCGGCGATTTCCATAATCGGATCCATATCAGCCGGTTGACCGTATAGATGTACCGGGATAATTGCCTTGGTTTTCTTGGTAATGGCAGATTCAATCAGAAATGGATTCATGGTGAGGGAATCTTCGCAAACGTCGATAAAAACGGGCGTGGCGCCGCAAAAACTGATTGCCTCGGCAGTTGCTATGAATGTATTCGGAACGGTGATGACTTCATCGCCTTCTTTAATGCCGTATCCATGCAGGCATGCAAACAGGGCTGATGTTCCGCTTCCGACTCCGATAGCATGGCGCACGCCGCAAAATTCGCGAAAAGCGCCTTCAAATGCTTCCAGACCCGGTCCGTTCACGAATGCACATTGATCCAGTATATTTGCGAGAGCGGCTTCAACTTCAATCCTGATGTTTTCCATCTGAGCATTCAGATTTAGAAAAGGTACTTTCATTTTATCCTCTCAACTGCGGAATCATTTCTCCACGTCTTTAGGAAAAATGGTGTGAAAGATAACAGGCCAATAAAAACGACATCCGCTGAAATTGTTGATACTGAGGTCATACCGACCAAGTTGTCCAAAAGGTTGACGAGCAATCCGACCCCTGTCCCGGCAAATGCTGCTCCGGCGAAAGCACTTCTTAACTTCATATTCCATTTGCATGCAATCAGTGGAAGTATGAATTCCGCCAAAATAAGGCTTACGATTATGTTTTCCATTCAGCTCTGCCTCCCGATATTCAGCGGCAATGACCGACCGTAAATCTAGGGAGTGCACACGAACCCAAACTGATGAAGCTGAATCCGTTTGTAGCCGCATATTCAGAATCAGTTGCTCACAGATAGACCATCTTCCCTTTATTTTTAAGAGACTGATTGGCGCATTCCAGCATCCTGACCACCCTCAGGCCTGCATTGCCGTCATTGATCGGATGGCGATTATTCTGAATGCAGCTTACAAAATATTCCGCCTCGATCTTCAGGGCTTCTAGATGATCTATTTTGGGAACCCACATGTCCCCAGATCGATAACTGACTAAAAGATCATAGATCCCTTCGCCGTTTGCAACTTCAACCCCCTTGTCATAAATCCGAATCTTCTGATCTGCATTGAGATCATTCCAAACCAACATTTTTTTGCAACCGCCGATCAGGGTCGTTCTCACCTTCACGGGGGATAGCCAGTTCACATTGATGTGAGCTATCATTTTGTTAGGGAAATATATGGTAAGATAAGCTACATCTTCCAATCCGTTAACATGCGCCTCACCGGTTGCTACAACAGCGGAAGGTCGTTCTGTTATGAGGTAATCCATTATCGAAAGATCATGGGGAGCCAGATCCCAAACCACATTGACATCATGTTGAAACAGGCCGAGATTGACACGGGTGGAGTCGAAATAATAAAGTTTTCCGAGTGCCTCGTCATTGGTGATAATCTCTTTTATTTTTTTGACAGCACCTGTGAAGAGAAAGGTGTGATCGACCATGATCATCAGATTTCTCTTCTCTGCCAGCTCTATCAGTTCCTGCGCTTCCTCCGTTTTTGCCGTAAACGGTTTCTCGACGAATACATGTTTCCCGTTCAAAAGGGCAGCCTTGGCTATTTGAAAATGGCTCGCAACGGGAGTAATAACGGCAACGGCATCGATATCGGGCGACTGAATAATTTCCTGACTGCTACAGGTTGTCATAATGTCGGAATTGGACTTTTGAAAGCGCCGCAATGCACTGGGGTTGATATCGCAGATAGCCGCAACCTTTGCGTCTTCAACCTCATTGAAATTTCTGACGATGTTAGGTCCCCAATAGCCGTATCCGATAATACCGATCCTGATCATGCCATCCTCGTTTCCGCGTGAGTACTTTTCTCGTATTGAGATCTTTTGCTTTAAAAGAGCTATTTACCTTCATGCTTTATTAACATTTCTATTATAATGCCGGCTGCAAGGCTATCCTTCGCTGACTGATTTTACATTTCGAAATACCTGAAAACCTGATCGGCTAACCACCATCATCTTCCGGTAGACATTTCCCGATGTACGACCCGTTATAAATTTTCCCATACTAGGAACATCGAGCGGGGTAATGAGAATAATCATGTTGCGGAATCAAAACCAGGGAGGTAAGGAGGAAGGAATCGGTCTTTGCTGCTGAAATTGATTGCCTGCTAATATGCTCCTTTGCAGGCGATTACAACCCACGGGGTTTTGAGTAGAATTTTCAAATCGAGCCAAATGGACCATTCTTTCATGTACTTCAGGTCCATCCTTACCATGTCGTTAAAGCTGGTCGTACTTCTTCCAAGGATCTGCCATAATCCTGTAATCCCAGGGCGCATGTACAGAACGCGTGCCCTGTGCCATATTTCATAATCCATGAATTCGTAAGGAATGGGTGGGCGCGGCCCAACCAGGGACATTTCCCCCCGGAGAACGTTTACAAGCTGTGGAAGTTCGTCAAGACTGGTTTTCCTCAAGATCCGACCGAATGATGTCACTCTCGGATCCTGGGTGATCTTGTAGACGCTGTCCTGTCCCGAATCCTTGTTCAACTGGCCGGAAATAAGCTTTCTGATATACTCCTGGTGGATGCTCGGATCGAGATTCATGTGCATGGATCGGAATTTAAAAAAAGTAAAGCGCTGACCGAATTGCCCGATACGTTCCTGCTTGAAAAAAACCGGTCCCTTTGATGTTGCTTTGATCATGCATGCGATACACGCCAGGAAGGGACTCAGTATCAATAATCCGGTTGCACTGAATGTCACATCTATGATTCGCTTGATCAGTAATGAGACCCTATGCGGATTACCGGAATCGGAGGCCGGATACAACTTGTCATCAAATTTAAAATCTTCTTTTATATGCTCGTCGTCTTCCGGATAAAAATGAAAAGAAAAATTTATTTTGCTCAAATCATCCTTGCCGAGAACCCGATCGAACTGTGTCAGTAATTTTCTAAAAATTTGGTCCTTAAAAACTTTTTTCTGTGATGGATCTATTTCAGTAAAGAGAACGCCGATTACGGACCGGTTTCGATACCAGCCCTTCAGATCGATTTCCCGGGTTGCACAAAGGAGTACAGAGCTGATTGCATGGATACTATTATCTGCAGTATCCGTCTGCATCAGCGATGCAACATCGAGCAGCATCAGCAAAAAATTTTTTTTGGATCGTTCCGTTCTTTTCCGTTCCGAATAGATTCTTTCATTGAAAAAATCCTGGACGTACAAGCCGTGGATAGGGTCGATCAAAACATCGGCCGAGAATGTGGGTACTTCGGAATTTATCTTGGGATTTGTTTTGGTTCTCATAGACGGTTATAGATGGATTCCGGAATGTAGAACTTGCGCTTGTTCAGGACAACCCCGAGCAGATTGCCGCCGCCGGCGGCTATTTTATCTCTGGAAGATTGTACGACTGGCCAGCGCGTCCTTTCCGATTCTACAACCAGGACGACCCCATCCACCCATTTGGATAGAATCAGCCCTTCCGAGGACGTTGTAATAGGGGGAGAATCGATCAGAATGAGATCAAACCGTTCCGTTATGGATTTCCACAGTCCGGCGAATTCCGGAATTTGCGTAATACCGGGGTTCAGATCGCCTTTTCTGGAAATCATGCCAATATAAATATTTGAGCTTCCAACCTGTGTGAATGCCTTTTCAACGGACATTTTGTTGTGGATAGAATCGAGCCAATCATTTTCGGTTCTGATTGCGAATGCTTCATGTTGGCTCGGAGAGGAGCCGTTGCTATCAACAAGAAGAACAGTGTTCCCAATTTTCTCTGCCGAGATTTTTGCAAATTCCCTGACGACCGTTGATGTCCCCTCTCCTTCTGAAGATCCGATGAACTGGACCGTTCTTCCCCGCTGCTTCGGTATCAGAGTATGCAGGGCACAATGGAGAGCGATCATTTCCTCCTCTACATCCAGAGTTCCCGCTCTGTACCTTCCCCCGTTCGACTCAAATACCGGCGCACGGTCCTGCTGTGCCTGTTCAAGCGCTTCATATATTTTAGTCATTTTTCACCTCTTCAATTTCATTCCTCAAACCGCATTTGGCTGAGCAAAATGGACCGGGATTGATTCCATTTGCATCTTAATTTTTAAAAGCAATGGTAGCCCCGTTATCGAGTTCCGGAAAAATGATTTCATGCCCGGCCAAAATCATGTTTATATTTTTTATAAAAGGATTATGTCGGCGAATGTGATCCAGTACACTGTTGTCGCAAAAACCGTAGACATCCAGAGCCAAACTGGAGAGGTTGTCTCCTTTTCTGGCAACTCTGAAAACCGGATACCTTTTCGACAAATAATTTTGTCTCAAAATCGTACCAGAATCATTTTTCCAGGCCTGTGCCGATTCTGGAATCGGATCTGCTTTCGCTACTCGATGAGGAAGAGAGATGATGCTTGGATTACTCCTGAATTTCTCCAGTGGAAATGTCAATAAAGCCGCCGCAGCGGCAGCAAAGGCAAAGCCGGGCAATGCATAATTCCAAATTTTGAGAGGGGTCTTATCCGCGCCATTCATGTCCGAAATAACTTCTCGTACGATCCGTGCCGTAACCGGTCTTTTCCGATATCCGAAACTGGCGATAAGCGCATTGTCGCAGATAATATTCATCGTACGTGGAATCCCCTTTGCTGTTCGGATGATTTTTTTCAGGGCGCATTCCGTAAATATACTTTCTTCGTCCGCCATTGCTTTGGTCAGCCGATGTTCTATATAGGATCGACTGTCTTTCGAGGACAGCGGCTTGATAACAGATCGGATTGCAATTCGCTGATCAATTTGTCTCAAGGCCTGCTTTTTAAAAATCAGCTCTAATTCCGGTTGTCCGACCAGAACCATCTGGATAAGCTTCTCCTTGGCGGTTTCCAAATTGGACAACATTCTCAGATTTTCCAGAGTTGCTATGGGAGTATTCTGAGCCTCATCGATCACAAGGATGACATTGTGTCCCTTTCTGTATTCCCCGATCAGGGTGGTATGAAGCTGATTGACCATTTCAAAGACATCTTCCGATTGAAAATTTGTTCCCAGTTCCTGATGAATCAGCTTCAGCAGGTATTTAAATGACACATTCGGGTTGAAGATATAAATCGCTTTAATTTTTTTTCGATCTGTTTTTTCCAGATACGATTTCAGAATAGTAGTCTTGCCGACCCCGACGGCTCCCGTGATGGAAATAAAACCTTTTCTCTTGTCGATGCCGTAAATAATGGAAGCGAGCGCTTCCCGGTGGCTCGCGCTAAGATAGAGAAACTCCGGATCCGGCGTAATATGAAACGGTTCCTTTTTGAGTCCGAAATATTTCAAATACATGATCAGAATCCCTTGTGAGGTAGTGATGCGAGTACCGGCAGATCCAGTCTTTTCTTCACTTTTTCAGGAGAGGATAAGCCTTGAGAGGAATATTCCGAGAGAAAGCCAACTCCCAACGCTCCCAATGCGCCAAGCATAATCCCGAGTAACACGTTGTAACCTTTTTTGGGTTTAACGGGCTGAATAGGAACAGAGGCAGTCTGGATGACACTGATATTCGCTATTTTCTGCTTATCCATGTCATCGGAAATTTTAGCCTCCTCCAGTTTCTTCTGATACGTCTGGTAGTTGCTCTCATTGAGGACCACCTCACGCTTCAGGTTTTGAAACTCCCTTTCTCTCGATTCCAATTGCCGAATATCGTTATCGGTTCCCGCAATGCTGTTTTCAATATCATCTTTCCTCAAGGTCAATACATTTAGTTCCGATTGTATTTTCAGGGAATCATTGCGATTCATTTTTTGCAGATGCTTTTCAAGCAGATCGCCCACAAGGCGGATTTCATCGCGAACAGCGGTTACGGTCTGACTCGTATCCTTGTATTTTCTCAGCAGCTCCTTTTCTTTCAGCTGTAAGGTCATCAGCTGGTTTCTGGCAGCTTCCAGCGCAACAGATGTCTGATCGGGAGGCCTATTCGTACGGACAAATTCCAATTTATGCTGCGTCTCCTGTATCTGATTTCGAATCGTCAGGGCGAGCGTCTCCAACTCTGCCCGGCGACGATAATATTGTCCGCGCTGTTCTTCGATGGAGTAGATCCCGTATTTTTGCTTGTAAGCTTCAAGGGCGCTTTCGGATGACTTCAACTTCTCACCGTAGATGGCCAGCTGGCGTTCAAGAAACGGTGTTGTCGGGCCGCTGAAGACCTGCAGATGTTTCTCGCGAAAGCGATCGACGAGGAGATTGACTGCCTTAGCGGCGATCTGAGGATCCTTGTGTGAGAGAGAAACCTGAATGACATCCGACCGCGTTTTGCTTTCAACCTGGAGATCTTTCTCGAACTGGAGAACGGCTGCATCGAGAGGCGCATTTCTGGTTGAAAACATCTGGAGCATGTCGCCGTACATCTTCTCTTGACCGATTTCCGCAACTACTTTTTTTAACAAGTCGCGACTGGTCAAGATCTGAATTTCGGAATTGATCACTCCCTCCTGGGTCAAAAATAAGGGTGCCCGCGTTTCCCCTGAAAGCTCCGGTCTGTATATGTGTTCTCTTCCGAACTTGATCATCAGGGTCGATTTGGCTTCATAAACGGGAGGGATGAGAAATGTAATCAGGATTGCGGCGGCAACGATGAGGAAAAAAACGGTTATCATCCTGCCTCTGTATTTGAAAACGATCTGCAGCAAATCTCTCATATTTCCGGAAGGATTCCTCGGCTCCATAATTCACCTCGATTTCAAGAATCAGCACTTACAAATCAAACCCGAAACCGAACCCGAATGGGATTGGTATCAGCTTGCGAACGTATTGATCAACCCAGAGATTGACATTGGCAATGGGTGACTTGGGGACAAAAACGACATCATACGGCTTTAGATTCAAATCCTGCTTGAGATCCGAACCATCGATCACTCGGCTGATATCGGCAGTTAGGATGAGTGGCCTTTTTTCTGCCTTACGAATGACAACGATTTCATTTTTTCGGGCAGTATCGAGAAATCCGCCTGCTCCTGCAACGGATTGAAGGACCGTCATGGAACCGACCAGATCAATTATCCCGGGACGACCGACTTCTCCTCCGACATAGATCTTGTTGGACGCAAATGTTCTTACAATCACGGTAATCCTGGGATCGCGAAGCTCGCTACTGTACGCCTGGATCAGCATTCTCGACAGATCGGCGGGAGTCTTATTGGCGGCCATAATTTCCGGAGCCAGTTGGGTTGAGATCCGTCCGTCAGGGCGGACCGTAATCTGCTCGTTCAATTCCGGATTGTTGTAAAATCGAACATCCAACTGGTCTCCCGGTTGAATCAGATATTCTGTCATGAGCTGTTGATATGGATTTTTTTCGGTTCCGGTGAGGATAGAAGGATATTTTACAACCGGCGAGCAAGATATCAGAATGAGTATAATGAATAGGATAATCTTTCTTTTCATTTCATGCTCCTGAGCCAAGCTGGATTTTAGATAATTTTTAAATCAGCCTCAGTTGCTTATGCACAATCCTGTCAAAAGGAACGGTTGAATTCCTTCCCATATCGTAAAGCTCATACCGGGAATCTGTTCCAGTGGTGCATTTGAATCCTAAAAAAGATCATCATGGAATGAACTGATCTACTGCTTTATTCTTACATTCTCGGCGTACCAGGGAAATGTTCCTTCCTTTTAGCCTTTACTTGCGAGGAACGTTTCGGGGCTATAAGCCCGTGACTTATAACCTTTCCGCTCTGGGTTCGCTGTTGTTGGTAGGACCATTGAATGTAGAATTAAAAATGAAAGATCCATGATCTTAGTTTCTAATATAAATAACAGGCACTCACTATCATACGCCTCCTGATTTTGTGATTCGAAATACCTGAAAAGAGCTTCATACAGACACTGACCCCCGGCTCTTTAAGTATGCAGCAGGATCAGCCTCTTCAGCGAGGTACGGTATCGCTCAGACATTCGGGTGAATTTGATTCCGTCCTCCGAAGTACCTAAAGATTCCGAGCAGAGGCTTGAATAACCCAGGCGAAATGCCAGGTATGCTATGGAGTAGAAGGGGAGCTTCCATCGGATGTAGCGGTCTTTGGTCAGAGATTGAAAACGGTCGATCAAGTAATCTTTTTGATTTCGATCAAAGCCGAACTCAATACATGTGCCCGCTAAATCCCAGGCGGAATCCTGGGTCCGAGGGAAGAACTGATCGATATGATGATCTACACTGTCAGCCTTGATATAACCATTTTCCGTACAGATCCACTCATGGGGAAACATCCTTCCATCAATCTGCACGGGAATGCTGTCATCGAAACACCGTCGAAAGTCCATGGTGTCGATCCGCCGAACCCATTCCTCTCCCAATCCCTCGTGAATATTGGTTCTTATCATCTGAAGCATTTCATCAGAGGAGACGCGCTCTCCATTTGAAAAGGAGTGATGAATGAACGCCAGATAATCCGCGATCGTATGAATAAAATCTTTTCGAATGACAGAACCGGGTAAAAAGGGGCGACCGTTGTGAAAAGGCGTAACTAAAAAACCGTGAGCGAAACCGACCGGAGGCGGAACCGTACCGGTTGAAGCCAGGGTAGCCAACCGATCTCGCTTTATTCTTCCATATCTGCCGAGTCCTGCAAATTTAACCAGCCACCTGTGTCCGTTTTCAACGGATAGATATTTCCTCTGCTCATGATGATGATGGACGGCCGGAGATTGCGCCGTTTCCTGAAATAAGATACTGCGCCAGTTACCCGCGGATATATCCTGTATGTTGGGCGAGGGAAGGACAGAATTCAATTTATCTGAATTCAGCCAAACCTCCTCGAAGGTAGTACTGTATTTTGCATGAAGACCCCATCTTTTCTTCGCAATCTCGGAAACGAAATCCTCTCCGTCCGGCTCCCAGCAGGGGAAAAGTACAATGCGGCTATCTTCAATCCCCAGCTCCGATAACTTCTGCGCGGTAGCACACAGGGACGTCCCGCTCAATCCGGGGCCTTCGTCGATAACGAGATAATAAGCATTCTTGTTGCTGAGCGATTTCAAAAAAAACTCCAGTCTGTCGCTCAATAGGATCTTCCGGTCGAATGGGTGTCCTCTTGGACGTAATGTAAGAGAATCAATTTTAGATCCGAGTTCCTGAAGAACGGAACCCACAACTGCGGAGAGGGCTGTTCCGATACTCCGAATACCGATACAGACCACCCGCGATGGTTGTGTATTGCAGTGGAATCTTTCTGCCGCCCGGGCATAGATTTCCGGAAAGATGCCGTAATGAATGAATCCCTCTGATACCCGAATGCAGATTGATTTTGGAAGATCAAGGTCCATTATTTTTTCGAACAGATTCTGAATTCGTCTTATTGTGCGCGGCAAAGATTCCGCTTTGCCCGCCCATGAGTGATATAAAAGCAAACCGTTCAAAATACTGAGCTCTCGAAGCGTGGATAGCAATTCATGGAGATCGTCCCTTTCCATACAAAATACATCCGTAACAGCGGACTCTAATTCGGCAAATTCGATCAGCAATTCAACAATGGCCTGGTGATCGGGTTTCCCGCAGTCCAGATTTTGAATAATCTTTCGAATGGAAATCAATCTTTCCCGTGTATTCAGAAGTTTCTCCTGCTTTCTGAAAACAATCATAATGCCCTCTCATCCATTTAAATTAGCTTGGAGCTGCTGCGATTCTCATCCGAGTGGAAATTTTTTTCTTGCTCTGAAGAAAATTCGTCCCACAGCAGGATCGCCCTTCATTTCCAGATCGCGGTCGGCATCATAGAATTCTATGTCAACATATCCGGCGTGCCTTAGCGCACTGCTGATTGTCTCCGGAGAATAACCCCGCTGCTGTATCCGAATTTCCTCCCTGTCCCACATATTATTGGAAAAACGCAACAGCGTAATATCGGTCCTGCCGATGATGGTGTCAGGATCATATGCCCCTTTTATGATGCAGATATGGTCCTCCCCGATGATGGCTGAGCGTTTATGCCACAGTTCACGATATGACTCTTCTGTATTGATATCGAATACAAAAAAAGCTCCGGGCATGAGTGCTTCGTAAGTATTCCGAAATACTGAGATCAACTCCTCGAATTTCAGAATATGACTGATACTCTCAAAAGTAGAAATAGCGGCATGAAAAATCGGAGGGAGACTGAAAGCGCTTGCGTCGGCTAACATAAATTCGGCCTCCGGCAATTTTTCCCTGGCATACCCAAGCATGCCGTGTGATTTGTCAATGCCGGTCACTAGATATCCTTTTCGGACCAGCTTGACTGAAATGTGACCCGTTCCGCAGCATAGGTCGAGAATTCTGGAGCCTGAGCTCAG
>DHHG01000175.1 GCA_002403175.1 Syntrophaceae bacterium UBA4778 | reverse complement strand
TTGCAACTCTATTACAAAACTGTTCAGCGAATTGAATTCTTAGTGTAAAAGTCGAAATGTTTTGGGCTGCTAAGATTAGAGATAGCGATTTTTGATCTGAATAGAGGTATTCCTATGATCTTTGTCACTGGTGGCGCGGGCTATATCGGTTCTCATTGTGTGAAAATGCTTTCCAAGCAGAACGATCAGATTATCGTCTACGATAATCTCTCCAGGGGACATCGCGAGATGGCCACAGGCTGCCGCTTCATCGAAGGGGACTTGTCCGAAACGGAACGTATCTCAGGAATCCTCAAGGAATACGGAGTTGAAACGGTCATCCATTTCGCAGCCAGTAGCCTTGTGGGTGAATCCGAGGAAATACCGCATCAATATTATAGAAACAATGTAGCAAATGGAATCAGTCTTCTCGATGCGATGCTGAGATCGGGGGTACAACAGATTGTTTTCTCTTCCAGTGCAGCGGTCTATGGAGAACCATCCTCCATTCCACTGAAAGAGGATCACTCGACCTTGCCGACGAATGTATACGGGAACACAAAACTGATCTTTGAAAACATCCTGAAAAAGTATGCTTCCGTTTACGGATTGCGTTTTGTTTCCTTGCGGTATTTCAATGCCGCCGGGGCAGATCCGGAAGGAACTATCGGCGAAGACCATACGCCGGAAACCCACTTGATTCCTCTTATTATCGATGCCGCATTGGAGAGAAGGAAAGAGATCACAATTTTCGGAACGGATTATGATACCCCGGATGGAACCTGCATCCGCGATTACATTCACGTTACCGATTTGGCGCTAGCCCATGTACTGGCTGTTAACTATTTACGAACGGGGAGCGAATCCTCTGTTTTCAATCTGGGCAGTGAGGCAGGTTTTTCCGTTAAGGAAGTTATCGCTGCTGCGGAGAGGGTTACAAAGCGAAGAATACCGATGACAATCGGCGCACGCAGGGCAGGCGATCCGGCAAGGCTGGTGGCAAGTTCTTCAAAGATAAAGAAACATTTAGGTTGGAATCCGGCATTATCTGATCTCGATCAAATCATCGAAACTGCCTGGGTGTGGCATAATAAAAGATTTGCTCGATAGAGGGGAACGAGGTTTCCTCATTTAGAAAATTCGGTTCTGTTTGGCATAGATTTTCGATTTAAGTTGAGGTTGTTTTGGATAGAATGAATAAAGTGTTATCCAGGAAGAGGGCTTTTGATCTCCTGGACAAGTTCAGTGGTGCAAAAGTTCTCGTTATCGGCGATCTTATGATCGATCACTTTATCTGGGGCAGCGTTTCCCGTATTTCTCCGGAAGCGCCCGTGCCCGTCGTGGAGGTCGCGAGAGAAAACCTTCTTCTGGGTGGATCCGGAAACGTTCTGAACAATATCATCGCTATGGGAGGGCAGGCATACTTAAGCGGTGTTATTGGCAAAGATTCGATGGGGAAATGGCTGGTCGAGAAACTAAAAGAAAGCCGAGTAGACACGGAAGGTCTGATTATAGAAAACGGTCGGCCTACAACAGTCAAAACAAGAATCGTTGCTCACAATCAGCAGATGGTCAGATTCGACCGGGAGAGCAAGAAAAAAATAGCTCCCGCCAGCCTTCAGAAAATATTGAATCACGTAGCCAAAATCAAAAATGAAATTCACGTCATTGTTGTATCGGATTATAATAAAGGAGTCGTTTCCGAAGCTTTGCTAAAAGGCATTCGGGAGATAACAATAGGTAGTTCCATTGCAATCTGTGTGGACCCGAAGCAGAATGATTTCTCCATTTACCGGGGCGCCGATGTGATTACGCCCAATCATCATGAGGCCGCCCGCGCCATGGGTCTTGAACAGATCAATGGAAGCGATGCTCCCTCTGAAGATGAGATCGGCAGAGAGGCCATGGCCTGCCTTAAAAACCTCGATAGCCGGGCTCTGCTCATTACACGGGGAGAAGAGGGTATGAGCCTCTTCGAAAAAGATGGAAAAAGGATTCATATCCCTACCGTCGCCAAGGAGGTATTTGATGTGACGGGAGCCGGAGATACCGTGATTGGTGTTTTCGCCCTCAGTCTCGCAGCAGGTGCTTCTTTCAAAGAGGCAGCCGTCCTTGCGAATTATGCAGCTGGAATCGTTGTCGGCAAAATAGGAACGGCCACAGTGACCAGAGAAGAATTTCAGAGGGTCCTTTGAGCAAACCGACTGATCCGACCCCTGTCAAGCTGGTCGTGAGCATCATTTCATCCAGTGAGCGGCTTATCCTTGACGTACTGGATGCCGTGAATCAACGCTTTGGGCCTGTAGACTACCTCAGCAAGTATCTTCCATTCGCTTATACGGATTATTACGAGAGCGAAATGGGGAGCGAGTTGAAAAGGAGACTTATCTCTTTTCAGGAGCTGGTCGCGCCGGACAGTCTTCCCGATGTGAAGTTATTTACCAACTCCATTGAGGATGGGTTTACTGAAGACGGCAAAAGACGTGTGAATATTGATCCCGGCTACCTTACGCAGTATCATTTGATCCTGGCAACTGGAAAGCGTTATGCGCATCGCCCCTATTTACGAAACGGTATATATGCCGATCTGACTCTTATATATAGAAATAAATCCTTTCAACCTCTTGAATGGACGTATCCGGACTATGCGGGCGAGGATATAAGGGCCATCTTGGAAAAAATAAGGGGAAACTATCTTCGTCAATTGAAATCGAATGTGAAAAGAGCAGAAGGAAATTTGGAGGCTTCATGATAAAAAGCATGACCGGTTACGGACGGTCGGAATCCGGTTGGGAAAATAAAAAACTGGTTGTCGAGATCAAATCTCTGAATCACAGATTCCTAGAGGTCTATGTTCGTCTGCCGAATACGTTTAACCTTCTGGAATTGGATATCAAGAAAAAAATAGGAGATTACATTTCAAGGGGAAGACTGGAAGTGAATGTCCGTCTGGAATCTGAACAGGGACTCTGCCCGGAGCCCGAGCTGGAACTGAATCGGCCCCTGATCCGCCGTTATTATGATTTGTATTCGCAGATTAAACAGGAGTTCGCTTTCACTGAGAATATTACATTATCCATGCTAACCGGCATAAAGGATGCCGTGCTGCCGGCGGAAAAAGGATTTGATTTGGCCGAAATATGGACAAAGCTGGAAAAGGTGCTTGAAGAAGCGCTCGAATCACTCACGACCATGCGAAAGAAAGAGGGGGAAACTCTTTACCGGGATCTTATTTCCCGGTCGGACCAGATTGCAAAGGAAATAGACGCAATAAGAGCAAGATCGCCGCAGGTAATCTTGGATTACCAGAAAAGATTATCTGATCGGGTCAAAGAATTGACCTCCGGAATTGTAATCGATGAGACCAGATTGGCTCAGGAAGTCGCCATGATGGCAGAAAGAAGCGATATAACAGAAGAAATCGTCCGTTTTGATAGTCATATGGATCAGCTTAAAGATATGCTGCGGAGCGAAGAGCCGGTTGGAAGAAAACTTGATTTTTTATTGCAGGAAATGAACAGGGAAGTCAATACGATCGGATCAAAGTCAAGCGATGTTGCGATCGCTCGTAGCGTAGTTGACGTCAAGTCGGAGTTATCAAAACTTAGAGAACAGATTCAAAACATCGAATAATAAATATTGCATGGACTTAGGCGACTCAGAAATATTTCGGCTGGTTTTTGATTGAGATAATATGGCAGGGAAAGAAAAAGGGTTATTCATTGTTGTTTCGGCACCCTCCGGTGCGGGAAAAACCACGATTTGCAAGGAAGTACTCAGGACAGTACCCGAATTGTCGTACTCCGTTTCTTTTACAACCAGACCTATGCGAGACGGAGAAATCAACGGGAAGGACTATTTCTTTGTTTCCGAAGCGGAATTCAGAGAAAGAATTGCAGCAGACGACTTTGCAGAGTGGACCGAAAAATTCGGTTGTCTATATGGAACTTCCATTCAGGTTATGGAAGAATCACTCTCCAGCGGAAACGATCTGCTCCTGGATATTGACACGGAGGGCGCTAAAAATCTAAAAAACCGATTTTCCCATGGTATTTTTGTTTTCGTATTGCCACCCTCTCTTGATGCGCTTAAGACGAGATTGATGGGGAGGGGATCGGAAACAGAAGGAAACATGTGCATCCGGCTGGAAAAAGCAAAATACGAAATGAAAGAAATATTCTGGTACGACTACGTTATCATCAATAATGATATTCAAACTGCCGTCAACCAGTTAAAGTCTATCTATATTGCAGAAAAAATTAAAAAGGACAGAGTTATTAATAATATAATCTCGGAATTTAACTTGGAGGAATAAAACATATGGCGAGAATAACCGTCGAAGATTGCCTGAAAGAGGCTAGGAACAGATTTGCTTTGGTCATACTGGCAGCACAGAGGACAAGGCAGTTGCTGAAAGGTTCGAAACCGCTTGTCGCGAACAGAGATAACCGGGAGATCGTGACGGCGCTGAGGGAAGTTGCCGCGGGAAGGGTTAAATATGCACATCCGGAGTACATCAATGCGATCGAACACGATCAGCTATTGTTAGAGGACTATTCGGAGTTTATAGGGGATGAGGAAGACCTTGAATCCTGAAGCCAGAAAAAGATTGGTTTTTGCCCTCGATATCGGTGGAGATCTTAACAAAGCGATTTATTGGGTCGAGCTCCTGAAAGACCACGTTGGAATGTTTAAGGTCGGCAAAGAATCATTTACCTATTTTGGGCCCGAAATCGTTAAGCGAATCCAGGAAAGAGGCGGACGCGTTTTCCTCGATCTCAAATTCCACGATATACCGAACACTGTCGCCAGGGCAGCAGAAGCAGCCACTGGGATGGGGGTCTCTCTTTTCAATGTACACGCACTCGGCGGAAAGAAGATGATGTCCGAAACGGTCGAGTCGGTCAGGCGCTTTTCCGAACGGAATAATGCGCCTATGCCGATCATACTCGCCGTTACGGTTCTCACCAGCCTTCACGATCAGGACATCAAGGAATTAGGCTTCCCTTTTTCCACGGGAGAAATGGTTTTAAAACTGGCGGAAATAGCCAAAAGCGCAGGCGTTTCAGGTGTTGTCGCCTCCCCTCAGGAAACTGCGGCTATCAGAAAGGCGTGCGGAGAAGATTTTGTCATTTTAACGCCGGGAATCCGTTGGGGAGAAAAACTGCCGAGCGATGATCAAGCCAGAACATCATCACCATATGAGGCCGTTTTAAATGGTTCCGATTACATTGTAGTCGGAAGACCGATCAGCAGCGCTCCCGACCCCGTCCATGTCGCCGATGAAATTTGTGAACAAATCGATGCCGCCCTTGCCGAAAGGCAAAAATAACCCAGACAGGAAAATCGAAAGTTAAAACCGCCTGCCTAAATCCGGCTAAGCGATTTTCTCCTGGAATTATCATCCGCTATCGTTCAAATTGTCCTATGAAAATACAATCCGAGGCCATGTATGCGAATTATCTATGGAATTAATCCCATCATTGAGATTCTATCCGGAAAGAATTCAGGAGACCTCAAAAAAATCATCATTGCAAAAGGCAGGGGCGGCCAGGATATTCAAAAAATCCTGGACCTAGCCAAATATACCGGGGTCATGGTTGAGTTCAAAGCCAGAGAAGAAATCGATGCCCTGGCCGGCGGAAAATCTCAAGGAATTGTCGGTTTTTGCAAGCCTTTCCAATATGCCGATTTACAGGATGTAATCACCAACAAAGATAACCGTGCGCGATTTGGGCTGATCTTAATACTGGATTCGATTACCGATCCCCAAAATCTGGGATCTCTGATCAGAACCGCGTATTTCTTTGGAGCCAACGGGGTTATTATCCCGGAGAATAGGGCAGCCTCTGTCAACCCTACTGTTATGAAGGCATCTTCCGGTGCAGCCAATCACCTTCCGGTTGCGATGGTAACGAACCTGGCCAGGGCAATCGATGAACTGAAAGAAGCCGGATATTGGATTTACGGAACAGATGCCCATGCCGAAAAGTCCATTTCAGATACTGACTTTAATACTGATACCGGTATCGTTATGGGAAGCGAGGGTTCGGGATTGAGGCCTCTCGTTCGTAAAAAATGTGATCTCATGGTTTCCATACCGGGGACAGGCAATATTGATTCTCTGAATGTATCTGTTTCGGCCGGCATCTTGATATACGGGATCAACGAAAAAAGAAAAAAATCATGATCCCCTGCTTTGGTTTCTTCCCCCTTATGCCGATATAAAAGAAAGCAAAGTTTCAAACAGGGGAAGAACATGGCGGTTTATTTGTGGGAAGCGCAAACGGTTAGGGGAGAAATCAAAAAAGGGGAGCTTGATGCTCCTGATGATAGTACTGCCAGGGCACAACTAAGAAGGCGTGGCTTTAAGACAGTCGAGGTCAAAAAAAAGCCGAAAGACCTTTTAGAATATCTGCCTTTTCTGCAAGGCAAAATTAAAGAAAAAGAAATCATCGTTTTCGCCCGGCAGTTTTCCACCATGATAAATGCCGGCCTTCCCATTGTACAATGTCTTGAAATGCTGGGCGTTCAGGAGCAAAACAAAGTCTTCGCCAAGATCATCCTGGCCATAAAAATAGATATCGAAGCAGGCTCCACCCTTTCCGAAGCCCTGAAAAAATATCCCAAAATTTTCGATTCCCTTTTTGTCAACCTCGTATCCGCCGGAGAGGCGGGAGGTATTCTGGACAAAATCCTGATCAGATTGTCCAACTATATGGAAAAAAATTCAAAACTGAAATCCAAAGTCAAAGGAGCAATGGTGTATCCCGCCAGCGTGCTCATCATCTCCTTCGCTGTTGTATCGATTTTGCTCATAAAGGTTGTTCCGGTTTTCTCTAAAATGTTCACCGGAATGGGGCAGGCACTGCCCGGCCCTACGCAATTCCTTGTAAATGCAAGCGAGTTCACAAGATCCAATTTTCTATATATTATTGCCGGTATTGTTCTTCTGATTGTTGCGCTCAAAAAAATCTACAGCACGGAAAAAGGAAAAAGAACAATAGATCAGTATCTGCTCAGAGCTCCTATATTTGGAGATTTGTTAAAGAAAGTAGCCGTCGCCAAATTTTCGAGAACACTTTCAACTATGCTCGGAAGCGGTGTCCCCATTATTGAAGGTCTGGATATCGTAAGCCGGACAGCAGGAAATAAGATAATAGAGGAAGCACTCCAGGAAACCAAGAAGAAGATCAGTGAGGGAAAAACCATTTCGGAACCATTGAGTGAAAGCGGCATTTTCCCACCAATGGTGGTCCAGATGATCGCCGTGGGAGAAAACACGGGGTCTCTAGATGGCATGCTCTCTAAAATCGCCGATTTTTATGATGACGAAGTGGATGCAGCCGTATCCTCAATGACTTCTTTGCTCGAACCGTTGATGATGGTATTTCTAGGGGGTATTGTGGGGGGAATGATTATTTGTATGTATCTGCCGATTTTCAAGATGGCCGGCGCAGTCGGATAAAAATGGTCGGGATGGCGCGATTTGAACGCGCGGCTCCCGCGTCCCGAACGCAGTGCCCTACCAGGCTGGGCTACATCCCGACTAGCACTGTAAATATACAATTTTAAAATAAATGTCTATCATTATATTTAATGAAGATATCCATATAATTTA
>DHHG01000094.1:1263-5156 GCA_002403175.1 Syntrophaceae bacterium UBA4778 | reverse complement strand
CCAAAAGTTCGTAGGCGCGGTTTGCAACTTGGCCGTCGTATTTGAATTCTCCTGTCGGTTTTCCATCCTTATCCAATACCTTTCGGTACTGCATGGCCCGCTCGGCGTTTGCCAGGAGACCGTTGATCACATAGTCACGGGAGAGCTGTGTTCCCTTGGCTATTTCCTCCTCTCCTTTTGCTACTGCCTCCCTGATTTCTATTTTTTTAAACAGATTTCCAGCGATGTTTCCGGCAGTGTGCTTGCTGTACCCTGCTCGAATCGCTGCCTGCGTGCCGTTCCGGTCAATCAGATATTCGTTTACAAACCTCTGTTGTTTTGGGTTGAGTCCTTTTTTTCTCCCCGTTTTCCTTGCCGTTTCTTGCTGGCTCATTGGTTTGTCGTTCACATACCGTGCCTATTCGGTTCGAAAAGTAGTTGTGGTGTGTCGTCGAGGTGAAGGAAAGCAGAAAATGATGGGATTGTCAAGATAAAAATTTCGGTAATATGCCGGTTGGCAAAAGCCTTAGCGGGTAGTCGTGCAGCTCTGCCCATACACCGTTTTCCCCCATGGCGCGAACTCGGATCGTTCCGGCTGGCCGGATGTCGGATACGGTTGGCTCACGATTGGGCTCCGCCTTACCTTGTCTATCGATCCTCTCGATCCTCTCCATCCACTTTCCCCCGATCCAAACTACCGGATACGTCGCCATGACAAAAGCCTTGCAAAGCCTGCTTTCTATTCGGTTTCTTGTTGCCAGGTACACGAGAATGGAGAACACGAGAATGACAATGGCCGCGTCGTACTGCCCTGAGTCGATTGCATTGTAAATGCTTTGCATAAAATCTCCTGTGAGTGTGATTAGGCTTGGTCTGTGTATCCATTCCGCAAATTCCAAAAAGTTGGACAATTCCACACAGGCCGTTTAAATCGGTTCTAAGGCGTTGGATGTCGGGCGGCGTGTCTTTTCCCTGGGTGTCGCCTTATTTTCTTGTCACCGTCCGCGCAGGCCCCTTGAGCGGCCATCCGTGCGCCCTACCCGTGCCGGGTTTTTACTGTGGCGTGAGCTTCATCACTTTCCTCCTCCTCGTCTTTCTTCACCCGTTTCCCGCAGTCGGGGCAGCACCAGACGATCTTTTCCACCGGCTTTCCGGTGCAATCGCATACGGGGCGACCTTCTTTTTCCGCGATAAGCTTGCGAAGATCGCTAAAGCTGAGAGCAGCCGCCTCGGTAAGCCAGACCTCCTTAACATCGTCGGAGCATCCCTTAGCCACTTTCAATAGTAATTTCAGTGAGCTGACCGGTATCGTGGCATACTCACATGGGACGTCGAAAGCATCGTCCCCTTCTCCGTCAACCGGGTGCAACAGCAGGGCCCCAAACTCCCTGTAAACCTGGATTCCGCCGAACAGGGAAGATTTGCGGAGTCCAAGCTGTTCGGAAAGAAACTGTTTCCAATCTGGAATCCTGCGCTTCACCTCCAGGGCATCTCTCCACTGCAACAATTCGTTCTTCAGCGATGACTTCGATGCGTCCGTCTTTCTCCGTTCCATCCTGTGCACGATCTGTCCTAGGTCATGGTTCATGACTCCTCCTTTGCGTCTACGATTTCTCCAATCCACTTAAGCATCGTGTCTATCGCATCTATCTTTTGGGATATTTCGGCATCGAATTCGCGTCTTCTCTTGCTTTCCAGGTACGCCTTAGTCGCTCTGCACACCTGCCGCAATGCAAGCGCTTTCACGTTTTCTCTTGAGGTTGCGAATCGGTCGACTATGATTCCGGCTTCAATGATATTGGTTATTTCTTCAATTAATTCTTTGTCTTTCATCGATTTCCTTTGTAATGACGAAGTTGTCTTTATCTCCGTTAAAATAATTCGTTACTGTACTCCATCTCACCCCTGTTTTATCTGCCAATCTTCTGCACATAACTACCCATGCCTGCCTTTCCGTGTATGAATGGGCATATAAAACATGGATCTCTCGATTGAGATTGAATACACCCTTCCACAAAGGCTTAATCAGTCCTTTTCCACGTCCCTTCCGGCTTAAATCGACATCCTTTCGCAAGTTTGAACTCCTGTGTCATATCATTGGGATTCATTGTTGCGTTAACCCAATTCTTCGCTTTCACAATCTTGAGCTTTCCGGGCTCAATGGAAAGATAAAGCCTCGCCTTCTCTTTCGATCTCTCGCCCCCCAATCCTTCATCGCGCCCCTTGTTCTTCTGAATGGCAATCACGGCAATCCCGGTTGTTAGTTTGTCGAAAATGTCCTTGATGAGCTTCCCCACCTTGTAAAATTCTTCGTGTATTTCTAAATAATCTATAATATTCAACCCTTCCGGCCTGATCGCTTTGTAAAAATCGGAAGCTTTCTCTACAAAATGAACCTGCCTCCAGGCCTCTATATTGAAGTCGAAATGCCGTACTCGCTCCTTTAATTCAGCTTTTCCCATCTCGGAGCTGAAATATACCGTTTCCATCCTGGTCATGTTACGGGCCGCAAGATTTAGCAGGTAAGCCGTCTTTCCGGAGTTCACCTCTCCAGCCAGCACGATGATGTTTTTCGGCATGATCTTTACGAGGTCGTGAACGTCTAGGGGGAATTTTATATTTAACGGCGTTGCATCCGCCGAGAAAATATCGATTGTTGTTTCTTGCTCATCCTTTGCCGGTTCATAGCATCCGCGCTTGTCTCCGTATTTCCTTATTATTCCTTCCTTAACCAAACGCCCTATTTCAACCTGGCAGGCATGTTTTTGCTCTTTTGTGACAAGTTGTGACTCCTTGTGATATTCTGTGATATTAAAGTGACCTTCTAGTGACAATACCCAGTCCCGTAAGTCCCTTGCAATGTTCTTTTCTTTTCTGTCCGACCGTGCGATTGCAGACTTGATTTTTATTATTACTTCTTCTTCTGGAAATGGCGGTACACACGAATTTGCAAGTATTATTCCGTACTTAAACAATTCATCTTCTTTCGCCCCACCTTTTCTCATGATGTTTACGGCATGAAAAATAGCATCGTCCCGGTTCCCTTCTCTGGCTAAAATGTGACATTCTGTGATATTTGTGATGTTTTGTGATGTTGGTTTGTCACAGTCCCTTATATTATTAGTATTAATTAACTCTTTATTAAGAGTATTAAAGAATGCTTTCTTTAATATGAAAACAAGAGAGTCAGGCACGTCCGAAATTGTGGAATCCAGCCCCGTAATCCAAGACCATGCTTTCCCGTTGCCATTTACAGATGGCGGTGCAACGATAAAGCCGCCCTGTGTCCTTACGTCCACCTTTTCGAGAATGTTTGCCCGGTTCGATATCCCGTCAATATGCCGGAAATAAAAATGCCTTCCTCCACGGGGAGTGGACACAACCGGTGTTTCCAAACTATCTGGAATATACTTTTCTACTTCAATAAGTGCTTCCGTTGAATCTACGTCTACCACAAACAGATTCGATATTTTTCCGGTTACGATTCCGATGTTTGGATCGTTAAACTTTATAAACCATTCATTTATTTCATCTGTGGAAGGAAGCCGGTTTTGAAACTCTAACCATTGGATGAGAGGTTTCTTATCTTTTCCTACTGGAATAACTGACATTCCAAGAGAGAGATAATGAAGTGCAGATTCTTTCTTATTCATCGACAACCCCTTCACCCACAGAAAAGGCCCCGGAAGTTCCGTAGAAGCGGCAGAACCGTTTCTCTTCCGAGGCCATAATCTGTGAGGTTATAATTGTCGTGGTTCCACCTGTACTTCTACGGATATCCCTACATACCCCAAACGCACCCGCCTGTCAAGAGCATTTTTCGGTGGCTCTTTTCGGCGAGATCAATATCCTCCGGTCCCCCTCAACCTTGCCAGTGCCCTTGTGAGCTCCATGGATTGCCTGCGCAGCGCGCC
>DHHG01000094.1:0-1183 GCA_002403175.1 Syntrophaceae bacterium UBA4778 | reverse complement strand
TCTTGGATATTGACAGCATCGCCCACACGCACAGCATAACCATTCCGAGCATGAGGCATCCGACACCGATAAGGAATTGAATCATGATCACCTCCAGGTCAGGCAGGAGTGGCTTTGATCGAGACGATCTTTGCCGCGTATTTCTCGGCATCGCTGCGAGGAAGAAGAAATCCGCGCGATGTCCTTGTTCCGTTCTCGATGATCTTGTATTTTCCGCTAGCGTGTAACTTTTTCAGAAACTCCTTTGCAAAAATGAATATTTCCTCATAGTCCCCGATGACATAAAGCCATGTGTTGTCGCTACGATGTATTCCGCTCGTGAAATAGTCTTTTTTATCCGGGCGTGATTTCTCGCTTATCTCGATCCAGAAATTCCCTGTCGTCCGAAACTTCTTGTCGTGTTTTATTTCGACGCCAAGCTTGTTTTCGCCGCGCTCGATCTGATATTTCTTGCTTGCGTAATTGAACAACGGGAGCCCGACGGAGTAAAGTTGTTCGGCCACAAAGTCCTGGTACTCAAGCGCTCCGGTCAACTGATCTTTGTAATAATCCCTGTAATTAGTTGACTTCGTTCCCCCAAGCTGTCCATCCATCGTGTTCCTCGCGTGCGAATAATTCTATTTTTTCTCCACGGATGTAAAGCGTTTCGATGATCTTCCGAAATTCATCCGGTTTGCGGCTGTGATCGGTGCGTTCGATCGTTTGTACGGAATCGAATAATTGGGATGCGTCGGGAAGGCAGCTCCCTTTTGTGCAGATCAAAAGAAATTCGTGGCGCACGCTGTTGTAATGCCCCATGTTATGCTTCACTTTGTCCCACACGAAAGACGCCTTGTAGCGGAAACCCCACGCGGCGATTACGTCGAAGCACTCCGGCAGGATCGGAGATGTCACCCACAAAAAAAGCACCGCGTTGTCCTCTGCAAGCTCCCTGATCGGCAGGGAGCACAGATCCGCGATGCTCATGGACGGGTAATGAAAACGGGTTGCTCCGTAGTCCTCCGTGAGTTGGTCCCCGTACTTCCACGGAGGGTCGGCGTAAATGATTCGATACTTTCCTGTCGGCTTTGCGGGGATGAACTTCTCGATAGTCTCGCGGCGAAGCTCTCGCTTGACCTCGGTGCGCGTCTTTTTTCCGGTTTTGATCGCTTGGAATTTTTCTTCGGGGAGGGATGCAAGGCGT
>DHHG01000023.1 GCA_002403175.1 Syntrophaceae bacterium UBA4778 | reverse complement strand
TTTACACAATTAAATTGACAGTACCGAAATTATTCCCCGGTCTCTATGCTCAGCCGCTGAAAATAGCATTGATTTTCAACAGATTCTTTAGGGAGATACCTTAACAGGACACAGCTGTAAAACGGAGTTCTTTGGATAGATTTTGGTAATCAATGTTTTTTCAAAACATGCAATATCGGGAAGGTTTCATTAATTATAAGAATTTTTGTATTGAAATAGCGGCAATCAAACCGGTCCTCTGCCTTTCAGGGCGGCAACCGAGTCGAATCTCGTGTGACCAATTTTCTTTTAAGCAGAAGCCAATACCAGATCCCTGACTAGAATCCAGCTTTTAATTATGCGTTTTCGAGAAGTTCCGCCCAATCTACCGGTAATTTCTCCTCCAGATCGGATATTATTTCCTCGCCCAAAGCTTCTTTCGCAATAACCAGCACCGTATCGACCAACTCGTGGGCCTGGTCCTCATCCAGATCGAAACGATCTGCGATTTCCGATGCGTATTCTCCGGTCGTTATGTCTGCCATTTCATCATAACTGTCCCAAAGTTTTTCATAAGAGAGCTGCTCCGGCAAACTGTCTGACATCATTCTGGCGTCGGGCTCCTCCATTTTGCTCGCCAGCAATCCAAGCACAGCCTTTACGGCAGCATCAGCCTCCCTGTCGCTGTCGATGAAATCCAACTCTTTTACCTGCTCAATGAAATCATCGTAATCCATATATCCCTCCTTAGTTATTAAAGAGGTCCCATCTTTAATGAAATTCAGATTACGCCTTTTGGCAATAGGGGAAACCCGTCTTTTCGACGGCGCAAAGGATTATGATAGCCTGAGATACTTAAGTCAAAACCTAATCAATACCGACTCATACGGGGATTCCGGTATTGAGCCAAAGAACAGTTAATGCCATAATTTCAAAAAAAGAAGACGGAGGGGAATATGAAAAAGCTATATCTTTCCACATCTGATAAAAAGATAGCGGGAGTATGCGGTGGCCTGGGAGAATTCTTCGATGTGGACCCGACGGTTGTTCGCGTTCTTTATATCATCTTTGTCGTTTTTTCTTTTGGACTCGCTATCCTGGCGTATCTTGCAATGTGGGCAGTTATTCCTAAAAAACCGACTCCCTGATCGGAGATTCCGGAAAGTCCATGGCCTCTCTCTAAACGCACAAAATCGTAATCATATTAAAGGGAACTGGATGGAGTCTTAAGATTCAGCTAAAACCACTTTTTCCTGCGAAAATACCACAGCATGCTTCCGGCAACCCCGATCATGAATAACCAGAGGATGGGGTAGCTCCATTTCCATTCCAGTTCGGGCATGAATTTGAAATTCATTCCATAGACTCCGACCAGGAAGGTCAAAGGGATGAAAATAGTCGCAAAGACGGTCAGTACCTTCATGATCTCGTTCATGCGATTGCTCATGCTGGACAGGTAAATATCAAACATACCATAGATGATTTCCCGCAGGGTCTCCATGGTATCTATGACCTGAACAGTGTGGTCGTGAATATCCCGCAAATAAATCCTGGTCTCATCCTTGATAAGAGGAGTTATTCCCCTGCTCAGCGAACTTATAACCTCGCGCAAGGGCCAAATCGACTTGCGCAAAAAAAGGAGTTCTTTTTTCAATTGCTGAATACTGCCCAGTGTCCCGGAAACAGGATTAGCAATAAGCTGGTTTTCTTTGTCTTCTATATCATCTCCCAATTTCTCAAGAATCGGAAAATACCGATCAATAATCAAGTCAATGAGTGAATATGCAAGATAATCAGACCCTCTATTCCGGAAAAGGTGATTGTTCTGAATCATATCCCGTATCGGCTTAAACAGATCGGCTACCTTCTCCTGAAATGAAATGACAAAATTAGGCCCCAGCACAATGCTGACCTGCTCCGCAAAAATCTGTCCACCTTGCTCATATTCAAGCATCTTCATTACAATAAATACATAGTCTCCAAAGTCTTCGAATTTGGGATACTGACCTGTCGTGACGATATCTTCCAAAAACAAGGGGTGAAGATGGAAACATTCCCCGATTCTTTTTACCAAATCCGTATCATGTATTCCGTTTACATCGATCCAGGTTACGGAAGGACTCTCTTTCAACGGAAAACATTTTTCAATGTCCGATATTTGTCGCACAGTGGCTTCTTCAGGACCGAGTTCGATCTGTTGGATGCTGACGGACTCGGTCCGACTTTTGCCGAAATGAACGAGAGATCCAGGGGGAAGTCCTATTTTCTTTGAAACATTTTTTGTAAATCTTGACATGGCCTTTGATTGGGAAGACTCATTTTTTACCACCTTACATAGAATAGGGATTTGTTGTCAAAGGAATAACATATATCCTGAGGAAAAAGGGGTTCTGAATGACAAAGGGGGTTTGAATGAGCGCTGATTACTTCAAATGGAGGTGGCTTGATTATCAAACACTAGTATGTACTATTGCTTGCTGCAAAGGATCCATTAAATCTCAATCAGGTTTTAGGCAGACGCCGAATGAGCGTATCCAGACGTTCACCCGTATTTAAAATGATTCTTCTTTGTTCTTCAACATCGGATCCAATTTCTAGTTTGAGTTCGGCAACGTTGCGCCGTACTTCCTCGAACTGAACGGGATCGGCTCCAATAAGGACGGGGCTGACCATCGCCAGTGATGTTTTCGCTTCCCGAAGCTGCAATTCGGCCAAACCTAAATTTTTCTGTTCAAGATCATAGGCCGCCTTGCAAAGCGAAGACCTTGATTTCCAAAGAGCGCTCCAGCTTCCGGCAACTGCTTGGCTTTTTTGTAATTGAATAATTTGCTTTTCAAAAGCTGTCCGCTGATCTTCTATTTGCGATCGGCCCTGATGCAATCCCACCAGATATGCAGCAACTACAAGCAGAATAAATATAAGTATTCCAATCAATGTTGTCCGATATCTGGTTTTTTTCATGATTACCTTCCTGTTTAAAACTACCGTCAATCCACCATCTTTTTAAAAACATTGCAATCAGGGATTCCCTTAATTTGGAATTCGAAAAATCTTACTATCTAAATTTCTCTTATTGATTTCTCAGGCCCTCGGCTACCCTTCTCTTAAAAAGAGGTAAAGATCTTATTGCAAATAAAAATTTGGACATGGTAAAGTCTTGCAAATCATAGCCCAGATGAGAGGAGGTTTGTTATGTCCAAGACAGACGAATTTCTGAGAGGAGCATTCGCAGGGGAGTCTCAGGCCAATCGTAAATACCTGGCCTTTGCAGCGAAAGCAGAGAAGGACGGCTTTCCTCAGGTAGCGCGCTTATTCCGGGCGGCTGCGGAAGCGGAAACCGTTCATGCCCACAATCATTTGAGAACCATGAACGGCATAAAAAGTACCAGAGAGAATCTGGAGGAAGCCATTGCCGGAGAAATACATGAGTTCAAGAGCATGTATCCGGAAATGATCGCAGCAGCTGAGTCAGAAGGAAATAAAGCAGCGGTGCGAACTTTCTCTTTCGCAAATGAAGTTGAAAAAATACACGCGGAGCTTTATCAGAAAGCACTGGATTATCTGGATAAGCCCTTTGAGGAAGCATTTGATTATTTTATCTGTCCCGTATGCGGGTACACAGCTGAAAAGATCGCGCCGGACGTATGTCCTGTTTGCGGAGCCAAAGGTGAATTGTTCAAAAAAATAGATTAAGGGCATTAACATGGGAAAAGAGGCTTTTTTCAGTATTAGTTACGGCGTTTACATCGTCAGTTCGGTCCTCCACGAGGGAGACAAAGATAAGCTCAATGGTCAAATCGCAAACAGTCTGTTCCAGGTTACATCGGAACCGGCTACAATAGCCGTTAGTATTAACAAACAGAATCTCACGCATGAGTGCATCAAATCCAGCAAAGTTCTTTCTATCTCCGTTCTTGCAGAATCGGCTCCTATGTCCCTTATCGGGCTTTTCGGATTCAAGTGTGGAAGGGATCTGAATAAGTTTGAAGCCATTCATTACAAAGTCGGTCAGACTGGCTCACCCGTCGTTTTGGAAAGCGCAGTTGCTTATTTCGAAATGAAAATCACGCAGGAGATCGATTGTGGAACTCACACCATCTTCATCGGCGATGTGATTACTCATGAAAAGTTGAGCGATACCCCCCCGATGACGTATGCGTATTATCAGACCATAAAAAGAGGGAAATCACCGGCAACAGCGCCGACCTACATCAAAGAGGAAAAAAGCGCCGCTGAAATATCGGTTAAATATAGATGTGCTATCTGCGGTTACATCTATGATCCCAAATTGGGCGATTTGGAAAATGGCATTAAACCGGGGACACCTTTTGAGGAGATCCCTGACGATTGGGTCTGCCCCATCTGTGGTGCGGACAAGTCACAGTTCGAAAAAGAAACATAATACAAAACACATTCAGCCTGAGAGCTTTATACCAAGTTGCTCGCTCATCTTGCTTACAGCCTCTTTTGTTCAAAGGAAAGTGCACAAATCATTTGAATCCTGTGCATGACTCCAATGCCGATTTATCTGGTGAGCGGCGCAATAACGCTGAAGGGAAGACGTATAATGTCCTTCATGATGTCGTACAGATGTGATCCGACTGCTCCAGGCGATAGGGGAACAATAGAGGGGTTTTTCAGATCGCCATAGACGCCAACCGGAATGGCAACAATCTTTCGGAAATTCTTGATGATCGGTATTTTCCCCAGGACTTTATCAATTGTCCGAAGAGGAGAAACAAGCAGGGTGAGATTAACCGTATTACCGGCAAGGTTGACCGTTCCTTCCCCTGCAATCCTGACAGTATTTCCGTTCAGATGGATCCTGCTCAGGATTATTTTTCGTCCTTCGATCCGATAAAGGATCCGCATCGAGGAATACGCCATTCCCTCTTTGCCGAATTCAGGAATTTCCCCCAGAAAAATCTGTGTTACATTGATGAATTCAAGAATCCGGCTGAGCAACATCATCCGGAAAATTCTCCCATCTTTGATAACCAGCTCTCCATCTCCTCGAAGGGAGTCTGGTATTTTTGAAGTCCCTTCAATTTCGTTTCTGAAATCAGCTCTTCCGGTTATTCCGAACCGCGCACCGTAAAGGCAATTCAGGATGGGTGTTACATCCGCTTCCCTGATTTCAGAACGGGTTGTAAAATAAAGTCTTCCGGGAGTAATCTCAATTGTACCCGGAACCGGAATTCCGCAAAGAACTGCCTTTTCTGTAAAAATCCGGATCTGTTCCGGTTTCAGAGTGATTTCCGCCATAAACGGATTGATACTTCTCCCGCGTGCATTATAGATAAGCTGATCGGCTTCAATTCTGAATGTCCCCAGAACAGGTAATCTAGAAACCCATGAGAATGGCTGAGTTCCGGAAGTCTCCCCTTTTTCTCCCAGGTCGAGAATTTTATCCAGAATGATAGCTTTGGTCCTGACAGTTGCATCTGCAATGACTCCCGTCGTTGAGGTCCTGGCGCTCCCGTCTATTACAAAACTTTGATCCAACCACGAACAGCTTGCAGATTCAATCTTCAGGATTTCTTTATTCGCTCTTAAAAGCGCATCGGATATCATGAAAGGCTGCCTTTCTTTCAAAGGGATTCGTATGTAACGCGCTCTGAGCACACCATAGGCAGTTGTCGCGCGGGGTTCGGAGAGGGGAATTTGTGCACTTATATCTCCCGAAACGACCGCTTCTTCGGGTTGATCAAGGTTATAGAGTGTTAGAACGGTCTTATTATGCAATGTTCCTGAAAAATCGAGCGAGGCCGTACCATTCACGATGTAATTTAAAGAAAATGTAGCATTGGAAATGTTATCCTTAATCGAAGCCTTGCGAATCCTGATTAGGGATGGAAACCGATCCAGATCCAGAGAAACAAGAGTTCCACCATTCAGATCAAAATTCCCCTTTATTGAAAAAGTTTCGGCCTGCAGCCAATTCAACTCTCCGCTGGTAATCTTCAGGAAACGCGGAACTTTGACCTTTTCCGGAATATTAATGAAGCCCGCAGCCCAATGAATAAAATCGTTTCCAGCAGCAGCTACAAATTGCATATTTGCTTTTTCCAACTTTGCACTGCCAAGTTGAACCTGCCCAGATGCGGATATGGTAGCATCCAGCAATGCAGCCCGGGTATTCTGAAAAATAATCTTTTCCCGATCCGCATTGAATTCGGAATTTGCTATGCTGAGCGGAGCCGGAAGAGAATCTGCCTCTGCTACTACATTCTTCATATTCCCGGTAATCTGATACTCCCACCTTTCCAGATCCTCCAGCGGGCCCTCAAACCGGGACGGACCAAAATTGAAAGTACCTCGAATTGATCTCAGATCCGGGATAAAACGATTGGCTGCTGTAACAACCTGGTTTTCAAACTCTTCGGGGATCAAAGTAACCCGACCAAAACTCCCTTTCAGGTACGGCTTACCTTTCCAGGCCAACATGCCGGACAGAGCCTTTACAGAATTTTTGCCCATGGCTAAATCGAGATTTTTCACTTCTAAGTTGCCCGGCCGGTAAGCAATTGTACCATTCAGGATTGCGTCAGATGGAAGCGTTACACTCTTGAGAGAAGGAAAATATTCCGCTAAACGGCTGACTGTTTTTCGACCGATTGTCCCCGACAAGAAAAGATCTTCAACTTTCCACTCACGAAACACTAATTTTCCATTTAATTTCAAAGCAGAATCAAGAGATGCAGCATGGGCCTTCTCAATGAGGATTCCTTCTTGATTGCCTTGAAAATCTGCAGATGCCAACATGATCCGATCGCCCTTATTCATTTCAATAATGATATTTTTCGCAGAGCCTTCCCCTTTGTATTCCCAAAAATGGGAATCCTCAAGAGGACCTTCAAATGAGGCTGAGGTTAGAATTAGCATGCCTTTCACCTTTTTAACGTGAGAAAGAGCACGGGAGATCCGATTATCCAGTAAGGAGTCGAGATCCTCTACAATCAGGACCGTTTTTCCTGTCTTGACTTTTAACTTCGGAGCATCAGCCCATTCGAAGCCGGCGTAAACATCATCAAAAGAATTTATGCCGATGGAACCTGTCAGCTTTTCTGCATCGAGAGTTCCCTGTCTATATTTGAATTTTCCGTTTAGAGAAAGGGGCCCCCATGGAGAGGACCCGCCGGACATATTCAACTCCAGAATACTAGATAGACGAAGTTGAATATTCAAATTCCGGAAGACCAGATTCCTTCGTTTGTCTTTGAAAGATCTTGAGACCTTTTCCAATCGGAGCATTCCGTCCTGAACTTCCAGATTCATTTCGGGAGCATGCTTGCGAATAGATTGAATTACAGGCATTAGCTTCGATTCAATCTCTCGCGGATTAAATGGACTCTTCTTCTCCGGTAAAATTACTCTGACACGCGGTTTTTTAAACCGGACATGCTTTATTTTCAGATCACCTTTCAGAAGCTGAAAGAGTTGAGGCGAAAACACGATTGAATCGACGTAAATTTCACTATCAGTTCGCTTAATACTGATATTGCGGAAATCAATCGAGATCTCCGGGGAAAAAATAATTCTTGAGCTGTCATAATTTACCCTGCCTTCTACAGCTTTAGAAATGGCAGCAACGATATGCCGTTTGGTAGATTCCGAAGATATTATGCGCTCTGATATAAAATAAAGCGCCGCTGAAATGAAAATTAAAAAGGATAAGAGGCCGGTTATTAACAGGAGAAGTGTTCTTTTCCGAATTTTCATGAATTATCGCAACCTCAATCTTCAAATATGGGTGAGAGATTGGAAGGTTAAAAACTAAACCTTAGCATACATCATACCGGACATGGTCCGCTATCCAATTTTGGAAAAAATTCTATTTTAGAAATATGGGTGCCAATTACTCTGAATTAATATTCCCGGCGATTTATGACGGAAAGGCTCTTTGCGAAAATGCGGCGGGAGGAAGAGGGAAAGTGAAGAAATACCTCTAATTCTTCTTTTTATTCATTCAGAATGCCGTTCTACGGCTTCAAAATTCGCCGCATGATTTAACCTTATAAAGCCAGGTCATGAGCGTATATGGAACAGGAGGGACCAGCCATGGAAATTATTCCTGCTACTCGATCCTCAATTCAACAACCCTTAAGACTTTCCAAAATCCTTCTTTTTTTCGTCCCTGATGGATTTATGTTTATCGGAATGGTGCTGAAAAATGGATCTGTAATGCATATGTTTCAGCATTGAAAGCCATTTTTTCCTGAAGAAGAAAACAACGATAAATACACCCCCGGCAAACACCAGCAAAAGAATAAGGGGCATTACTTGATCCGCACGGGCAAGACCGCCGGAAAAGGAAAGCAAGGCTGTTCCGAAAAATCTGCCCACGGTCGATATGGCGAGAAATGTCCAAAGCTGCAGGTGACTCAGGCCCAGGATATAACAGAGATAATCTTTTGGAAATCCTGGTATCAAAAACAGGGCAAAAGAGATCCATACACCTTTGTGAGACATGATATAATCATATTTTTTCAGAAATTCAGGTTTTACTGCCCTTTCCACAAATGGCAATCCGAAAAAACGGGATAAAGAAAAAGCGGCCCACGATCCCAATGTCAGTCCTATTGTGGAATAGAACAATCCCAAAACGGGACCATACAGATAACCGCCAATTATCCCAGTAATTTCTCCGGGAATAGGAGCAATCAGAACCTGTAAAATTTGAATCAGGATAAAAATCAAGGCCGAAAAGGGGCCGAAGGAATTGATAAAGTTAATGATCTTTTCCTTATTAACAAAAAGATCGTGCAGGTTGAAATGGAAAAAGAAATAAGTTCCCAAACCAACAAGCAGGATTATGAAAATGATGTTGATGAAAAGACGTTTACTCATTCAGGTTGGAGGCAATCGAACAGATATTGAATCCACAAAGATTTAATTGAGGCTGAAGAACCGACCCTCAACAAATCTGAATTGGTCAGATCCGGGGGATTCAAGGGACTAGTTTACCTGTTGTTCTCTATTTTTTTGGATTCCGAATTGTCTCTTTCCGGATCGTTCATTGCTTGCTTGAATCCCTTGATGGCCTTGCCCAAAGAACTCCCAAGACTCGGAAGCTTTCCGGGTCCAAAGATAATCAATACAATAATTAATATTATGAACAAATGCATAGGCTGAAATAGACCTGAAAGCATTGCAAATACCTCCAATTTAATATTTCTTTTTTATATGAATTGCAGGACAGTGTCAATTCATTAATACAGCAATGATTTCAGTTTTATTATTTCAATTCTAATTAAAAAAGAGTCCCGGGTTGGGGGCACAACCCGGGAATAAAGGGAGAAAATAAAACGATTCAGTCCGGAAATCAATCAGCCTGTTTTCTCAAAAAAGTAGGCACTTCAAAATCACTGTCTTCCGTTTCGTCAATCATACCCATTT
>DHHG01000022.1 GCA_002403175.1 Syntrophaceae bacterium UBA4778 | reverse complement strand
CAAATTGCATATTTGCTTTTTCCAACTTTGCACTGCCAAGTTGAACCTGCCCAGATGCGGATATGGTAGCATCCAGCAATGCAGCCCGGGTATTCTGAAAAATAATCTTTTCCCGATCCGCATTGAATTCGGAATTTGCTATGCTGAGCGGAGCCGGAAGAGAATCTGCCTCTGCTACTACATTCTTCATATTCCCGGTAATCTGATACTCCCACCTTTCCAGATCCTCCAGCGGGCCCTCAAACCGAGACGAACCAAAATTGAAAGTACCTCGAATTGATCTCAGATCCGGGATAAAACGATTGGCTGCTGTAACAACCTGGTTTTCAAACTCTTCGGGGATCAAAGTAACCCGACCAAAACTCCCTTTCAGGTACGGCTTACCTTTCCAGGCCAACATGCCGGACAGAGCCTTTACAGAATTTTTGCCCATGGATATATCGAGATTTTTCACTTCTAAGCTGCCCGGCCGGTAAGCAATTATACCATTCACGATTGCGTTAGATGGAAGCGTTACACTCTTGAGAGAAGGAAAATATTCCGCTAAACGGCTGAATGTTTTTCGACCGATTGTTCCCGACAACAAAAGATCTTCAACATTCCACTCACGAAACACTAATTTTCCATTTAATTTCAAAGCAGAATCAAGAGATGCAGCATGGGCCTTCTCAATGAGGATTCCTTCTTGATTGCCTTGAAAATCTGCAGATGCCACCATAATCCGATCGCCCTTATTCATTTCAATAATGAGATTTTTCGCGGACCCTCCCCCTCTGTATTCCCAAAATTGGGAATCCTCAAGAGGACCTTCAAATGAGGCGGAAGTTAGCATTAGCATGCCTTTCACCTTTGTAACGTGAGAAAGAGCACGGGAAATCCGATTATCCAGTAAGGAGTCGATATCCTCTACAATCAGGATCGTTTTTCCTGTCTTGACTTTTAACTTCGGAGCTTCAACCCATTCGAAGCCGGCGTAAACATCATCGAATGAATTTCGGCCGATGGAACCTGTCAGTTTTTCTGCATCGAGAGTTCCCTGTCTATATTTGAATTTTCCGTTTAGAGAAAGGGGGCCCCATGGAGTGGACCCACCGGACATATTCAACTCCAGGATACTAGATAGACGAAGTTGAATATTCATATTCCGGAAGACTAGATTCCTTTGTTTGTCTTTGAAAGATCTTGCGACTTTTTCCAATCGGAACATTCCGTCTTGAACTTCCAGATTCATTTCGGGAGCATGCTTGCGAATAGATTGAATTACAGGCATTAACTTCGATTCAATCTCTCGAGGATTAAATGGACTCTTCTTCTCCGGTAAAATCACTCTGACACGCGGTTTTTTCAACCGGACATGCTTTACTTTCAGATCACCTTTCAGGAGCTGAAAGAGTTGAGGCGAAAACACGATTGAATCGACGTGAATTTCACTATCAGCTCGAATAATACTGATATCGCGGAAATCAATCGAGATCTCCGGGAAAAAAATAATTCTTGAGCTGTCATAATTTACCCTGCCTTCGACAGCATTAGAAACGACAGCAACGATATTCCGTTTGGTAGATTCCGAAGATATTATGCGCTCTGATATAAAATAAAGCGCCGCTGAAATGAAGATTAAAACGGATAAGAGGCCGGTTATTAACAGGAGAAGTGTTCTTTTCCGAATTTTCATGAATTCGCGCAACCTCAATCTTCAAATATGGGTGAGAGATTGGACGGTTAAAAACTAAACCATAGCATACATCATCCCGGACATGGTCCGCTATCCAATTTTGGGGAAAAATTCTATTTTAGAAATAGGGGTACCAATTACTTTGAATTAATATTCCCTGCGATTTATGATGGAAAGGCTCTTTGCGAAAATGCGGCGGGAGGAAGAGGGAAAGTGAAGAAATACCATCTAATTCTTCTTTTTATTCATTCAGAATGCCGTTCTACGGCTTCAGAATTCGCACGCATGAATTAACTTATAAAGCCAGGTCATGAGCGTATATGGAACAGGAGGGACCAGCCATGGAAATTATTCCTGCTACTCGATCCTCAATTCAACAAAGCGTTAAGACTTTCCAGAATCCTTCTTTTTTTCGTCCCCGATGGATTTCAGTTTATCGGAATGGTGCTGAAAAATGGATCTGTAATGCATATGTTTCAGCATTGAAAGCCATTTTTTCCTGAAGAAGAAAACAACGATAAATACACCCCCGGCAAACACTAGCAACAGAATAAGGGGCATTACTTGATCCGTACGGGCAAGACCGCCGGAAAAGGAAAGCAAGGCTGTTCCGAAAAATCTGCCCACGGTCGATATGGCGAGAAATGTCCAAAGCTGCATGTGACTCAGGCCCAGGATATAACAGAGATAATCTTTTGGAAATCCTGGTATCAAGAACAGGGCAAAAGAGATCCATACACCTTTGTGGGACATGATATAATCATATTTTTTCAGAAATTCAGGTTTTACTGCCCTTTCCACAAATGGCAATCCGAAAAACCGGGATAAAGAAAAAGCGGCCCACGATCCCAATGTCAGTCCTATTGTGGAATAGAACAATCCCAAAACGGGACCATACAGATATCCGCCAATTATCCCAGTAATTTCTCCGGGAATAGGAGCAATCAGAACCTGTAAAATTTGAATCAGGATAAAAATCAAGGCCGAAAAGGGGCCGAAAGAATTTATGAAGTTAATGATCTTTTCTTTATTAACGAAAAGATCGTGCAGGTTGAAATGGAAAAAGAAATAAGTTCCCAAACCAACAAGCAGGATTATGAAAATAATGTTGACGAAGAGACGTTTACTCATTCAGGTTGGAGGCAATCGAACAGATATTGAATCCACAAAGATTTAATTGAGGC
The DNA here is from genome assembly GCA_002403175.1 of Syntrophaceae bacterium UBA4778. Next base: position 496 of record DHHG01000022.1, on the reverse strand, counting down.
TGAAGAACCGACCCTTAACAAATCTGAATTGGTCAAATCCGGGGGATTCAAGGGACTAGTTTACCTGTTGTTCTCTATTTTTTTGGATTCCGAATTGTCCCTTTCCGGGTCGTTCATTGCTTGCTTGAATCCCTTGATGGCCTTGCCCAAAGAACTCCCAAGACTCGGAAGCTTTCCGGGTCCAAAGATAATCAATACAATAATTAATATTATGAATAAATGCATAGGCTGAAATAGACCTGAAAGCATTGCAAATACCTCCAATTTAATATTTCTTTTTTATATGAATTGCAGGACAGTGTCAATTCATTAATACAGCAATGATTTCAGTTTTATTATCCAATTCTAATTAAAAAGGGGGTCCCGGGTTGGGGGCACAACCCGGGAATAAAGGGAGAAAATAAAACGATTCAGTCCGGAAATCAATCAGCCTGTTTTCTTAAAAAAGTAGGCACTTCAAAATCACTGTCCTCCGTTTCGTCAATCATACCCATTT
>DHHG01000061.1 GCA_002403175.1 Syntrophaceae bacterium UBA4778 | reverse complement strand
TCAACTCAAGTTTCGTTCAGGACAACTGATTCAAAATCAAAATAAAGGCCAGAGCGCTTCGAGTCTTTAGGCGTAGCGGTTATTGTAAACTGTTCTGTGATTCAGGCGCATTTCCCTTGGAGTTGCCTCCCCCTCCTCGTCCCAATTCCACCCCATATTAACAATTGTGATATGTTTGAGCATGGTTCCCAATGCATTCTTAGCGATTGCGCTATGTGAATTTTTGCATAAGTACCTATAAATTTTAACATTACTACCTTGTTTAATATTGAATTATCTGATACATAGAGAAAAATCCTATCTTGCTCAAGTGCTTTTCTACTATCAGAACAGAAGAATCTCAACGTTAGAGTGTGTTTTTCGAAGTTTTGAACCAAAATAAAATAAATAAAAATTAAAAATTTTTTATCCATATACAATATATTTTTCAGGACAGAATCTAATCTCGATGGAACAGAGTGGATTTAGTATGGTTGGGTTCTCTTGAAAGAGTTTGTAGTGATTTGAAGCCTCTCCATTCAGGAGATGTCTTCAGATTTCAAAGCCCAAAGATGTTGGAGGATGAATTGATGGACTCTAAACAGAATATGACCGACAGGATTTATGTAGATAATGAGGTCGATCTCGATAGAGATATCAATGCATTCAATGAAGCACTCTACAAAATACTGGACTATTCTCCCGAAAGGGAATTGATGAATGATAAAATTCATCTGAAAGAGCTGTTTTATTCCCGGATGCAGAAGATGAAAGAAAATCTTCGTATGCTCAAAAAGGAAATCGGTGCCAGGCAGGAAGTAGAATCGGCATTGCGAAACGAAAAAGAATTTTCACAACATGTCATTGAGGCAATACCGTCTATATTCTACATGTTTGATGAAAATTTACAAATGGTGAAATGGAATAAGAATTTTGAATATTCCACTGGGTATTCCCCCGAAGAGATGCGAAAATTCAAAGTATTGGATTTTGTTGAAGGAGACGATAGAAATATCATTTTGGAGAAAATCTCCGAAACTTTTCAAGAGGGAAAAATAATTTCATACCCTTGTGCTGAATTGATTAACAAGGAAGGAAGAAAGGTTCTCCATTATTTCACCGGAGTGAGAACTATTATCAATAATAAAAAATTTATTATCGGTGTTGGTATTGATATTTCCCAGTTGGAAAAGTCCAAAAAAGCTTTGCAGGAACGTGAAATGCAGCTGAATCTGGCTGCTGAATCGGCTGGTGCGGGGCTTTGGTCGATTGATACCAGCACTGGAAGAGGGTGGGCTACTCAAATCGCGCTTGTATTGCATAATCTTGTGCCGGAACCGGATACTACACTGAATTCGATATTCGCGATCATGCATCCGCAAGATCGTGAGCGAGTAAAGGCTGCCATTCAGGATGCGATCCAAAGCAAGTCGATGTATTATGTTGAATACAGAATAATGCTTCCGGATGGAAATATTCGCTGGTTGGCAACCAAAGGGAGAATACATTCCCATTCGCCCAAGGCTCCCGAAAGGTTGATGGGAGTCTCTATGGATATTACGGAACGCAAGGTCATGGAAGTACAGTTAAAGGAGCGGCTGATCGAGATTGAAAAGCTTAAAAAGCAACTGGAGATGGATAATATTTATCTGCGGCAGGAAGTCAAAAGTCTTTTCAATCATGATGAAATAATCGGGCAAAGCGAGGCGATCAAGCGTGTTCTCATGATGGCGGAACAAGTCGCCCCCACGGATTCGAACGTGCTTATCTTGGGAGAGACGGGAACCGGCAAGGAATTGATTGCCAGAGCGATCCACGAAATGAGCAGATGCAAGGGCCGCAATATAGTAACCATAAATTGTGCGTCTCTTCCACCCTCACTGATCGAAAGTGAACTGTTCGGACGGGAAAAAGGGGCATATACAGGAGCCCTGACAAAGATGGTGGGGCGATTTGAAACGGCAAACGGATCGACGCTATTCCTCGATGAAATAGGGGAGCTGCCTTTGGAGCTGCAGAGCAAGCTTCTGCGTGTTCTTGAAGTGGGTAAATTCGAAAGATTAGGATCGACAAAAACAATTGAAGTAAATGTTCGCCTGATTGCCGCTACGAATCGTGATCTGGCCAATGAAGTAAGGGAAGGCAGATTCAGGAGAGACCTGTATTATCGTCTGAATGTTTTCCCGGTTTGCATTCCGCCATTACGAGAGAGGGTGGAAGATATTCCTGCCTTGGTTTGGTTTTTTGTTAGACAGTTTGAGAAAAGGATGGGGAAGCGGGTGGATGGCATCACCCAAAAAAGCATGGGCACTCTCAAACAGTATTCGTGGCCTGGAAACATCAGGGAACTTAAAAATGTAATTGAGCATGCCATGATTATGTGCACGGATAAAATACTCAATATCGAGCTCCTGGCAACAGATTCTCAGGATCAGGCGGAATATACTACATTTGAAAGTGTTGAAAGCAAGAAACGGGATATCGAGCGCAAGTATATTCTTGGCGTCTTAGAGAGTACCGGTTGGCGGATAGCCGGGAAGAACGGAGCCGCTGAAATGCTTGGGATCAAGAGAACCACCCTGAATGCTAAAATCAAAGCGCTTGGGATTACCAGGCCCTCCATGATTGTGACAACGGATTTGTCACAATGACCAATATGCGGTCGACATTTTACCTCTTTTTGAATCATTCCTAAAATGCATTTCTAAAATATAACAATCATATCAATACCATAGATTTATTTATTTCGTCGTATCTTTCTGGCACAATCCAAGCATTATAAAATGCACTGGTTTCATTTCAGAGTGAGTTTTATCAAGATAACTCTGATTTAAAAGAGCGCATGTGGGTTGATGCGATTGAAAGAAGTTATGCAAGCCACCCCGGAGGACAAGCCCCCCCTTACATGAAATGTAATCGCAGAAGTGTTCTGCATAAATAGGATACGTTAAGGCAGAGCAGGAGCTTGTTTAAGATCTGGATAAGGGCAAAACGCCTTTAAAAGGATCTGGAGCGTTAGGAAAAAATCTCCAGTAGGAATGGTGCAAATCGAAGATCTCCCGATTACTAGAATTTCCAAATTAAAATCCAAGTTCCCAAATAAAAGATGATGGGATTCCTTTTTAATGTACTTTAAACAAAGAAGGTAAAAGAAGAAAGGGAGGGGTATTTATGGGTATTCATGATGCGAATTATCCGATGGTTAACAATGGTGTGACGGGGGGCAATTATGTGTGAGAAGACGGACTTGA
>DHHG01000341.1 GCA_002403175.1 Syntrophaceae bacterium UBA4778 | reverse complement strand
GCAATGACATCGAAATGCAATTTACGGATGCGCTCACTGGTCCTGAATAGATCAAACCCTGCTCCCGGAAAGGCGTAAAGAGGAAGGGAAATCTTCCATGCTGCGCGCAATTCGCCAAGAAAGGCACGTTCCACTGCGGCTTTGTAACCGGGAGCCGCCTTGCGGCCTTCCGGCATAGACTCAATCAGGGCGCGAGCGGCAAGCTCTCCGCTCTTAAGCGCATAATAGATTCCCTCACCTGTAATCGGGTCCACAAAGGATGCGGCATCTCCGGTCAGCAGAATATTTTTTCGGCAAATTGGACCCCGATCAAATGGGGAGAAGAGCGGGATAGGATGCCCTTTGGCTTTGGCCGCAAGTTCCCGGGGTAATCCGATTGAATTCACAAAATCTGAAAACAGGGCTCGGGCGCGCTGGGCATATTTCATAGTAACCCCTATGCCGACAGAAGCATCTTCCTGGCGGGGAAAAATCCACCCGTAACCATCCGGAAGGTAACCAAAATAGAAAGCCAGCTTACGCGACTGAATGTGATTCCGAATCAGCTCATAATCATCGGACACGAGTAATTCGAGGCCGATCACAACGGATTTCGGAGAGCGGCCGAGGTACCGGCCTACAACACCCTGTGCGCCCTCGGCCCCCACGAGAGCCCTGCTGCGATAAACCGAATGATCGGTCCTTACTTCTATGGTAAGCCCCTCTTCGGAAATGCCGCGGACAGTTTCATCTTCAAGAATCTGAACCCCTGCAGTTGCTGCCCTCAAAGCCAGTAGATGGTCAAAATGAGCCCGGTCCACCACGTAACCTATCTTTTCTTCACGCGGCGTTTCAACCGCATATTCCTGACGGAAACAGACTGCGGCCCATTCGATCTCCTGCTGAATCGTGGCTGAAAAATCAAAATCGAGGAGAGGGAAAACTTTAGATGGAATCCCCCCCGCACAGAGCTTCTGCCGAGGCATTTTCTTTCTCTCGATAGCAAGAACCTTTAACCCCGCTCGCCCCAGATGATAAGCTGCATTCGATCCTGCGGGACCGAGACCGACGACAATGACATCGTACTCTTTTGCGTCCTGATCTTTCGTCATATTGCATATCCTGTTACTTTTTTCGGATGATCATTGGAAAAATAAAGGGAAAACCGCAGCTTCGGCCTTCCCTTTTCTTTCTCTATACAAATCTGATCCGGAACGAGAAAAACACGTTTTGCACACACGGTCTCTTCATCCCGCTTTCCCTTCGAAAATCGAATACGTGATAACCATTTTTTTGTCAAGCATCTTTTATCTGGAAAGGTTTCAAGTAGTTGCATCCGATTTGGATTAGGGAATTCAGCGTGGATGGACTTAGCAGAGGACCTTCAGGATTTTGAACATCGAAAATCAGGACTTTCTCAATAGCCAATTAAATCTGCCGGTTTAATATGGAGAGAAAAAAAGGAAGGGAGGATACAAGATGAAAGCCGTTGTTTACAGGGGTATCGGCGATATTGGCCTGGAGGATGTTCCGGAGCCGAAACTTCAGGACACGAAAGATGCAATTATCCGTCTGACGGCGTCGGCCATCTGCGGAACGGATCTACATATGGTTCGGGGTACGTTGAGCGGAATGCAACCAGGGACAATCCTGGGGCATGAGGGAGTGGGAGTGGTCGAGCAATTAGGACGCGATGTCAGAAATTTCAGTATCGGCGACCGTGTGGTTATCATGTCGACCATAGCCTGCGGATATTGCTCCTACTGCCGGGCCGGTTATTATTCACAGTGCGACAATTCCAATCCCAACGGTAAGCATGCAGGAACCGCTTTCTTTGGAGGCCCACAGCAAACGGGACCGTTCAATGGTTTGCAGGCCGAAAAGGCAAGAATCCCCTTTGCCAATGTCGGAATGATCAAATTGCCCTCGGATATAAACGATAACCAGGCCATCATGGTTTCCGATATCTTTCCCACCGGATACTTCGGCGCCGATATGGCGGAAATACATCCGGGAGATACGGTCGCAGTATTCGGATGCGGGCCAGTCGGACAATTCGCTATTGCAGGCGCAAAGATACTCGGAGCGGGACGCATCCTGGCGGTAGATCATATCCCGTCCAGACTCGATATGGCGCGCGCGCAAGGGGCGGAGGTAATCAATTTCGAATCAGAAGATCCCGTTTCAGCAATTCTCGATCTGACAGGGGGCATCGGCGTCGACCGGGCTATTGATGCAGTAGGAATTGACGCCCAAAGGCCTCACCATGGCCCGGCAGCTCAGAAATCCGATCAGATGAAAAATATGTTCGATAGGGAATTGGACGAAATAGCTCCGGAAGCCAAATCAAAGGGGAAAAATTGGCATCACGGCGATGCGCCTTCTCAGGTATTATCCTGGGCGATCGAATGTCTCGCCAAAGCGGGCACATTATCCATCATCGGAGTTTACCCCGAATCGGACCGGTCTTTTCCGATCGGCGCCGCAATGAATAAGAATCTGACCGTCAATATGGGAAACTGCAATCATCGGAAATATGCCCCTTTGCTCCTGGAAATGATTCAGAGTGACCTCGTCAATCCGGAAGACATCCTCACCAATGTGGAGCCCCTTTCCTCCGTTATCGACGCTTACAAGGCTTTCGACCAACAGAGTTCCGGATGGGTTAAAGCGGAAGTTATGCCGGGGATGTAGTAATCCAGAAGTGGAGCCGCTCTCCTCCTTCAATACAGGAGCAGAGCGGTTTCGGGTTTTATTTCCTGGCCGGGCGTTTGTTTTCTGTACCTTCAAATCCCGGACGGATCGCTTCGATGAAAGCATTTTTGAGCAGATTACCTATTGCCGCCCAATAATCAATCTTCTTGCTTTCATAATTCCCCTCGATGGGGATCTTGGTTGCGACCCTTTCTTTTGGTTTGCTCTGCAGAATTTTCGCAGCCGCACCTACGATGGCTTCCCAGGCAAGCTTGATGGGATTTTTTACGTCCTTCTTCAGATTGATTACCTTCACATCTTTAAAGAACGGTTTCACATACCCTTTATAAGCACCTTCCGAACTCTCCACTTCTGAATAGAGACTGAATTCTCCCTTCTCCACATCAAACTTGCCATACGCCTTAAAAAATGGATTTAACCGCTGAAGGGGGAGATTTTTCAGAGAGAATTTCATGTCGAATGTCGGGCGTTCTTCAAAAGTATCCAGATCGACATCGACCTTCACGGTAGGATCTTTTTCTTCCGGCTTATTGTAAATTAAAATCCATGCAAATTTGTCTTCCGCTATTTTGCGGCTGTTGGCCAGGTTTTCAGCTTCCAGGAACATCCGGTCCAGAAAGATATCGATTTGGGGATCGCTCGAAAAATCCCGGTAATGTACCTCTCCGTCCAGAATATCCAGCCGGTTCAAGTCGAATTGACATAGTTCAGCAATATGCGCGGAAGCATAAGGCGCAAAACAATCATTCCCAGAACAAGCACCCCGAAGACCATCCATATCCTGGATTGAGACAGACGGCGGATAAAGGACATATTCATTTCTCCGCTGAAAACTTACCGCCTTTTCGCCATTGAATTAAATCAGGCAAGATAGGATTCCGTTGTTCGGAATTTCTGGTCATTCCACAGCTGGATGCCTATTTGGATCTAAGGGAAATCACCGGCAAAGATCGGGAAATTCTCAATAGCAGATTTTGCTCATGCTTGTAAGATGGATCAAAAGGAGGAAAGACCATGGCAGGAGAGAAGAAAGAGACCCGGCCGGCTCAAAAACAAAGGCAGCAGCCCGGGCGGGAAAGGGAGATGCAGCCCCGGCCCAAAATAGTAAAACCGAGATATCGCGGCAGCGGAAAGCTCCGGAACAAAACAGCCCTGATCACCGGCGGAGATAGTGGCATCGGACGGGCCGTTTCGGTCTACTTTGCCAAGGAAGGCGCCGACATTGTCATTGTTTATCTCAATGAGCACAAAGATGCCCAGGAAACGAAGGCAATGGTCGAAAGAGAAGGTCGCCGCTGTCTGACCATCCCCGGAGATGTAGGTGATGAAAGTTTCTGCCGGAATTGCATTCAGAAGACAATCAGCACCTTCGGACATCTGGATATTCTGGTCAACAACGCCGGGGAACAGCATGAGAAAAACAATCTCGAAGAGATTACTGCGGAGCAGCTTGAAAGGACTTTCCGTACCAATATTTTCTCTTTCTTCTACATGACAAAGGCAGCCCTAAAGGAATTAGGACCAGGCAGCGCAATCATCAATTCCGCCTCCGTCACAGCTTATCGGGGGAAAAAGACACTGATCGATTATTCTTCCACGAAGGGAGCGATCGTTTCATTCACCCGTTCTCTGGCATTAAATCTGGCCGAAAAAGAAATCCGAGTAAACGCCGTTGCACCTGGACCTATCTGGACGCCTCTAATTCCCGCCACTTTTGAGCCCGAACACGTTCAGCAGTTTGGTGCGGAAACTCCTATGAAAAGGCCCGGAGAGCCGGAAGAAGTCGCTCCCTGCTATGTTTTTCTTGCCTCCAGTG
>DHHG01000186.1 GCA_002403175.1 Syntrophaceae bacterium UBA4778 | reverse complement strand
ATGCTCATAACTTTGTCCAACATGGTACGAACGAAATCTGTCGGACCTTCAGCAGCCGCATGGGACAATTGGAAAAGGGCTGTTACAAAAAGCACCGTTAATAAAACAGGGGATATCTTTTTCATAGTTATTCGTGCACGGCCGAAGCCGCTCCTTTCTGATGGCGGTAAAATTTCATCGCTAAAAAATGTGAAAAGCATCTCCAGGATAGAGTTGTTGCGAACGGCCGCATTGGAGACAAGAATAATCGATTTTAAAGTCTGGTGGGAAATCTTGACATCCAGACCGCTTTCATAATGAAGATTGTGGCTGATGTTTCTAAGCGTGAATACGGCCATTCCAATGGCCCAAAGGCAGAACTTACGTATTCCTGTTTCACTGCGGGGGATGAGTATTGTGTATTGCATGGCATCGCCGAGGAAAGCGACAGCGGATGTGATTACATTCTGTATCCCCCGTCGAAAGGCTTCCGAATTGCGGTCCGGCATCGCTTTTATCCGATCAGGGTCCCGCATCGCAAAAAGGGAGCGAGGAATCCAGCAGACATTCCGTTTGTTGTCATCCCAGAGATCCTTGACGATATTGGTCATCTGCAGCCCCAGACCGAATGAAAGACCCAGTTCCAGCAGTCTCTTCCGGTTTCTGGCTATTTCAGGAGAGTAGTCACAAAAAAGCTCCGTCAACATTTCACCCACAACACCAGCGACATGATAACAATACTGCTCGAGATCCTGCATGCTGCCGAGCCCATAGGAGTTCTGGATTTCCTGGAATCTGAACATCCCTTCTACCATAACTCCTGCGCATCTCCTTACTGCCTCCTGCTGTTTCGGACTGAATACAAAGAAGTCATCGATAATGATCGGCATCTGACGGATGAGGTCCCTTTCCGCGGAAGTCGAGCTGCCGTTCAAACAAGGTTCAACGGCTCTCGCTAATCCGCGGGCAGAAGCGCGGCCATTCAGCACATCCACGAACTCGCGGAAAAAAAGGAATTTTTGTCTCTGTGAAAGATTTTTTTCATCCTCGATCGTATCGATGATTCTGTAAATAAGATAGGCGTTGGTGATCGGGTATTGAAGCTTCACAGGCAATTGAGGGATGGTCAAGGCGAATGAACGGGATACATCCTGAAGCACCCTTCTCTCATATTGGAACCCTTCCGCTCGAGACTCCAGTGTGTTCATTTATCTGCTCCAGATATCGGGACGATTCTTTGCTGAGAAGATCTGATGATTGACTCTCCGTAGCAAACTCCGGAGAGTCTCCAACCATCAGACAAAATGTTGAAAAAGATTCACGCGCTCACCAGCAGCACGCTGGTGGAATGCACTCGCTTCCGGATTCAAGTTACCCTTGAGTTCCCCCTGCAGTATTGGCCGGATCCGGCGCAAAAGAACCGGTCGTACGCGGACCCCTCCATGAAACCAGAATGGCACGTAGCGGATGAGAAAATGCATCGTTGACTGCCGCCGATTCGAATCCGCTGTGAAGCATGCAATGGGAACATCTGGGATGCCTTCCAGGGCCGTAAGCACCCCAATCGGTTTTCTTCATCAATTCGGAAAAATCGGATGCGTAACTTTCTGCCAAGAGATAGCAAGGCCGTTGCCAGCCCAGAACGTTGCGCGTCACGTTGCCCCAGGGATTGCACATGTAAGTGCGATTCCCCGACAGGAAATCTAAAAAAAGACCGGAGTGGTTGAATTTCCAGTTCCGATCCTTGCCTTCCTTGAATATCTCCCGAAAGAGCATCTTGCTCTGATCCCTGCGCAAAAAAAGATCATGCTGCGTATTTCCGGGAAAATCGAAAGCAGGCGATAATGTGATACCTTGAGCACCCAGCGCCAGAATGTGATCGAAAAACCGGCCAAGGGCTTTCGGATCGATTCTTCTGTATACCGTACAATTGATAGTGAACTGAAAGCCCCTTGCCTTGAGCAACTGAAGAGAATCCATCACCGACTCATATAAGCCGGGCTGGCCTGTAATCCGATCATGCCACTCCCGATCGCCGTCCAGATGAATGGAAAATGTCAAATACCTGGATGGTTTGTACTCAGACAGGAGTTTCTTCAGAAGCAGCCCATTTGTGCATAGATATACAAATTTCTTCCTTTGAATGAGTCCCCGTACTATTGCCGGCATATCCTCATGCAAGAAAGGTTCGCCCCCTGCTATTGAAACCACGGGAGCACGGCATTGCTCGGCTGCCTCGAAGCACTCTTCTGCCTTAAGGCTTTTATTGAGAACATACTTTGGATAATGAATTTTTCCGCATCCGAGGCACGAGAGGTTGCATCGGAACAGCGGTTCCAGCATTAGAACGAGCGGAAATCGCTGTACACCGGAGAGTTTTCTCGTGATTATGTATTTTGCGATACTCAGTTTCTGAATGAGAGGAATGCCCATGCTATGCCCGGAAGCTCTCTTTTCTGTCGTCTACGTGCGACTGCGCCGGAAGGAATCGGTCCGCTTCCGTACCGGCCATTTCGCTCAATACACAAGGGTGATATCCCCGCAAGCGATTCAGTACGCGTTGAACCATTTCCTCGGGAGCAGAAGCACCGGCGGTGAGGCCGATTGTCATATCCTCGGAAAACCAAGTGGAAGACAGATCCCGCTCAGTTTCAATCAGGTACGAAGCGATTCCGCATCGCTCCCCGATTTCCTTCAGGCGATTGGAATTTGAACTGTTGTGAGCGCCTACGATCAAGAGAAGATCGACAAATCCTGCAAGAAAGCGGACACTCTTCTGTCTTGACTGGGTTGCATGACACACGTTGCTTAAGTCAGGACCGTTCATACTAAAGCGCCACTTCAGGGCTTTTATAATCTGTAGTGTATCATCATAACTGAGAGTTGTTTGGGTGACATAGGCGATTTTATCGGGATTGATCACCTGCAGACTTCCTACCTCATCAATACTGGAAAGGACCTGAACCGGTCCCTCGATGCATCCTCTGGTTCCTTCTATTTCCGGATGTCCAGGGTGGCCGATAACGATAATCTCATAGCCGTCACGGCTGTATTGTTGCGCTCTCTGGTGGATCTCGGAAATCAGCGGACAGGTGCCATCTATGATTTGCAAATTTTTTTGATTGGCTGTCCTTACGACTTCTGTAGAAACACCGTGTGCACTGAACACAATCACAGACCCGTCTGGAATGTCCTCTATATTCTCAACAAAAATTCCACCCTGACTTTTCAGATCCTCAACGACTGAACGATTGTGAACGATTTCGTGCAGGATGTAGATAGGTGGGCCATGCTTTTTCAGGGCTCGCGTAACCGTTCGAATCGCTCTGACCGCTCCAGCACAGAATCCCCGCGGTTGAGCCAGGATGATGTGCATGCGCACCCCCAAAATTGATTTTAAGCAATCTTTTTTACACCTTAGTATACAGGCATGGATTTTAACCATACGAGGAAATGCTTATTTTGAACTTCGAAAAACCTTAGGGAATTGGTTAATACATCGGCTATCAGTTCATGTTGGGCCAAATTCAAAGGTAAGGTTAAAATAAGAAAGGAGAATGGGAGCTCACCAGATATTGCTTGATTTAATATAATTGTGTTGACGGAACCATCGGATGGCATCCCTCAGTCCTTCCTTTATTGCACGAGGGTGATACCCGAGATTCTGGATGGCTTTTTGGCAGGAGAAAAACATTCTCTTTCTGGCCAGAAGAACTCCTGTTGATGTGACAAGGGGCTCCCCTCTCCCGGTAATAATGGCCAGTAATTCCGCGATATACGCAATCGGCAGGACTACATACGGCGACAAACGAATTGCAGGAGCAGGATGTCCGGTAAGATCCTCCAATTCAAGGAGAATCTGCTTCAGGGTCATATTGAATCCTCCCAATATGTATCGTTCCCCGATAACGCCCCGCTCCATTGCCAATAGATGTCCTTCGGCAACGTCATCCACATGGACCATATTCAGTCCGGTTTCGACATAAGCCGGCATTCGCCCCGTCGCTGCATCCACAATCATCCTTCCGGTGGGGGTGGGTTTTATGTCGCGTGGCCCTACAGGTGTTGAAGGATTTACGATCACGGCAGGAAGCCCCTCTTCCCGAACCATCCGCCTGACTTCAGCTTCCGCAAGATATTTGGACCTCTTATAATGACCGATCATGTCGTTGAGGGAGGATGGGGTATTTTCATCGGCAGACGTTCCATCTCTGTGTAGACCAAGGACAGCTACACTGCTGGTATAGACTATCCGCCGGACCCCGGCCTCAGCGGCCGCCCGCAGGAGATTTACGGTTCCATTCACATTTGTCTCGTACATGCATTGCGGTCTGGGCACCCACAGCCGGTAATCCGCAGCCACATGATACAGAATCGAACAATCCTGCACGACCTTCTTCAACGAGCGTCTGTCTCTAAGATCGGCGGTGACGATCTCCAGATTCAAACCGGCCAGATTCTGGCGATTGCTTTGCGACCTGACCAGGACACGGATATCATGTCCGGCATCTATCAATTTCAATAATACCGCCGATCCGATGAAACCGGTTGCACCCGTCAAAAGTGTTTTAGGCATTTTAAAATCCCCACCGTTTCAATTGCCGACCGACCAGATCCAGGGTAGCTCTGGCCTTTCGGTAGCTCAAGGCCAGTTCAACAAGACCGGGAATTTCCGAAGGCTTCGAAAATAATCCCGCGATACAATGCGCCAGGCGAAGACGGCCGTACTCATCAGTGAACGTCAGGGCGCAACGGGGGATGGTTGTCTGCCTGGAATCCAGGATAACCCTGATCGCCAGAAAAGGGATATCTGCCTCCAAAGCCAAATGGGCAATAGCGGCGCTTTCCATATCCGATGAATCCGCGCCGGTATTTTTATGAAGCACCTCTTTATCATCGCTGCCGCAAACGACTTGATCGGTTTCGGCCAGGGTTCCCTGAAAGTGAAGCAATCCCTCGCCCACGGTGCCGCAAAACCATTCATAAAGATTACGGCTGCATTGAAAAGCTGACCCATCCCTGGAAAGCACCGTATGGGGAATGACCAAACTTCCGGGACGGAGATCCGGATGAAGGCCAGCAGCCGACCCCCAACTGATCAAGGACGTAACCCGCATGGCAATCAGGATCCGCACAGCTTCCGTCGCCCGATGCGCCCCGATTCCACTCATAATCATGAAGGAGCTATTTGATATCCGAACGGGATACCCTGCATCAATTGGTTTTCCCGCCAGAGCACGAGCTTCAAAAAGCATGGGGGCTACGAATCCGGTCTGGATCATTTTACCGATTCTGTATCAGATTACGATAGCGGCTCAATGCCCAAAGGGGGAAATACTTGGAGTAGCCGTGATATTTTAAATAGAAGATCCTCGGAAATCCGGGGGCGGTGAAAATTTGATCTTCCCATTGACCATCAGGCCTCTGGGTTCGGATCAGATACTCGGCTCCGCGACGAAGCTCGCGGGATGAGTTAACCTGACCTGCCGCCATCAGGCCCAGCATCGCCCAGGCAGTCTGAAACGAAGTACCGCAAGGGCCTGTCCCCGCCGTTTCCCGATCGAAATAAGATTCGCAATCCTCTCCCCAGCTTCCATCCTCGCGCTGCTTCGATTTCAGCCAATTGACCGCACGCAGGATCACCAGGCGATTCTGGGGATCGTTGACCTTTTCCAGCGCAGTCAGGACAGACCAGGTTCCGTAAATATAATTCGCTCCCCAGCGCCCGAACCAGGAACCGTTATGTTCCTGCTCATGTCTGAGATAGCTCAGGCAAGCCTTCAGTTCGCTACCCCTCCATCCGATTCGCGCCAGAAGCGTTGCGCACCGGGCACTGACATCAGCTGTCGGCGGATCCAGAATAGCGCCGTGGTCGGCAAAAGGGATTTCATTCAGATAATAGCTGGTGTTGTCGGAATCGAATGCGGCGAACCCGCCGTTTGCAGATTGCATTCCGCAAATCCAGGCGGCTGCTCGTTTGATAGCCTCATGGTACCGTGCATCTCCGCTGTCATACATCGCCCAGGCAACTACCGCCGTATCATCCAGGTCGGGATAATAAGCATTGTTGTACTCGAAAGCCCATCCACCTCCCTGGAGATTCGGATGATTGAAACGCCAATCCCCCGGCTCATCCTTCAGTTGTTTTGTCGCAAGCCAATCGAGTGCCGAGCGGACCTGACTTTTGGAAAGTTCACTCCCCTCTTCCTGAAGAGCCTTGCACGCCAAACCCGTATCCCATATGGGCGATACACACGGCTGACAGCTTTTCCGATCTCCGGTCATCAGAAGCTTTCGAAGGGCTTCCCTAATTGTCTGCATTTCGGGACTGTCCGACGGATAGCCCAGGCAAGCAAGCGCTTCATATGAATTGACCATAGCGGGAAAGATCGCGCCCAGCCCGTCCGTACCGTTTAACCTTTCCAGAAACCAGTCGCGCGCCTTTCGAATCGCATGTTCCCGGATTGAGCCGGGGCAGAAGGGTTCCATGGCACGTGCGGTATTTTCCAAAAGCAGGAAGACCCTGTTCATCTGCGAACGGATTGGGAAATAACTTACCACTTGTTCGGGAGGAACAACGAACAGCTCACGGATGTTGACCTGACGAGGATTTTTCGCACGGGGCTTCAGCGTACATAAAATCAGGAGGGGAACCATAACCGTTCTCGCCCAGTAAGCGACTTTATAAATATGGATCGGAAACCACCGAGGCATCAGCATAAGTTCAGGAGGCATGAAAGGAACTCCCCGCCAGGGGATCTGCCCGAAAAGGGCGAGGGTAATCAACGTGAACACATTGCTTCCGGCAGCTCCTCCTACCGAACGAATCGCCTCGCAAGCTTTCTTCATATGTGGCGCATCGGGGCTATCACCTGCCAATTTAAGCGCCATATAGGATTTGACGGAACAGCTGATGTCCTGACGCCCTCCCGTATAGAGAGGCCAGCCACCGCGCGGATCCTGTCCGGCGCGAATGTAATCGGCCAGTTCCGCCTGAACTTTTTCGTCTATTTCATCCATGTAGTGCATCATGATGATATATTCGGCGGGAATGGTGCAATCGGCTTCAAGATCATAGCACCAGTGACCATCAGGATTCTGTTGTGCAATCAGAGCATCACGGGCTTTTAGAATTGAACTCTGGAGAGTGTTTTGGAAAATAGCGTCTTGTCCATATGCTTCATTCATCTGCATGAATCACCTCGCGGGCAAGATGGTTTAGGCGTGCCGCAA
>DHHG01000323.1 GCA_002403175.1 Syntrophaceae bacterium UBA4778 | reverse complement strand
TTTTTTAGAGCTGAAGATGATTAAGGTCGAAGAACTTTATGCGACATTGCTGTTCAGTTCTTTTTCCTCAATATCCATTGCTTGCAGGATTATTTCCGCTATATCCAGAACAGCCATCTGTTCAGACATATTGCGGTCTTTCAAACCGTCGCTGAGCATGGTCATGCAGAACGGGCAAGCTGTTGCAATCTTGTCTGCCTTGGTTGCAATAGCCATATCTGTCCTTGCATTATTAATTCTATCTCCGTGCTCCTCCATCCACATCCTGGCGCCACCTGCTCCACAGCAGAAACTCTTGTCGAAGCATTTTTCCATTTCCACAACCTTGGCCCCTGGTATTGCATTGAGCGCTTTCCGAGGCTGGTCATAGATCTTATTGTAACGCCCGAGGAAACAGGAATCATGTAAAGTAATCTTCCCGTCAATGGGTTTTTTCAGTTTGATCCGACCCTTAGCAATCAGATCGGCGATAATCTCTGAATGATGATAAACCTCATAATTGCCGCCCATCTGAGGATAATCCTTCTTTAAGGTATTATACCCATGAGGACAGATTGCTATGATCTTTTTCACACCATAGCCATTCATAGCTTCAATGTTGTATTGCGCCAAGGCTTGATAGAGATACTCGTTGCCACCGCGCAGCGCGGAATCGCCGCAGCATCCCTCTTCCGTACCGAGAATCGCAAAGCTGACACCGGCTTCTTTCAGAATTTTGGCAAAGGCAATAGAAATTTTCTTACCTCTGTCGTCAAACGATCCCGAGCATCCGACATAGAACAGATATTCCACATTCGAATCTTCAGCCATCGTTTTAACTCCAAGATCCTTGCCCCAATCGGCTCTTAAATGAGCGCCGATACCCCAGGGATTGGAATTGTTTTCCATATTCCGGTAGGTGAGCTGCAACTCAGGAGTAAAATCCGCTTCCGTAAGAACTTTATAGCGCCTCATATCGATGATCTTTGGAACATGCTCGATCAATGCCGGGCAGTGCTCCATGCAATGCATGCAATTGGTGCAATCCCATATCTCATGCACGCCAACCACATCATCGATCAATGATTTTTCCGGTTCCGGTATTTCAGGGGTTCCAGCCTCACCCGCTGCTTTTTTTGCCGCAGCTACGATCGGGGCCCTCTCCAGCCAATGAGTTTTAATCCGCTGAATGACTTCCTTGGGCGAAAGGTGTTTACCGGTAAGATATGCCGGGCAACCATCCTGACAACGACCGCATCGGGTACATGCATCTGAATCGAAAACCTGCTTCCAGGTAAACTCATCCAGTTTTCCGATACCGAATGACTCCGCGTTCTCAAAATCACGGATGGGTTCCAGATATCCCGTCGGCTTCAGTGTTTTCATGAACAGATTAGCAGGCGTAGTAATAATATGCCGCAGTCTCGAATAAGGGATGTACGCCACAAATCCGATTCCCATAAGCGCATGCAACCACCAAACTAATTGGTGGGACAATTTAAGTGTAGGAAGATTGATTCCCTGAAACAACAGACCGACGGCATAGCCGAGGAATGATATTTTTTCAAACTCAGGAAAACCAAATGCGGCAATTCTCAAACCTTCTATAATGAACCCGGTCACCATAATGCCCAGAATGAGACCCAGTACAATCGCATCATCCGGTTTATTGTCAATTTTTCCTTTATAGCCCAGCCTGTCCGGCTTCTGAATATAACGACGAAAGATCGCCATCAGGACACCGACGATAGCGGCTAAACCGAAGACTTCCATTGTGAAAGAGAAGACCAGATACGGTTTACCCAAAAAGTGAATGCCTGTATAGAACTGGAATGCATCGAAAGCCGCACCCCAGATTAGAACGAAAAATGCAAAGAAAATCAGGCCGTGCATAATGCCGGGATAGATATCTCTCCAAACGGGAACCTGCACGAACCCGTTCAAAATCAAGGACTTGATTCTCTCTCCTAGATTGTCCATTCTTGATTCCGGTTTGCCGACCGCCTTCCAGAGCTGCAATCTCTGGTAGACTCCATAAGCCATTATCATAATGCCGATAAAGGCCAGCAGATCGAGCAAAAGGGAAAACTGCTGGGTATTCCAGAAAACTTCACGCCCTTCATTCCCAACAGAATAAATCATCTTTTCCATTTCCATTATATATATCCTCCATCGCCAGGACCTCATCGATTGCACATATGCAACCGGCGCCGGGCATGTAAATAGGTTGAGGGCGGGGCGGATTTTATCCGCCCCCAACCTTTACAATATATTATTCAGCAAGCAGTTTCTTGCATTCTTTGGTCATTTCTGGAATGACTTTAAACAGATCATCGACAATACCGTAATCCGCTTTCTGGAAAATCGGAGCTTCCGCATCCTTGTTGATGGCAACAATGAACTTGGATGAGCTCATGCCGGCCAGATGCTGAATAGCTCCTGAGATCCCCGCTGCGATATAGAGATTCGGGGAAACCGTTTTTCCTGTCTGTCCGACCTGATCCTTCAACGGCCGCCAACCTGCGTCGACTGCTGCTCTGGATGCGCCTACCGCGCCCTTCAGAACCGCTGCCAGCTCTTCCAACATGGCATAGCCTTCAGGGCCCTTCATACCGCGGCCGCCCGAAACAATGATATTGGCTTCAGCGACATCGATAACACCGCTCGTATCCTTCTGTACTTCGAGAACTTTGGTTTTCAATTCGGCAGAATTGAGAGCCGGATCGAATTTCACAACCTCACCCGCCTTCTGATTTTCAGCAATCGGGAAAACATTGGGTCTCAAGGATGCCATCTGCGGGGTACTCGAAACTGCAACTTCTCCAAAACATTTTCCTGCATACATCGGCCTGATAGCAATAAGCTTACCGCCGTCGATTTTTACATCTACGCAGTCCGTAGCCATTCCGGTTGCCAGTTTGCCGACAAGCCTTGATGACAGGTCTTTGCCCTGAACCGATGCGCCAATAAGCAGAATGGCAGCATCATTATCTTTTACGACTTTGGCAACGGCGGCGGCATGCGCATCCGTTGTATAGGGTTCAAATGCGGCATCGTCCGCCACATAAACTTTATCCACACCATATTTGCCGAGCTGACCGGCTATACCTTCTATACCGGAACCTAAAACAACAGCAGAAACTTCCTCTCCCAACTGGTCGGCGAGTTTCCTGGCTGTGCTGGCAAGTTCAAAGCTGATCTTGCGAAAAGCTCCGTCTCTGATTTCTGCAACTATCCATACACCTTTAGCCATTGTAATTACCTCCCTATGCTCTGTTAAATAACCTTCGCCTCTTCTCTGAGGAGCTTGCAAACCGATGCAGCCTTCTGTGCCGCTTCTTCACCTTCGATAATCTTTCCGGGAGGCCTTGCCGGAGGCGGTACGGTTTTGACGACTTTCGCTTTATTATCAGCGGTGATGCCGAGGGCAGCCGCATTCTTTACTTCAACCGGTTTTTTCTTCGCTTTCATAATGCCGGGAAGAGAAGCATAACGGGGCTCATTCAAGCCTTTCTGAGCCGTTACGACACAGGGCAGCGGACATTCGATCGAGAGCTGCGCTCCTTCAATAGGACGGAGGGCCTTAACCGCCTTGTCTGCTATTTCCAGCTTGGTAACGACCGTCACCTGGGGAATGCCGAGCAGTTCCGCCAGAATGGAACCGACCTGACCCGAGTCATCATCGATTGCTCGCTGTCCACAGAAAATGATGTCGTAAGGAACACCCTTGATTGCGGCTGCCAGTGCGCTGGCTGTTGCATACGCATCAGCGCCGTACAGAGAGGGATCATCCACATGGATTCCCTTTTCCGCTCCCATGGCGAGTGCGGTTCTGATCGTTTCCATTGCTCTCGCAGGACCAACGGATACAATGGTAACCTCGCCACCGAGTTTTTCTTTCAGTTTCAGTGCCTCTTCAACACCGAATTCGT
Source organism: Syntrophaceae bacterium UBA4778 (assembly GCA_002403175.1). The sequence goes on along the minus strand of DHHG01000323.1, from coordinate 1,088 downwards.
CATACGGATTCATAACCCACTTGATGCCTTCTTCGACAATTCCGGAACCATCGGGTTTTACCTTAATCAAGGCTTCCGTATCCGGAACTTGCTTTACACATGCAATTATATTCACAGTCTTCCTCCTTTCCGGATTCATCCCGGCGGCAGCCATTGGCGCCGCCGGGACAGTAATCGATTTAATTTGAAAACAAACGGACTATAGCCGTTACCCTCTTACAATCTATTTTTTACGATATCATCCACAACCGACGGATCGGCCAGTGTCGAGGTATCGCCCAGGCTGTCGACGTCATTGGCGGCGACTTTCTTGAGGATTCTTCTCATGATTTTACCGCTACGGGTCTTGGGAAGACCATCCGCCCACTGAATCTTTTCCGGTGTTGCGATAGGACCGATCAGTGTCCGGACATGGGCGATCAGCTCTTTCTTCAGGGCATCCGATTTCTCAACGCCGCTCTTCAGAGTGACATATGCATAAATGGACTGTCCTTTGAGGTCATGAGGATAACCGACGACAGCGGCTTCAGCGACTTTCGCATGAGCAACCAGAGCGCTCTCGACTTCCGCCGTTCCCATTCGGTGACCGGAGACATTGATAACGTCGTCGATACGGCCGGTAATCTGATAGTATCCGTCCTTATCTCTGCGACAGCCGTCACCCGTTACATAGTAGCCAGGGAACTGCTCGAAATAGGTTTCCTGGAACCGTTTGGGATCGCCATAAACACCGCGCATGAGGCCCGGCCAGGGTTTCTTGATGACCAGGGCGCCGGAGGCTTCCGTTTCCGTGAACTCTTTGCCTTCGTCATCCAACAGAAACGGCTCAACGCCAAAGAAGGGCAGGGTTGCCATTCCGGGTTTGATATCAATCGCGCCGGGCAGTGGTGTAATCAAAATACCGCCGGTTTCAGTCTGCCACCAGGTATCGACAATCGGGCACTCGCCGCGGCCGATTACATTGTAATACCAGTTCCAGGCTTCGGGATTGATGGGCTCGCCGACCGTTCCAAGGATTCTCAGCGAGGAGATATCGGCTTTCTTCACCCACTCGTTGCCTTCCTTCGCTACCGAGCGGATTGCGGTCG
>DHHG01000020.1 GCA_002403175.1 Syntrophaceae bacterium UBA4778 | reverse complement strand
ATATAGATCCTTATGATGGCGTGATCGTTCTTGGAGGGGCGCCTAATGTCGATGAGGAGGAAAAATATCCGTTTCTGAAATCCGAAAAAAAGGCCATCCGCTACGTCCTTGAGAAGGACAGGGCCTATCTTGGCTTTTGTCTGGGGCATCAACTCCTGGCCCATGCCCTGGGTGCCAGTGTGGGGCCAAATTTCTGCAATAGTATTGGTTTTGTGAATGGGCAGATTACAAAAGAAGGTCGCGAACATTCACTTTTTCACAACTTGCCTCAATCGATTCCGCTTTTCAAATGGCATTCCCAGGCGGTTCTTCCACCCCTTCCCAAAGTAATCGAAGTCCTGGCGACCTCCAGGGAATGCCAGGTTGAAATGATTTCGGTCCAGGGGAGGCCGCATCTGGTCGGAATGCAATTCGACAATCATGCAGCTTCCTATAATGATCTGAATCGCTGGATCGAGAGTGATCGCGGTTTCTTGGATTCAAGAAAGATCGACCCTGGGGTTCTCCTTGAGAGCATACGCGAATTAGAGTTCAAGATCGGTGCGCATTTCGCACTTTTATTTGAAAATTATCTAAAAATCTTATCCTGAAGGTTTTGTATTAAAAGTGCTTCAAAAATCACGCTTAAAAGCTTCGCTGAAAGCGATTAAATTGTATATGCTTTCAATAACGAAAGCTGTTCCGTAAAGCGCGGAAGAGTGATCCTGCCCCCTCCGAATCTTCTTCCCACCTAATCTCTTGATCAGGAAGCATTTATTGTATAAAATGGGCAAGTAAATTTGCTCTCATTTCTTCAGGAAAAGGCCATTCTAGTAACTGCTCTCCAAGACATATTTGTTGTTTCCTCGATCGATAAACTTCAATTTTGTAGCTTCTAGGCACCGCTCATCGGGTATTCGCGTTAGTATCCCGAGTCAAACAAGGGGCAGGCGAAGTCCCGGGCAATTCCCAACCAGTGGAAGCCTGGGCTATAAGATTCTGAAAATACTTGATTACCTGAAAGAACAATCGTCGGGCATTCCAAAGAGAAGTAAAAATAAAATCGAGATCAGCACTATGGCATGTATTTCGCTAACCACAAAAAAGAAGGCTCGGTTTGCTTGCCTGAGTAATTATTATTGTGGACAAAGAGAAAGATGATGAACCTGACAGAAGAGCTTAGAAGAAAGATTGGCAGCATAAGAATAATCGACAGGGATGAAGAGAAGGAGATGTACAGCCACGATATAGGCGATATCCCTCCTTTCATGACGAAAACCCTTTTTGAGACTCAGCCCTATGTCGTTGTGCAGCCCGGGAGCGCGGAACAAATCGGCAAAGTCCTGGCGTTCGCAAATGAAAAGAAAGTCCCCGTCATTCCCAGGGGCGCTGCGTCCTGGGGATTCGGCGGCGTCATTCCCACCAAGGCGGGAATCGTTATTGACCTGTCACCTTTTCGAAGGGTTGGTGCGGTCGATTTGGAAAGAAAAACCGTAACGGTGGAAGCGGGTGCCCGATGGAGCGATATCGATATCATAGCCAAGAAGGATGGTCTGTGCCTGATGACCTATCCTTCCAGCAAATTCTCCACTGTGGGCGGATGGATTTCTACGGGTGGATACGGCATCAATAGTTTTCGATACGGCCATCTCTCGGAACAGATCGAATCCATAACCGTGGCAGTTCCGACAGGAGAGATCAGGAAACTTAAACCAGCGGATAATGACTTCAAGTACTTCGTCTCCGCAGAAGGTATGTTCGGAATTATTGTCGAGGTGACCTTAAAACTGCGGGAGGTTCCCAAGGCATCTTTCCCCCGCCTTCTTTACTTTACCACAGATGAAGAAGCTTTCCGGTTTATCGCGCGATTTGTGAAAACAATGGCTGCCGAGAAAATGGCTCCTAACGTGATCAGGTTTGTTTGCGGGGAGCATTTGTACGATATGAATAAAATCCTGCATGCCTCCGTATTCAAAGAAAAACCGGCAGTTCTCATAGAGTTCAGCGATCTAGTTGACAACGAGAAATTCACAAGACGAACGGCTGCGGACGATAAGGCAGAGGAAGCGCCCCGCTATATCGCAAGTTATCTGTGGAATGAGCGCCTCTTCGGCATGAAGACAAAGCGGCTGGGCCCCACCATATTGGCCAGTGAGATCATCATTTCCATTGATAAGGCTGCAGCTTTCATCGGAAAAGCGAAAAAGCTCGGACATCATTTCGGAGTCGAGATATGCATTGATTCCTATATCCTCGACGAAAATAGAGCGCTCATCATGGCCACGTTCCTTTGCGATTCCAGGAAGCTGAAATACAGCATTAATATGCCCCTTGTTTCCATGCTGACTCAAGTGGCCATTTCAATGGGTGCGGAACCTTACGGGCTCGGTTTGTGGAATGCCCCATTTATCAATTACCTATTGAATAAGGCCAAGAAGAATGAATTGCAGGCCTTTAAGGCGAAGGTCGATCCGAACGGAATCATGAATCCCGGCAAGTTCTTCGGTGTCCAATCCAAATGGGGGAATATACCTGCCGTGATCTTCAAACCTGCCGTTTTCGGGGCCGCCATGAGGCTGCTTCGGATGATTGCGCCGGTGGCAGGAAGGATGGCCACCTTGATCTTCGGAAAGGACGAGCACATTGACAGCCTCGACCTGGAGCTCAGCACACATGCCTGTGCCAAGTGCGGGAACTGCATTGCCGTCTGCCCAGCCTATCTGGTAACCAAAGATGAGGCGGTAACGGCGAAAGGAAAGGTTGCCCTTGCCAAGAAACTGTTCGAGGGAAAAAACGTGACCAGGGAAGAGGCGATGAAGGTCTTCTATTGTATGCAGTGCAAGGCATGCCAGGAAATCTGCCAGACCAACCTTGAGCTCATGATGCTCTGGGATGCCCTGGAGAAACGGGTGGAGGGCAGATTCGGGAGACCGGAAACACAGATTGTGGAATTCCTGAAAGAGGTCGATGATTGTAAGGAATACTGGGAAATGGTGGAGCGCAATAATTGAGCCGCCGGATAAGACTAATTTTATAAAAGACGAATAAAACTATGCCAAAAAAATATCACATTCACCCAAAAGTAACACCCCTTGAGATGGACTTTGTATTCAAGTTTAAAATAGTGCGGGGAGAGAACTGTATCAACTGCGGTAAGTGCACGAAAGTGTGCATCTATGAAGCTCACAAGCGAGGGAAAGACGATCCGCGGAAAATGGCGGATCCGAACACGGTCGTATGCAGAAACTGCTTCCGGTGCATTCAGGAGTGCCCGCGTGGGGCGCTGGAAAAATCCCTACATCAAGATTATCTGAATATCGGAGGCACGTATTGGAAACCTGACATGTTCATTACCCTCTGGAAACAGGCGGAGGACGGGAAAGTCCCCGTATCGGGCGCCGGATACAGGGGACCGTTTTCCGGAGAGGGCTTTGATAGCATGTGGACCGACATGTCTGAAATTGTGCGGCCGACGAGGGATGGAATTCACGGACGGGAATATATCAGCACCTCCGTTGAACTGGGGCGGAAGCTCAATCACCTTGCCTTTGGAGAAGATGGCCGGTTGCTTTCGGCCGTCCATGACACAGTTGATGTCCCCATTCCCATTCTATTTGATAGCCTGGACGATAGCTTGGGTTCCAATATCAAGCTGGCCTTCGTGCAGGCGGCAACGGAGCTTGGTACCTGCACTGTCGTACCCGCGGCCGGGATTTCGCAGGATATAAAAAAATATATCAAGAACCTGGTACCGCTTGTTTCGCACAAGGAAATCGACAAGCATCAGGCAGTGCTCAAAGATGCGAGGCTTGTAGCCATTGAATACACGGAAGACCTGCTGAACAACTTCACTGCCGCGAAGGACAAAATCAAAAAGGCCAACAACGCCCTGACGATCGTCCGGATCCCGGCAGGAAGGGACGTGGAGACCATCGTTTCCAAGTTTGCCCACAACGGTGCGGAGATCATTCACATAGTCGCCGACTATCGCGGCAGGGAAGTGAACGGATCATCCGGCCCCAAAACGAGATTGATTAAGGATATTATCCGTGCCGTGCATCTGCGGCTCGTTGATGAACGGATCCGTGATGAAGTCACCCTGATTGCTTCCGGCGGAATCGCCATGGCAGAGCATGTGCCCAAGGCATTGATCTGCGGAGCGGATTTAACGGCTATCGACCTGCCGCTGCTTATTGCAATAGGCGCCCGCCTGTACGAAGAACCGGAAAAATTACTGGTGATTCCTGAAGGACTGGATAAGATTCCTCTGCAAGTAATCGTCCAGAGGGCTGTCAATCTAATGGGCGCGTGGCATTCGCAGATCCTGGAGATGATGGGCGCGATGGGTATTCGGGAAGCCCGCCGCCTGCGGGGAGAAACCGGTCGGGCCATTTTCTTCGATGAGATCGATAATGATACATTTGGTAAAATTTTTAAAAATAGAGAAGCGACGAAATCATGAAACCTGAAACTGTAAAGATAAAAGAGATGCCTTCGCGGTTTAAGCACCATGTGCCGAAATACAAAGTCACAAGGTCTGAAGCATGCATCAACTGCGGAACCTGTGCAAAGGCATGCCCCTACGGCGTTCACGAGAGGGTAGAGGGGCACAATAAGGTCAAACCTCCGATCGACTATTACTGCATCGGTTTTGAGTGCCAGGATAAGGAATTTTGCTGCATTACGAAATGCCCGCGCAAGGCGTTGAGCCTATCGCTCAATCCCATGTATGAGACGCTGGGAGACTATCGCTGGACAGCAGACATGATTACCGGAACCTGGATCATGGCCGAAACGGGCTATCCGCCGAAGCGAACGGATATTGAATATAATGTGGGTAATTCCGGAGGCGGCTTCGACAAGCTGCGCTTCAAGTTCCCAGCGAATCCACCGAAAGTTGACAAAGCGGAAATCTCCACAGCTATCCCCTTGAATCGAAGAAATGACGGCCGGGCGGATGTGGTTATTTCCACCCCCGTTTATGGCGGCGGCATGTCTTTCGGATCGGTCAGCCTTTCCACGATGGTTTCCAAGGCGCACAACGCCGCAATCTGGAACACCTTTACCTGTACCGGAGAGGGAGGCTACCCCGGTATCCTCGAGCCTTACGATGACCATGTGATCACTCAGGTTGCCACGGGGCTCTTCGGGGTGCGCGAAGAGACAATCCAGCGGGTCAAGATTGTCGAATTCAAATACGCCCAGGGTGCGAAACCGGGTCTCGGCGGACATCTCCTCGGAGAGAAGAATACGGAGAGTGTTGCGAAGATGCGCGAAGCCGTTAAAGGCACTTCCTTGTTTTCGCCCTTCCCATTCCATTCGGTGTATTCCATTGAGGATCACAAGAAACACATCGACTGGATCAAGCAGATGAACCCTCATGCCCTGGTTTCGGTCAAGGTGTCGACGCCCAACGATGCGGACATGGTGGCGGTTGGTTCCTATTATGCGGGCGCTCACATTGTTCATATCGATGGCGGCTACGGCGGCACCGGCGCAGCGCCCGATATCGCCAAGAAGAATATCGCCATGCCGATTGAGTATGCGATTACCAAGGTCCACAATTTCCTGAAGGACGAAGGCGCCCGGGATACGATAACACTGATTGCCTCGGGCGGCATTCGGACGGCCCATGATCTGGCGAAAGCCATCTGCCTTGGTGCGGATGGTGCGGTGATCGGAACGGCGGAGATGGTCTCTCTCGAATGCGTCCGTTGCGGCAATTGTGAATCGGGACGCGGTTGTGCCCGCGGCATCGCCTCGACCGACTCGGAGCTGTCGGACCTGTTCAATGAAGAATGGGCTACACAGCGCTTAACCAATATGTACCATGCCTGGAATGTCCAGCTGGTCGAAATCCTCCAGAAGTTCGGAATGAAAAGCGTCAGAGAGCTTGTCGGGCGCACGGACCTGCTGGAGCATATAGATTACAGTAATAAAGCGGAGTAACGCATCATGGATAATGCTGAAAAAATATTGCTTGCACGCACTGAGCTATGCAGCCAGGTTCCGGCTTTGGCTCCAAACACGGAAGAGGAAGGGGGCTGCGGCGTTACCGGGTTTATCAGTTCGATTCCCGTGACAGGAAAAAACATCTTCGAGCCGTCTGCGCAGATGCACAACAGGGGTAATGGAAAAGGGGGGGGCATCGGCGCCGTCGGATTCGTCCCCGAAGCACTGGGCGTTTCCCGGCAGGTCCTTGATGATGACTACATGCTTCATATTGCCCTTCTGGACGCAAGCGTTGCGGCTGAGATAGAAGAGAAATTTATCAAACCGTTCTTCAATATCGATAAATCCGAGAAACTGGCTACGATTGATGACTATCGTAGTATCGGCCTTGAAGTCAGGCCTCCCGACATCATGCGGTATTTCGTCCGCGTCAAGGATGATGTCCTGAATCAGTTTATAAAGGACAACGATTTTTCCTCCATGGCCAGGCGCGATGCCGAAGATGAGTTTGTCTATCAGAACAGCTTTAAGATCAACACGCAATATTATGCATCGCTCGGAGAAAAGAAGGCCTTTGTCATGTCCCATGGCCGGAACATGATGATCCTGAAAATTGTCGGTTATGCGGAGAATGTTGTCCGGTATTATAAACTGGACGATTTCAAGGCGCATGTCTGGCTTGCTCACCAGCGCTATCCGACTCGAGGCCGCGTCTGGCACCCGGGTGGTTGCCATCCGTTCAGTGCGCTCAATGAAGCTCTGGTACACAACGGCGATTTCGCCAATTACCAGTCCGTTTACGAGTATCTGAAACAGCGCAACTATTTTCCCCTGTTCCTGACGGATACAGAGGAAGCGGCGCTCCTGCTCGATCTGTGGAGCCGGGTGTACAAGTATCCTCTTGAATACCTGATTGAAGCCATGGCGCCGACTTCGGAAATGGACTTTGATATGCTGGCGCCGGAGAAACAGGCGCTGTACAAGGCTATTCAGACCCATCATATGAATGCGTCACCCGACGGCCCCTGGTTCTTTATTATCGCCAGAAACGAAGTGAAATCTGGGGAATTTCAGCTGATCGGAATAACCGATACCGCCATGCTCCGTCCCCAGGTATTCGCACTGCAGGAGGGAGAAGTGCAGATCGGGCTAATCTGCTCGGAAAAACAGGCGATTGATGCAACCCTCATTTCTCTGGAAAGAGAAGATCCGCGCTTCAGGCCCATTGCCGACAAGTACTGGAATGCCCGCGGCGGCAGTCATACCGACGGCGGCTCGTTTATTTTCAGCCTGAAGGATGCAGGAGACGGCTCAGGAAATAAAAAGCTCATCTGTACGGACAAATTCGGAAAAGCAATCGGTGTTCCCCAAGATAAGATTATCTGCGATGTCACAAAGCAGATAACGGATACGGATGCATGCAAAGCCATTGAATCAAAACTGGCCGGATTGTTCTTGGAGAAAAACGCGGCGCAAAAAATATATGATTACGTTCGGGACAATGTTGTGGCGTTCGATCCTGACAGTCTCAGGTTTGCGATCGAAACCGTTAAGCGAGAGGCGCTGAAGAACGATGATTTCAAGCAATCAGCGATTGAGGCCCTGACTCTTTTGAGCGACCGGCACTATAATACCGGAAAAATCAAGAGAGGTTCCGTTCTTCATATTTTGAAGATTAATTTGGATGAGATTTTCTCCACGACGCCGAAGATAGCGGAAAAAACGGATTCGCGCTTCAGCCTGATTGATTTTGCCCTTCGTGGCCAATTGCGGGCGCCGCAGAAAAATGAGACGACCCTGATTATCGATGCCGATCAGTTCGAACCGGAAGGGGACGACTGTGATGCTGTGATGATTGTCAAGGCATACAAACTCGGATGGAAACGATTTATTGTTTATAAATACCGCGGCCAGCGGTTTACAGGTTGCGGCTTTGGTCCGGCCACCAAGGGTGTGCGGATTGATGTCTACGGCTCTTCGGGAGATTACCTATCTTCAGGGATCGACGGCATGGAAATTTACGTTCACGGCAACGCCCAGGATCAGCTTTGCCAGATCATGAAAGAGGGAAAACTGGTGGTCTTCGGCGATGTTG
>DHHG01000336.1 GCA_002403175.1 Syntrophaceae bacterium UBA4778 | reverse complement strand
GTCCACTATTGACGACCGATCTCATATCGTGATATTTCCAAGGCGATAAAGAAGCCATTGGGAAGCGTTTTTAATATCGTAAATACCGATTTGCGAACAGCTAAGGCAGTGTACTTAAATGCTTTAATGAATAAGGCTGTTCATCATACGTCCGTTTGTTGAACGAAACGCGCTTATGAAGCTGATTGGAAAATTATCAAAAACAGCCAGGAGAAAAATCAAAAGGCGTTTATATGCCGTTAATCCATCTTGCTTCTGGTGTGGAAGGGTATTCACTACCCCGCACGAGAGGAAGGGATTACGGGCTACTATAGAGCATGTAGTACCAATCAGGATGGGCGGCAGCAATGCCGAGCGGAACCTAAGGTTAGCATGTGAATATTGCAACAGGTAAAACCAGAAGGGAAGGAATGATGATTAAGAGCACAGCAAAAGCGGCAACAGAGAAGAGAGTATTAAGCGAACAACACAAGAAAGCAATGACGGCAGGACTTAAGGAGTGGCGATTTCATCAGAAGGCTCGCAGCATTATGGAAATGATCAGGAAGATAGTCTCAGACCCAAAGAAATCTAAAGAGATTAAGGAACAGATAGCACAATGGCGGAAAGAGCCTTGCACAGAGCAAAGGAAGAAATCATTAAACGCCCTTGAATTTCTTATCATCGATACCGAGAATGAGATTTTATAAAAGCAACCTAGAAAACGTTTAAAGCTAGCGAGAAAGGAAAGGAAGAGGAATGAAAGCAGCGAATCAGAAAACGGTAAAGGGAAATGGTATACGGTTAAACAGAGAACTTGAAAAACCAGTCACAACCATACATGAAATTCCAACAAATGAAATCACCGCAGTGCTTACCTCCGATGACGTGGACGCAACCATTCAGGACATATCTTTTGTCGCTGAAGCAATAGCACTTATGCAGGATGCCAGTGAATCGAAAACCCGGTCTATAATTTTCAAACCTGATTTTATTTACAATGAAATGCTGGATAGGCTGGGGAAGGTACTTGATAAGGTCAGTGCAGGCAGCAGAGGGATAAAGTCCTCTGAATCTATTTTGGAAGCTAAACTATAGGCGGCCTTGAGATACGAGGGTACGGGATGACCTTTTCGGTTGTCCCTATCCTTAATCTTTCAAAAAGAATTTTTACCCCTCAAAGCTTTGTATACAAAAAATTAACACCGACTAGCACCACCGCCATTGAAATCTGGAAATTATACTTTGTTTTCCAAGTGTTAGTCTGGGGAGCATCGGATGTTTAGCGTGAACACGATCAATAATAGTATTAATGAAGCGACATTAATATCAAAGGAACTATAGAAAATCATTGAATTAGATTATTTCTTGTTTTATCGTTTTTTACAACTTTTTCCGATGAAGTAGTCACAATCTGGTCACAAGTATTGTGGCGGAGGATCATGACCGATGGAAAGAAAAGAATCCTGTTACGGATGCTACTACTGGAATATTGATGATATGTCACGCCTTTTGAAACCTGAGGAATTAGGCAGAGAGCAATGCAGAAGACATGCACCAGAAGCAGGTCAAGAAGGAGATGACGGGTGCCCTGATCCGGTATGGCCGTGCACTAATTATGATGACTGGTGCGGAGATTACAGGAGTATTATAAAGAAGAGACCTGAAGATAGCGAATGAATTTCAATTGAGGCCATAGGGTAGCTCTCGAAAAAACCGGAAATTCCCGCTGGCCCGGGCCTCAACGACTTCTGTGGAATATTACAGGGCAAGGTAATGGGACGACAAAATAAAATATCTGAAATCCATCGACTTTACGGAAAATTCATTGTGGACTTTGCTAATTCCAAGTCATCCGATGAAGCAGGCACTAGATTTTTTGAAAACATGAAATTGTTTCTTGATTTTCCGGATAGAATATTAAACAAAGACATTCCCGAAGATGAGAATCGATTCCCTACCATTAAAGATTTTAAATCATCATTCAATCAACTAGAAAATGAACTCCTGGAACTCAAAACCAAGGAACGCCAGATATTATCCGAGATCACACCTATTATAGATAATGGTGAATTCAGATATAAGGGCTACGATGTGTCTGAAAAAGCACTGATATATGATCGTATAGTTTATTTGGATGGGGGATATGATTATGATGGGAAACCATATTTAGATTTCGAAGTGGATGGCACAGACTATTTTGACGCTGACCATATCAAAAAATATTTCAGTCATTTATGCTCAGCTTCTAATCACCGAGACAGTGAAGCTATTCTTGCAGGATTAATAACAAATATTGAAAGCCTGATGAACACGGGCACATCTATAAACAGTTTAAAGAATACTCTCTCAAAAAAGAGATACCAACAAATGATAGACGTCTCTGAATATTATGACGGTCTTCTAAGTGAACATGCCTATATAGATTTGACTAAAGAACGACTGAAACGCTGTCTTACCTTGCTCATTGGGGGAAAAAATGAAGACTTGCAGGTACTGCGTGAATTACTCGATCAGTATGCGACCACTTATAACGAAATAGCCAAAGAAGAAGCTTCTGTAACTAGACTGGGAGAGATAAATTTCACAAATTATTTTGACTCCGTTTTTTATATTCAAAGGTTTGGTGTGTTACCTGAACTTTCTTTTGAAGACTATTATAACCAACCAGTTTCTTACTGTTTAATTGAATTTATGAAAGATTCTCAAAATGTTAAACATTTGAAACAATGTTCAAAGTGTAATAATGTTTTTATCCGAGACACCTTGAGAATCGAAAGAACTGGGCGTTACTTCTGTTCAGATAAATGCCGCCTCAACTTTCATAATGAGATAAATATAAAATCCGGCAAACATGCCGAGTACAAGAGAAAAAAGAGAAAAGAAGGAGCAAAGGAAAGTTACTACGGGTAAACGATAAAGTGCGGGTAAACGCTTAATAGCGTATTCCCGTAAGTTATTGTTTTTCCAGTAATATACTTGGTGTAAATACATTATTAGGTTATTCTTAGGCCGTCTTTTACGGAGCTATTCCGTAGGCGGCTTTTTTATTTCACTCTAGGAGGTCATTAATGGGAAATGGAGAATTTTTAACAATCGAGGAAATGGCGGCGCGTCTGAAGGTTCATCCTTCATGGTTGTATTCCCGAACCCGTGAAACAGGTGAAGGCACAATCCCCCGAATCAAAGTCGGAAAATATATCCGCTTTAATGAATCCGAAGTCATGGCCTGGATTCAAGAGAAATACGGGGTAGATGAATAATGATGGAACCTATTTTTGAAAACATACCCGAAGAACTCAAACAATATCCTCAGTGGGTAAACTGGCAAGCGGTGAAACGGGATGGAAAGGTTACAAAGCCCCCCTATCAACCTAATGGAAAGCTGGCTGAATCCAATAATCCGGCAACCTGGAACGCCTTCCCCGTGGTGCAGGCACAAGCCAAACAATTCAATGGTGTCGGTTTCGTCTTGACGGATGAAGACCCTTTTATCGGCCTGGATTTCGATAAGTGCCGGTGCCCTGCCTTTGATGTGATCGATCCAGAAATATCAAGGGGATTGAATATGGTTCTGCCTGAGATTGCCGAGAGGGTTAAGGAACTGGACTCTTACGCAGAGAAAAGCCCGTCCGGTAAGGGAATCCGGGTTATTCTTAAAGGCAAGCTTCCTGTAGACGGCAAACGGAAGGGACCTATAGAGGCTTACCAGAATGGTCGATACGTCACCATAACAGGCCATGCCATAGACGGCTTTCCAAGAACTATTGAACACAGACAGAAAGAGCTTGAGGAATTTTATAGAGAAGTTTTCGGAGACCAGACCCCAGAGCCGGAACCGACGCGGAAGGTTCAATCACAAGAAGGGATTGGAAACTGGAAAGACAGTATAGAGAAAGCCTTTCAGAGCAAGAACGGATCGGAAATAAAGCAGCTTTGGAACGGGGATTATTCAGGCTATCCGTCACAATCTGAAGCGGACCTTTCCTTGTGTTCACACCTGGCTTTCTGGCTTAACGGAGATGCAGTAACGATGGATGCAGCCTTCAGGGAAAGCGGCCTGTACCGTGACAAATGGGACAAGAAGCATCACGGCGACGGGAGGACATATGGCGAAGGCACAATCGAGGAAGCTGTTAAAGGTTGTCAGTCTTTTTATGGGAATTGTTCACAAGAGGAAAGCGAGTTCAGGCAAGAGAACCCGCTCGATGCGGCTGTTGTAAGACTTGCGGCATTATCCCCCTTAGAATATGACAAGCTACGAAAGGCCGAAGCAAAGGCGCTTGGTATTCGGGCTGCAATATTAGATGCCGCTGTGAGGGACGCTCGCAAGGGTAGCGACACCGATGGCTTGCTATTTACGGAGGTTGATCCGTGGCCGGAACCAGTTAATCCTGCAACGCTGTTGACTGAAATTTCAACAACAATCCGGCGCTTTATCATCTGCAATGAGGAAGTTTCCCACGCTGTTGCTTTATGGGTTGCAATGACGTGGTTCATCGATGTGGTACAGGTTGCACCCCTGGCAGTAATTACAGCACCTGAAAAACGCTGTGGAAAAACACTTCTGCTGAACCTGTTGGGGCGATTATCGGCACGGGCAATTACTGCAAGCAGCATATCCCCGGCTGCGCTCTTTCGGATAATCGATGCATGGAAGCCCACATTGTTGATTGACGAAGCCGATGCTTTCATGAAGGACAATGAAGAATTACGGGGATTGCTGAACAGCGGTCACACACGAGATTCAGCATTTGTCATTCGCACCGTTGGCGAGAATTTCACCCCCACTAAGTTCAACACCTGGGGCGCAAAAGCGCTTTCCGGCATTGGCCATGTTGCCGATACGCTGATGGACAGAGCAATTATTTTGGAATTACGGCGCAAGCTGGCACATGAAGGGGTTGAACGGATACGCTATGCAGAGCCAGGCTTGCTTGATGGGTTACGTGCAAAGCTGGCACGATTCGCCGAGGATTGTAGCGAAAAGGTGAGACAGGCGAGGCCACCCTTACCAAATGGCCTGAATGACCGGGCACAAGATAACTGGGAACCGCTGCTTGCAATCGCCATGATTGCCGGTAATGAATGGCTGGATATCGGAACAAAAGCCGCTCTGAAGCTCTCAGGGAACAAAAGCGCATCACAGACAATAGGTGTTGAGTTGCTTTCTGATATTCAGGAGATATTCGAGAAAAAGAGGCTTGATCGGATCAGCACGGCGGAACTCATTGAGGCATTGTGTGCCGACGATGAAAAACCATGGGCAACCTATAATCGGGGTTTTCAAATTAAACCCCGTCAGATTGCGAGCAAGTTAAAGGGTTACGGCATTCAGAGCAAAACGATTCGGAACGGACATGATACCGCCAAAGGATACGAAAAAGATCAGTTTTTAGAATCTTTTTTTCGTTATGTGGCCTCTCCCCCCGAAACTATCCGTCACACGTCACAAATCAATGCCAGTAAGGATTTGCAGGAATTTCGAAACGTAACAGAAGATGTCTTGTTACCTATAGGAAATCAGCGGGAACCCTTATCAGTAAAGGAATGTGACGTTGTGACGGATGTAAAACACCAACCGGAGGCAAACATAAATTCAGAAGAAGAAACAAACACTGAGGATGACCTCAGAGAGGTGACTCTATGAGGCAGGGCCTTCTTTCTGAGCTTGCAAATATCGGTTATGAAATCTTCCTAGAAGGGGAGAATGTCAAATTGCGTTACCTCAAGTCGGATGTCCCCCCGGAAGCAGCAAGGCAGCTTATTGATGAACTTCGGAAATTCAAGGCCGAGATCGTGAACGTCCTTAAGACTCATACTATCGCCCCGGCAGAGATCGTTGAATCTGCGCCTCCTGAGAGCGTCATATGGCGGAATCATTATCAGCAAGGGACACCGAAAGCACGGAAGGAATCTTTGCAACAGGTCATGACGGCAATATGGGAAACAGCTTACGAAGAAACCATGAAGAAATATCCTCAGGGATATGAACTCACAAGGACCGGTCTGGAAGCTGAAGACAATGTAACAGCGGTTTATCATCGTGTTCTTTCCGGCAAGGCATTGCTTGCAGACTTTAGACAGGCGGTTCTAGATATGCTGGATCAGGGCTTGAACTATGAGGACATAACAGCCGCCATCGGAATTTCAAAGGGAAGGATTAGCCAGATAAAAAGTGAAGCGATCAGCAAGGGAATACTCAATCAAAAGGGGCATTATAAAAACTAAACGAAAGGCAAAAATGGCTAAACGGAGCCCTTCCTGTTTAGGGTTAAACAAACTAAACGGAGCTAAACGAATGACAAATAAAACCAAAATATCAAAAACTTACACGTTTAGGGGATGCTAAACGACCACCCACATATAGCGTGTTTAGTCCCTATACTTTGTATAGGACTAAACGCTAAACGGGTGCAATTGAATTTAAGCAAAAAAGGAAAAACAAATGACACTTGATCAGAAAGAAAAAGAAGCAATATCAAGAATTGAAGAAGCTCTTCAATATTGCAAGAGGCCGATTCTGTTTTGTAGCTTCGGCAAAGATAGTATTTCTCTCTTGCACATGACTCAGAAGGTTTGCCCCACGATTAAGGTAGCATATCTACTAGTCACGATCCCGTTCCATAAACATCTCTATTCCTTTAAGACGGCAGCTGATATGAATGTCGATCTTATCCTATATCCGCCATCCAAAGCTGATTATTTTCAGCTTGGCAATATCTTTAAGCTGTCCAATCTCTTTTACATGAACGGCAATGACTGGATAGGATTCAGAACGGGGTGTTATAAATACAAAACCGGTCAAGATTACTCATGCGCTATTGAACTCCTAAATATGCCCACAGTGGGTAGCTACAAGTTTCAATGGGATTGCATCATCCACGGCCACAAAAAAAGTGATTTCGAGATGGACCCCTTTGGTGGTGGCCCCAAAGCATCTGTAGAGCTATTCCTTCAAGGGCCTGGATATACATCTTATCCACTTTATAACTGGACCGATGAGGATATATGGGAATACGTCAACAAGTATAAACTCCCCGTGCAGTCAGAGCGTTACAATAACAATCCCGGTGGTGATCCTACAAGGACCGCAAGGGATAAATACAGCAATGATGCGATACCTACCTGTTATGAATGCCTGGATCTGCACAATGAGGGCAAGATGGTTTTATGTCCTCGGAGAGCTACGATGATCCCCTACCAAGGAAAAACGAAAGAACAGAATGACAAAATCAAACGGGATATCCTAGGGCTTTCGCGACTTTAAGCTAAGTAAATAAAAGTAAATGGATTCGACTGTAAACAGCACAGCCGAACTTCACCAAAATAAAAGGAGAATAAAAGACCATGAAGAAAGTTGACGATCAAGAGCTTTTAAGAATGCACAAAAACGGATTGACCAATACACATATTGAGATCGGTCGTCAATAGTGG
>DHHG01000308.1 GCA_002403175.1 Syntrophaceae bacterium UBA4778 | reverse complement strand
TCAAGTCCGTCTTCTCACACATAATATATTTCATAAGCATCGATTTTTACGCTGTTTGAATTTTAATGACAGCACTTTAAAGAAGGTCCTTTCTGGCTTGGTATAATCTCCTGAAGGCCGTTAAATTGGTGAAAAACGCCAAAATGAACAAAGTAAAAATAAGAATTAAATTCTCGGATTCAGGGATGAAATATTGAAATCCTGTATTTATAAAAGAACCGAAAGCTAAAAGAATTATTCTTTCCGGTCTTTGCATCAGACCCACTGAAATGGTTTTGCCTAGTGATTGACTTCTTGCCTTGATATAGCTGACCATGATCGAACCCATCAATGCAAATAAGATTACAAAGAATACCCAATCATGGCGAAAAAAGGTCAGAAGACCAAAAAAAACGAAAAATTCGGAATAACGATCGCAGGAGGAATCGAAAAGGGCTCCGAATTTAGTAGACTTTTTTGCAAGACGAGCTATGGTTCCATCAATGGTATCTAGAATTCCCGAAGCGAGCAGAAGCAAACCTGCCGTAGAAAAAGACCCTTTGCTAAAGAAAATACCAGATAATCCTGAAGCAAGCAGTGAGAAAAAAGATATAGAGTTCGGGTGAATTCCGATTGTGAGGAGCGGTTTAACTCCAACTTCCAGTGCTCTATAGTATTTGAAAATTACAATGCTGCGGAAATTGCGATCTGGTGGTGACTCTTTTTTTGGGGAAAAATCTTTTTTCAATGATGCCTCGTTGCCGGAAATATGATCCATTTGGAATTCCTGCTTCAGTGAGACATGAAATCATAATCTGCTTTTCCATTCTATTTTACCAATTGTAAGTAATAAATCAAATTTTGTCTTCGTATCCTTTAACAGTATAGTAAATGGCCTTTTCAAAAAATGATACAAATCGATGCCCGAGTTCAAGGACCATATAGATGTCAACCGGCTTTGTCCAATCTAAGCTGCCGATTGTATATTCCCAAATGTGTTTCCTTAAAAGGCCCCACGAGCTGATTACCTCTGAGAGGAGCAGACCCTCACGCTTACTTCCTTTCCCAAGCTGAATATAGATGGTCTGAATGTCTTTATCAATATAGCCGTCCAGCCACTTTCTAAAATGGGATAAAATTTTGCTAACTCCCTTTAGCATCCATGAAGGATTGAGACGACGGTAACCAGAGGTCAGGCTGTGAGTGGTTACGTCCTCTATCCAGAGCCGTACAATTTCATCAGAATTTTTTTCCACTACTCTGACCAGACCATCGGAAAGAAATTTGCTGCCTCTAGAGTCGAAATTATTAAAACTGGAAGCTAAATTGAAGGAATCAACAATGGCCCATTGATCTGATTTGGTATTCCGATATGAATCTATTGCACGAGTATTTGATTGAAAAGCCAATCGGGGGATTTTATTTATGGGAAAAAATTTAGCTCCAATTGCATCGCTCCCCGGTTTAGGTGTTCCTGAAATATGCTCTACCTCAAAGGTCAAAAAGAGCAAGTCGCCATAAAGAACATTTTGGCATGAATCAACGTCGATTAAATTTAATATTCTTCCGTAAATGGAAGTTTCCTCTTTCAGTTCTCTTATTGCAGCGCTCTCAATGCTTTCTCCTGCTTCGGCAAACCCGGTGGGGAGACACCACATACCCTTGTGCGGTCGTTTACCGCGTTTGACTAAAAGAATTTTGCGATCCGATTCAAGAATGATTGAGACTACAGGAAGCGGATTATTGTAGAAGAAGAGATTGCAGCTCGAACAGAAGTCCCTGTGTACTCTGTCTTCATCTTGCTTGACAAAGATAGTCAAACCGCAATACGGGCAGAATTTTCTCTTTTTCTTCATTTATTCACAGGATCGGAACAGATAAAAATGGCATCATTTTTATTGATCTTAAATTCACTTTTCTTTTCAAAAAAAATTTGAATATGTCTTTCAAAAAGTTCTAATACATCCGGGCTGCCGGTCGATTTTTCAGAAATGAAGAAAGGACATTTGAAATGGAAATAGCTCATAAGAGATTCCGCATCTTCAGGTTTAAAGATTAATGTATTCTCATATTGAATACGTTGTACTTTTGAAAACCACGGCCTAAGAAGATCTTCTCCATTCTCAGATGAAAATTCAGTTATGATCTCCTCAATTTTTATATTTTCCTCTTTGGGGGGTTCTTTTTCATTTGATGAGTTTTTTAGAAAAGTGACCAATTCTGACATATTCTTCAGGCTATGGGTGATTATAACGAAATGACCGTTTCTATCAAGAATACGCGCGACATCAGGAATTATCGAAGAGAAGAAATACAGGGCATAACTGCAAAGTATAAGATCAAAAGAGCTATTTCTGAAATTTCGAATCGGCTTCAGGCCTTCTGAGAGGAACAGCCCATTGATACCAGACCGCTTGCAGGTCTCTAGATAATGATCTCTGTATCCGGCAATAATATCTATTCCGGTAACTGTTGCATTCCGATGGATTCTGCCTTTTAATGCTTCTGTAAAAAATCCAAAGCCGCAGCCTATATCGAGAATTGATCTGCATTGAGCCAGATCAAGGGAATCCAAGGCAACTGAACGAATATCAGCGGTATTGGTGGAATGTTTTCTGATGATTTCAGCGGCAATAAGGTGCAGTGAGGTATTTGAGAAAGTCTTTCTGATCAATAATTCTTTTGGTTTCTTTTCCATGGCAGAACCAAGAGATGAACAGAAGAATGTAATCAGCTGATTATGGTTTCGAATTTAAACAATGGTGAATTAGATTCAGGTAGTTTCTATTATAAAATAGGTTGCAAATATATCCGTCAAATCCTGAATTTCTAGTTCGAAATACCTCATCTGGCGGGAAAAAGAATATCGCAGCAAGAGATCGGAATCTTTCTTGTCTGGAGACAACAACGTGAGGGCGAGGTATTCTCTACCTTATTGGATCAAAAAGTCGAAGTATGTGTCAGGAAAAGGTTCATCTATCAGGGTGTAATGCCACCACTCTTTCTTATAATTTCTAAAACCGTACTTACTCATCAATGATTTAAGTAGATTTCTGTTAGCTTTCTGTTCCACACTGATTGCTGAGCTATCCGTATGCGATAATACATGAAAACAATCAAAACCTGTTCCCATATCAATTCCGTTATCTTTATAACGCTCCTTTGCTGGACGGTAGCATTCCATTAGGGGTTGTCCAGGTACATAAATTTCTTGAGCGGGCGCATTTTGGGGAACAATTGTCAGATCGACCGTACTGCCACGGCTATGTCCCGATCTGGCATCGATATATCCCTCTTTGAACAGATTTCTTTTATCGACAGTTGGGTAAAATTCCTGCTTTGTTTTGATATTATCTAGATCTTTAGCCCACCTCACAAAGTGATTCACCGCGCGCTGCGGCCTATAACAATCATATATTTTTAAGGATAAGCCGGATTTTGAAAGTTCATTCTGGACTTTAACAAGAGCTTCGACAGATTTTCTGGTCAAATAACACTTCGGAGCAAGGTAGCCATCAACCTTTTCTCCCATGAAGTTGTGAGAACCGAAATAACGGATATCCAGGATGATACCTGGGATAGCTCTCTCAATGTCAATGAATTCATTAGGAATTTGATCGCTGCAGGATCCTTCCTGTGGAATGCCGGAAAGAAAAAAACCTAAAAAAATCAAAAAAACAAAGCGGTTGAGTCTCATTTAAGAAAATCTCTGATCATCGTATTAGTCCCCAGGATAGAAATTGGTTTTTTTCGGGGATCAAGCCATTGTATAAGCTTAAGCATGTTTTTTTCAGATAACGCTATACATCCTGCTGTTGGTATCCCCTTGGATTGATAAACGTGAAAGAAAATAGCGCTGCCAAGGCCTTTTACAACGGGCTTTGTATTGTACTCTACCACTATTCCGTATTTATACAGATCGTCTTTGCGTCGCATCTCCTCATAGGAGGATGCTGTTGTGTTACCGCGCCTGACCATATGGTTATAATCATCGGAATGGATGTCGTCGACCCATAGATCATTTTCAGTAACCTGAGTATATGGCATTCGGGTAAATAGGGAGGTGGCATATCCAAAAACCGTCCGTAATTCAAAAATTCCCGACGGAGTCTTCCCATCTCCTTCTTTTTTTAATTCGGGGCTTGCGAATCCATTCTTCCCGATAGACGCGTTCAAAGGACCGAAAACAACAGACCATTTATCTGCCCTTTTTTCAACAGCAAAAACAGAAGCTTTTACCTTATCCTGATTCTTATTTACGACGATGAGGGCCTGATGCGAATCGCATTTGATATGGTGTAGATCTGTAAGTAATTCGTTTAATTCAGATTCTGAAATCTGATCGGAAGCTCTGAATAACAACAGTAGAGTAAAAAAAATAGTAACAATGAATATAAAAACAATGTATTTATTCTTTAACACATGGAATTCCCTTTCAGAAAGTATCTAGACGATTATCGTGTAATATGCAACTGAGAAAATGATGCTGAAAGATAAGGACTACTCCAATGATGAATACAGAAATGAATTAAATCGTGAACCAAGGAAAAACTTTGAAGGAGAATAGATGAATTGTACTATCAGTAAAGTTAATGTTGTTCTTTTTGACTTCGGAGGTGTTTTGGCGGAGGAGGGTTTTGCAAACGGATTACGGGCGATTGCATTGAAAAATAAACTGAATGAAGATGATTTTATCAAGCTTGCGCACGATTTAATCCATGCGACAGGTTACTTAACTGGACATTCGGACGAACATGCTTATTGGCAAGCAATTCGGAATGAAACTGGTATCACTGACAATGATCAAACATTGCGGGATGAAATTCTGGAGAGATTTACATTACGATATTGGATGTTTGATATAGTTGATGAAATAAGAACCGCTGGATTCAAAGTTGCGATACTGAGCGATCAAACGAATTGGCTTGATGAGCTGAATAGGAATATAAACATTTTCAACCACTTTGATTTGGTTTTCAACAGCTATCACCTGGGTAAAAGCAAGGTGGATTCTTCTCATTTTGAAAATATTCTAGGGCATCTAGGCGAGAAACCGGAGAAAGTTCTATTCATAGATGATAAAATAGAACATTGCCAAACAGCAAGGAACCTCGGCATTCATGCAATTAGATATGCGGATCGCGACAGTTTCATTCGGGAAATATCGATGTATTTCCCCTTTTTACATAATACCTAATCAATTATAAATTGCATGTTGAGTTATAGAGATCATTGAGCTTCCTGCCGATATCCAGCCCC
>DHHG01000008.1 GCA_002403175.1 Syntrophaceae bacterium UBA4778 | reverse complement strand
CGCCTTTCGTCTCCGTATTTCGCCTTGATCTCCTGGAGCTCTTTGACGATCACATCCAGAACCTTCTGCGGGTTGTCCAGAATGGACTGCAGTTCCGCAATGAGCTTGGTCAATTCGCGGTATTCGCCTTCTATCTTGTCCCTTTCCAGAGCAGTCAACCGCTGGAGCCGCATTTCAAGAATGGCCTTGGCTTGAATCTCGCTCAGGCTGAACCGGCTACAGAGGGAAACCGATGCTTCCTGCGGACTCCCTGATTTCTTGATGACGGCAATTACGGCATCGATCTCATCGAGCGCCTTGATAAGCCCCTCCAGAATATGGGCCCGTTCCCTCGCTTTGGTGATTTCGAAAAAGGTTCGCCGGACAACTACTTCCTTGCGGAAATCGATGAATCGTTTGAGAACCTCTTTCAGATTCAGAACTGCGGGCTGACCGCGGTCGATAGCGAGCATAATGATTCCGAAGCTTGATTCCATCTGGGTGTATTTATAGAGCTGATTCAGCATGATCCCGGGAATCTCCTCTTTCTTGAGATCTATGACGATACGGATTCCTTCGCGGTCCGATTCGTCCCGCAGATCGGAAATTCCCGTGACTTTTTTATCCCTGACCAGTTCCGATATTTTTTCGATCAAATTCGCCTTGTTGACCTGATAGGGGAGCTCGGTGATGATGATGCTCTCCCGATCATTGCGGGCATTGCGTTCGATGCTGGCTTTCGCCCTGATCCGGATGGAGCCCCTCCCGGTCGTGTAAGCGGAAATGATTCCTTCCCGACCATTAATGAATCCTGCCGTGGGGAAATCAGGTCCTTTGATGTATTTCATCAACTCTTCGATTTTGATTTCGGGATTGCGGATGAGAGCGATTGTCCCCTCGACGACTTCTCTCAGGTTATGGGGGGGGATATTGGTCGCCACACCAACGGCAATGCCGGACGATCCATTCAAAAGGAGCAGGGGTAGTTTGGCCGGCAATACGGTTGGCTCTTCCAGGGAGGAATCGTAATTCGGCACAAAGTCGACCGTGTTTTTATCGAGATCGCCAAGCAGTTCCTCCGTGATGCGGGCCATGCGGACTTCCGTATAACGCATGGCAGCGGGAGAGTCGCCGTCAATCGAGCCGAAGTTGCCCTGCCCATCGATCAGGGGATAGCGCATCGAGAAATCCTGCGCCATACGGACGATCGTATCGTAAGCCGCCGAATCACCGTGCGGATGGTACTTACCGATGATATCTCCAACGATTCTGGCAGCTTTCTTGTACGGCTTGTTCCAGACATTCCCCATCTCCGACATGGCAAAGAGGGCGCGGCGATGGACTGGTTTCAAACCGTCGCGGAAATCGGGTATTGCGCGCCCGATAATTACGCTCATTGCGTAATCCATATATGATTTTTTCATCTCGTCTTCGATATTGACGGGGATGTTCTTCTGAAAAAGCTGCTCCATTGTAATTCCTTTTTACTTGATAAATGATTGGGTTCGATTATCGAACCTGTGAGGATTTCCTAAAATCTGACCGGCATGGCGATCCGGACACGTTTACGGGGATCGGAACCGAAATTGCTTTTGACTTATACCACTTTTAGCCGATAAGAGCAACGATACCATGCAGCATCTTTTATCTATTTTTTCAACTACTTACAATGAGTGTCGGCCCTCCTTCGTATGCTGTTTGGGAAAACAGTCGCAGTTTATTTTTTATGATGATTTCGATAGAGTATGGTATGAAACAACCCTGTTGGAATCGTCTTGTGATCTATCCTTTTTAAAAAAAAGGGCGGCCAAAGCCGCCCTGATCCAATCCGATCTTTAAAGAATCCGCTCCCCTTCAAGCTCTGCTTGATCCCTCTTCTGGTAAGCGCCAACCGGATGCACACCCATCGGCTCAAAGCGATAGTCCTGCCCCATTTCCACGATGTGCTCTTTGATAACCTCCTGGGAAGGCACGAATCTCTGATTGACGAGGCGCTGATAAGCAAAATATCGGTGATCCTGCGGAAGCTGATCAACCGGAACGAAATCGGTGCCGTTGCCCGTCAAATTGACCTGTTTCGCAAGTACATCCCGAACGTATTCCATGTTGGACCTCAGAATAATAGGTTCCGGAAAAGATTCTGGAAGAATTTCTTCCGGATCTCTCTTTTCATACTTCCGGAACAGATCGCACACCGTCTGGAGATGGCCCAGTTCCATATCGAGTCCCCTTTGCCATATCTTCTGAATCTTTGAATCAACTTCCTGCTGTAGAAGTGAATGGTAGAGGTAGCATTCGTGATATTCGTGCGCGACCAATCTCTCGAACCAGGTTGCCCTTGTATCGCAAAGCGATCCGTATTGAGAGACGTGCTGTTCCTCTATCATCCCGATCTCCTGATAGAGACCTCGCCCTACCGGGTCCGTAGAACGGTTGCAGACATTCATGTAAAAATTCATCGTCTGCTGCTCGGCGGCTATCAAAGTATATGTGTACATAGCCGTTTTCGGGTCCGCTTTCATACCCACAGGTCTTCGGACATCGTCAAAAGGATTACGGTGTTCCGCAATCGTAGGCCTGCCCGGCATGATTTCCGTCATTTTACCGACAATTTCCTCTGCCCTTACCCCCTCGGTCATTTCCAGCAGGTTGGCGTAACGATATAGGTGATCAAAATCTTCGAGGAGACCGAAATCATAGACCTGTTTGGCGTAGGCATTGGGAACCGTATTTGCGAGAAAAGCTGTCAGATCAACAGCGAGCTGCTCATAGCCTATCGTGCTCTCAAGGGTCGATTCATCTCCGGGAATCAGGCAGTTGATCATTTTTTGCTGCTCCTGCTCTATTTTTCGCATCATGGCAATCTGGCGGCTCAAATCGAGGTTCAATGAATGACGACCGAATTCATGCTTGAATAAAGCAGCATCTATCTCGATCCCATTCATCAGAATAACCCTGCACCTTGTATAAGGATCCACTTCGTATTTATTATATGGCTGAACGTTTATTTCCGGCCAGCTGAAAATCTGTTTCTCAAGGGGCATCCCTTTTTCCTGAAAAGGTTTAAAAGCCATATCAATACCTCCTTCCATCAAAATATTTTTATATTTAACTCCCCATCAAAGCGTTCGAGCGAACCGCAATCTTTTCATCAGGATATGCTTACGGATAAAATTAAACATCGGAGATTCCATGAAATCAAAGCCGCTATAGATCTGAAAGGATAATCTTCCGAAGGCTATGATTTCCGGAGCAACTCTCGCCGAACTAGGGGATATGCTGAGAGGTCTTCAATGGTATCCCTTCGTCTAAAGGACTAACGGATGCATCGGGTGTTTTCATCTGATGACGAATTGTGTTATGTGTGGGCTGTTTTGCCCCTTTCAGAAATGGCCAACAAGAGCTGGACAGCTCAGATTTTTTGATTGAAGACTCACCGGAGCAAGCTCCGGCGAATCTCCGATCCTTAAGGAAGATGTTTAAACATGATTCGCTCACTTACCCCGCCGCGAGCAGCGGGGATGCGTTCGCTGCCGGATTCAGATAATTATGCGTAAATTCAATTTAAAAATTCTTATTTTATTGTCACTGGGTCACATGATCACCGATATATACCAGGGGGCTCTCCCGGCCATCTTGCCCTTCATTAAAGAGCGCCTCTCTTTATCGTACGCCATGACGGGCATGATTCTCCTTACCTCCAATTTCACCTCTTCCTTGATCCAACCCCTTTTCGGATTTATTTCGGATAAGGGGAAATTGACCTGGCTTCTTCCCGTTGGTTGCCTTGCTGCGGGGCTCGGCCTTTCTTTCCTTTCCATGCCGTCCTCTTATTGGGCAATTCTGGCATTGGTAGTCCTGAGCGGATTCGGGATCGCCTCGTATCATCCGGAAGGTTACAAAACGGCATCGTTCTTTACGGGAGAAAAGAGGGTGACCGGCATGTCCGTTTTCTCAGTGGGAGGTAATCTGGGCTTTGCTCTGGGGCCGATTCTTGCGGTATATCTGATCAACAAATGGGGGATGGAACGGCTCCCTTTTTTGGTCATGATAGCGTTTGTTTTTGTGGCCCTGTTAATGTTTTATTGGAAAGAGATCTCCGCTCCGGTTCCGATTCTGCGGAGAGCAGAAACACATTCGGACCGGCATTATCCTAAGGGAACTTATCTTTCATTATTCCTTGTCATAGCGGTGGTCATGATGCGTGCCTCGATTCAACTGGGGCTGATGAGCTATATTCCCTTTTACTACATAAACTATCTCAAGGGCGATCCCCTGTATGCCGGGAAGCTCATATTTGTATTTCTACTCGGCGGTGCGATTGGTACCCTGGGCGGGGCGCCCCTTGCGGACCGGTGGGGTCACAAGCGCTATCTGGTTCTTTCCATGCTCGCGTCCAGTTTGATTTTTCCGTTGATCTATGTCGTAGAGGGGAGCCGGCTCTTTCTGGCCCTGGGCGTATTGGGAATGATCCTCGTATCCACCTTTTCCGTCACCATTGTGATGGCGCAGCACCTTTTACCCCGGCACCTGGGAATCGCTTCCGGATTAATGGTCGGATTCGCAATCGGAACGGGGGGCCTATTTGTTACATTGCTGGGGGTTATTGCGGATCACTTCGGAGTACCCGTTGCGCTTCAATCCATTATGATCCTTCCTGTGATCGGATTGTTTTTCAGCGCAGTATTGAAATATCCAGTTGATAAAGTATCCTGATTTTTTTACACTTGAATAAAGTTCTTGATTTACAGGTACTTATGTAATAAAGATTTTGCCTCATATCTTTCTAAGAAATTATCATTTATTCCAAGCAGCAATACAGCATTCAGAAAAGAACCTGTTTTCACCGGAGCCGGCCCGTAGTTTTGAACTTAAGACAATTGAAA
>DHHG01000163.1 GCA_002403175.1 Syntrophaceae bacterium UBA4778 | reverse complement strand
GCCTGTTTATTTAACCCGGTTGCATTATAGCCATATCCTTCCAGTGCCTGTACCACACTGAGAATCGAGGGGGGGCCATAAAAACCGACGAATGAATGGTCACCGGCATCGACGATCTTAGCTCCATTGCGAACCGCTTCTACTATTCTTCCCACGTCATTGCCATCCGTATTATGGCCATGATAATGAACGATCAGATCGGGATACTTCTGTGTAATAGCATTTACTAGGTCACCTATACGCTTTGGGGTGCCCAGTCCACCGTGATTCTTTATAGCCAATATGATGTCAGGCCCGGTCACATCGAGTATTTCGCCCACCTTATCAACATAAAATTTATCTGTATGTTCCGGCCCGGTTGAAAAACAGATGGCAGGCTCCAGGATGCACCCCGCCTTTTTGACCTCTTCGAAAACAGGAATCATATTAGGAATATAGTTTAAGAAATCGAAAACCCTCCACACGTGGACATACTTAGCAAAGGCTTCAACTGTCATCCGAATCACATTTTCCGGATACGGACGATATCCGAAGAGATTAACCCCACGACAGAGTGTTTGGAACAGAAGATCCGGCATGTGCATGCTTAAAACTTCCAGCTTTTCAAGAGGATTCATCTGCTTCCTGAGCATATCGACATGAACGGAAGCACCTCCTGTTATCTCAATCGAGAAGAATCCGGATGCATTTCTCTCCTCCGAAACCAGAATCTGCGTGTGAGGCATGATTCTATTTTTAAAATCCGATTGAGAGAGATCCCTCTCCGTATTCGTTATATAGTATCCTTTTGATTCTCTTACTTTCTCCAGAATACTTTGTACCCCATCCTTTTTCAAATCGAGGGGCGTAATCCTCTGTTCATTCCCTAACGGATATTTCATAAGATCCTATTTCTCCTATATGTATCCCATGTCTCTTTAATAAGCATAAGGGTTCATTTTTTTTGAATGTATTTCTGCAATTAATTTAGAAAGCTTGGCAATTTCCCTCTCCGTATCGGGATAGTTGAAAATTTCCGGATGCGTTTCAATATAACTGGTCGTAAACTGTCCTTTCCTGAAATCCAATTCATCACAGATAGAAAGGTAAAATGGTATGGTCGTTTTCGGCCCGACAATCAAGAAATCCCTCAAGGCCCTCTTGAGTCTCTGTATTGTCTGGTCCCAATGATATCCTCGAACAGTTAATTTGACCAATAGGGAATCGTAATCAGTCGGAATTTTATAGCCCTGATAGACAATGCCGTCCAACCTGATTTCCGGACCTCCGGGTGACTGATAGACTTCGACCCTTTTGCCTCCTTCGGGCATAAAATTGTTCTTGGGATCTTCCGCATTGATTCTGACCTGAATCGCCTTCCCCACGAGATGGACCCTTTCCTCGGGGATTTCGAGTTTCCGCCCCTCAGCAATCAATATCTGTTGCCGTACTATATCGATTCCCGTCAACATCTCCGTCACGGTATGCTCTACCTGAAGACGGGTATTTACCTCCATAAACCAAAAATTATTGGTCGCCGGATCAACCAGAAACTCGACCGTACCGGCGTTGACGTAATTCGCCCTTTTGGCGGCTCGGACGGCTGTAGTATGCATTGCCTCCAGAACGTCAAGAGGAAGATCTGCGGGGGCGATCTCCAGCAGCTTTTGATGCCGCCTCTGAATGGAGCAGTCCCGCGTTCCCAGATGCATTACATTTCCGTGTTGATCGGCCAATATCTGAACTTCTATATGTCTTGGTGATTCCACACATTTTTCTATGTAGATACTATCATCATTGAAGGCCGATAGCGCCTCCGCTCTGGCTTGAGGCAATTGACTCTTGAGTTCCTCTTCATTGGCAACCTTCCGGATACCTCTTCCTCCCCCACCCGAAGAAGCTTTCAACATAATCGGATAACCTATCTGGTTTCCGAACCGAATGGCTTCAGCCATACCTTCCTCGCCGGGGCTCAGGTTTTCTGTTCCCGGTACAAATGGGATATCGGCATCCTTCATTATTTGACGCGCGATCACCTTGTTTCCAAGATTTCGTATAACCTCTGGCGGAGGCCCGATGAAAATAATACCTGCAGCTTCGCAAGCAGCTGAAAAATCGGCATTTTCTGCCAGAAAGCCATAACCGGGATGAATTGCATCCGCGCCCGCTTTCTTTGCAGCCCAAATAATCCTTTCGATATTCAGATAATCTTTTCTGGGCCCATCACCGATCATAATAGCCTGATCGGCAAATCTCAAAAGATAAGCCTCGCTATCGGGCTTTTCATAAATCGCAACAGTATCAATCCCTATTTCCTTGACGGTTCGAATGATTCTTAACGCGATTTCGCCACGATTCGCGACTAAAATTCTCTTAATTTTCCTCACAAATCAAACCCCTTTATAAATTCGTCATGTTTATTTTCAAATAGGCGTCCCCAACTCTTCAGAAACCGTCTCTTATTTTAGACTATTTCTCGGCTATTCCATATGCCGTTTAGCTTCAATAAAGCTGAAGCGCATTTTTATACTTTTTATCGGGGTATTATGTCAAGTAGAAGTAGATTCAAGATGAATTTTAAAATGGATATTTTTTTATAAAATATATTTCATTTGTATATATATTTATTGGTATTTTTCATTTCTGCGTTCATCATTCATTCTGCATGAATTGACTTTTCCTGCGAACTAATATAATTAATGATTCCTTTCACCATACTTAAATAAAATCCAAGCACATTCGGAGATGAAATGCATAAAAAAGTCACATATAAGGATGCCGGCGTCGATATTGATAATGCCAATCTTTTCATTAATAAAATTAAACCCTTCATTCGAAGCACCAATCGCAAAGAGGTTCGGGGAGATATAGGAGGTTATGCAGGACTTTTCCATCTGGATGCCTCCCGATATAAAAATCCTATTCTTGTATCATCCACTGACGGTGTAGGCACAAAATTGAAAATTGCGATCATGATGGATAAGCATGATACAATAGGTATCGATCTAGTAGCCATGTCCGTAAACGATATCATAGTTAAGGGTGCTGAACCTCTCTTCTTTCTTGATTACCTTGCTACCAGTAAATTGGATGTCGATACAGGGGTAAAAATCATTGAAGGCATAGCTAAAGGTTGCTCTGAAGCAGGATGTGCCCTCATCGGGGGAGAGACGGCTGAGATGCCCGGGTTTTATAAAGAAGGTGACTACGATCTCGCCGGATTTTGTGTCGGCGTTGTTGAAGCCGGGAAAATGATTGACGGCTCAGAAATCAGCGTGGGAGATAAGCTCATAGGCTTGGCTTCCAGTGGTTTGCATAGTAACGGCTACTCAATGGCAAGAAAAATCATCTTTGAGGAAGCCAAACTCGATTTCATGTATCAACCGGATTCATTGCCCCACTCCATTGGTATCGAATTACTTAAACCAACCAGAATTTACGTTAAACCCCTCTTAAATTTATTAAAACAATTCAATATAAAGGGTCTTATTCACATTACAGGAGGTGGGTTTTTCGACAATATTCCCAGAGTTCTGCCGGAACCCTGTCGAGCGGTCATTCGATCTGAGAGTTGGCCGGTTCCGGAGATATTCCGTATTATTCAAAATCTAGGAAATGTTGAAATTGCTGAAATGTACCGCGTTTTTAATATGGGAATCGGCATGATTGCCGTTGTATCGGAAAAAGATTGCAATGAAATTCTGGAAAGACTTGCCGGATTGGGAGAAAAGGCATTCGTGATCGGTACAATAGAAAAGAAAAATAATAGCGATTTAGCTGTAGAGATCATATAGACATGAAGAAAATCAATCTCGGGGTCCTCGTATCGGGAAGCGGCTCAAATCTTCAATCTATTCTTGATCATATTGAGCAAGGTTTGCTGCCTGCAGAAATAAAAATCATTATCTGCAATAATCAGAGGGCATTTGCCCTGGAAAGGGCTAAGAAGCATCACGTCCCTTTTGCTATTGTTGACCATACGGAATTCCCGAATCGCGACGATTTCGATCGAAAAATGGTCGAGATTCTGAGATTCCATACTGTAGATCTCGTTGTCTTAGCCGGTTTCATGCGGGTCCTAACCCCTGGATTTTTGAAAGCATTTCCTAAGAAAGTCATTAACATCCATCCGGCCCTTTTACCCGCCTTTCCGGGTTTGCATGGACAAAAGAAAGCTTTTGATTATGGTGTCAAATTTTCCGGCTGCACGGTTCATTTCGTAGACGAGGGTGTAGATACAGGTCCCATTATCATTCAGGCGATCGTTCCTGTTTTTGATGATGATACGGAAGAAACACTTTCTCAACGGATTCTGACCGAAGAGCACCGGATCTACCCCAGGGCGATCCAGCTTTATGCCGAAGGCCGTCTCAAAATAATGGGACGCAAAGTCCAAGTCAAAGACCGAATCAAATCAGAAGAAATTTCTTTGCACAATCCTCCCTTAATCGATAATTAAATAGATGAATTCTTAGATAGTGTGATAAAATTTAATCTAATTGATCCTTCATCAAAATACGGAGGAGATTTTTGATTTTCCAAAGCCACTCTCCGCTAATTCATGTTCACTTGGAAACCAATGCACGGTGATGAGCGCAATATGTACGATGTGATCGCAATCGGAAACGATACCAGTACATTTATTGCCGCTACCAGAACCGCTCAACTTGGATATAAAACAATTATTTTATCTGATTCTCCTCTGTCGGACAAAATTCAATTAGGCGATTATTTTTTTGATATTGATCCTATTCCCTTTCCCCAGTTTAGAATCATGAATGGGATACATTTTCTTCAGAGTATTGCAAAT
>DHHG01000206.1 GCA_002403175.1 Syntrophaceae bacterium UBA4778 | reverse complement strand
CATTGAGTAGTTGTATCGTGTCTATACCCGATCTTTTGAAAAACTCTTTAAAATATTTAGCCCGCTGCTTGATAGTGAAGAAAGTACTCTTTTGTGCATCCTTGTTTGCAGGATACCCAAAAATGAACATGCCGTGCAGATAAAAATAGTTGGCCAGTTTTTTAGAACGGGCAATCAACTTTTCCACTGTCACGCCCTTACGCATTGCCCGTAATTCTTCGTTGATCGGACTTTCGTAACCAATGGCCAGCAAGGTTACTCCGGCCCAACGCATGGCCTCGATTAACGCGTCATTTTCCGCCGCTTCGGTGCGTACCTGGACAATTATATTTATTTTTTTTTGAAATTTTCTTTTGTAATCGCCAATCGCCCTGCACAGGGCAATGGCTTCGTCCGGATTCTGGGAAAAATTATCATCGGTGAAAAAGAAATCTTTGTATCCCAAATCATTATATTTGATCACCTGCCGCAAGGCTTTCTCAATAGACGCGGATTTATAATGTCCATATTGCCTGTTCACTACACAGAATTCGCAATTCCAATTACAGCCACGACCCCGGTTAATGGGAATAGCGCTCCATCTCTTCTTCAGATATTTTACCAAGGTCAGGTCCGTATCAGCTAATGCATTTAGATTTTCGATCGGCTGGCGCCTGCCGGTAAAGACATAGTCTCCATTTTCATCAAGAAAACTAATCCCCGAGACGGCAGCCAATCCGGACCGGTTCAGGATAACATCATCATTATCCGTCAATTCAGCCAGTAATTGCGTGATCGTCTCTTCCCCTTCGCCATGGACGACGATGTCTATGCCTGAAGAAAGCGCTTCCTGCGGTAGTGCATCCACATGGCTGCCGCCGGCAATGGTGATGGCGCCAAAACCCTTGTATTGACGGGCTACCGTAAACATGCGGGGAATAGAGTTGCTCATACCGCCATAGAAGAGCGCCAGTTGCGCAGGTTGTCTGGCCTGCAAAAAGGAATGATCCGGTAGATCCAGATTATCCTGCGGTCCGCTGTAATTGTTTTCATCAATCGCGTAAACTTCTTTGCATTGGGAATGATGATAAATCTGGCTCATAACGGATAAAATCCCCACTGGAGGCATTTTTATCTTTGCGTATATATTGTTCTGTGAATGTTTCGGATATTGGGGAATAACGCCGATGATCGTCAATTTATTTTTCATTATTAAATTTCCTTTCACATCGACTTTCTGGAACGGTTGTAGATCAGACGCAATGCCTGGACTTGTTAATCGCCTAACACCCAGATTCAGGCTACATCATCATTCGCTGTGCTAAATTGAATGCCTTCAACTTTAATTTCTCTCCGCGACCGAACCAGATTGAATCCAATCGCGTGGCCGAATCTTCACCCGACATCATATGGTCCGTGTATTCGGCTACACTGTTGAAAGCTCCCCACAATGTACCGCGTGCCAGATGTGCGCCCAGGCCGGAGTCATGCAACTGAAGTACGCTGTTCCGAATCTTCCCGGTCCTTGCAGTGTTCTCGGCCTCTTCGTTATCAGGAACCAGTGCCTGCACATACTCTCGCAGTTGCTCCTGTGTGATCTTCCTGGCCGCCATACAGTTAAACTTAACGTCGAGTTGTTCGTATAAGCATTTTGACAATACGAGCATCGTGGTTGCTTGTTCCAAATCCCGCGCTGCGTTTGGTGTGTGAATGATTTGAATATCTCCCGCTCCCTGCAATGCAGACGTCAAAGTATTATTGCAGACTACACGGATGGGAGTAAGCTTCACTCGAACCTGTGAACTGCCGTCATGACTATTTGTAAGCAAGAGATATTTATTGACGATGTCGTTGCCATGGACGTTAATGTAACCCGGAAGTTTCGCCAATATCCAAATAAATTCACCCTTGCCAAAAAATCCGGCTGTCTCGTATATCGCCTTATCTTCAGAAACCAAAGTATCGAAGAATGTGAAAGCATCAATGTTCTGAATCGGTTCATAACTCGCTTTGACCTGGCCCAGAACCTCATCGTTATCCGTTCGCACCGTCGCATACGCCTCTTGCTTCCATCCCTTTTTCAATTTTAGCGGCTTCTTCACGACGGTATAATCCAATCCGGCCATTTTTATTGCATCTCTTGCGGTCTTAGGATGATTTAACTCGATGCCCAGATTATGCCAGGGAGATGGTTCTGTCTCAGGATATGGGGAAAGAACTCGTGGAACACGCAGGCGCAGCCTATGTAAGGTCTCTTCACTTACTGTAGAATGATATAATGGATGATTCACGACAGTAATATTGAAGAGTGGAAATAATTCCCCCGATAATGTTCTCTGCCACCCAAGGAAATTTGCATCTGAGTCCAAATCAGGTGGTTTTGTATGTTCAGACATATTAGCATTCGTTCCCATTGAATAATCCTATGATATGAATTTGTGATGAATAGAAACTGTTTTGGCCGCTTTCATCATTACCCGTCCTACGATGATAATAAATTCGATAACCCCCAATGGCCAAGTTTCCTGCAAATTCTCGTTTCTTAAGGTTCGTTCTGATTACACTCGGACGGCATTTCCAGCAGGGCTATAAATCGCGGCTTGTATTCAATTTGCTGCACATCGTTTGCGAGAGTCTGACTAAAAAAGCTTTCTATGTGAACTTGAAGATGCTGCCATATCTGATCTGATTCCGGTTGATTCATGTTAAGACCTCTCTTTACCTTTTTTCAGTTGTCTTGTTTCATGCATGATTTCAATTTGCCATCGATGTAGAAAGAAATCAGACCATCTGCCTTGCATTTACTCTTGGCTATGTTGACCTCCGCGGACAGCACACAAGATTCTAATTTGCCGTTGTTGTAAAAACTAACAGTACCCCCATTTTTACATCGGATGTTATTCGCATCGTAATCATTCTGGAGTTGGCAGGATTTTAGTGATCCGTTGTTATGAAAAAAGACGTTTGCACCGGAATTACAAATTGATTGATCAGCGGCATGGACATTAAAAATGATGACGACTAATACTAAGGTTAATTCTAAACTCAGAAAAAACAAATTTTTGATCATTTTCATAAATATTTCCCCCTTCAGCTAATGACCACTAATTTATTCGGACTCAGTTGGTACTTTTTGAGTCTGTTTATAACGATTTCTATCTGATCTTAGTTGCAAGTGGCTTGCCAACAAGCGAAAGAGAATCAAAATTTTTATTCATCCATTAATAATAAGTGTTTAGATTAACAAGTTAGACCGGCAGAAGAGTATGGGATGATTTGTTTGGCCTCAATATTTGGTGGACCCTCAGTATATTGAGGGATACATTGAAGTCATCTGGATAGTTCAATACCAGAACTTACTAATTATATTCCAATGACTTTAAAAAAGCCTGTGCTATGATCACGTGCCCTCTCGGTTTCAAATGCACCCGGTCTAAAGCCAGCTCCATCGGATGAACTTCCTTCAATACACAATCGAACGCAGCCTGAGTATCGACCAGGATAGCTTGATGTTGATCGGCCAACCGGCGCACCACATCCCCATATCGATCCATCATCGCCCGCATGGGGTCCGCCCGATTGGGTTCGATGCAATAAGGTGTCATGAGTACCATTCCTTTTAATTGTGGCCGCGTTATACTGATCAGGTACTCTAATGTGGAGGCATATTCATCAATAGAGACATGCCATTCATCCGGCTGGGTGGCGTCGAACTTAGGCCAGACATCGTTGATGCCGATCATTATAGAGAGCCAATCAGGTTTCAATTCCAGAACATCGGATTGCCAGCGCGCGACCAAATGACGTACAGTACTACCGGGTATGCCCCTGTTGAGGATGAGGATACGCTGCCGGGAGCAAGTGACGCTGAGTAAGTTATTGATTAGTCTGACATAACCATAACCGAGGGAATCGCGAACGATGCTGGCGGCAGGACTAATGCGGCCACAATCCGTAATTGAATCACCGATCATAAGCAGTGTGCTTTCGGGATGGATCTTTATCGCCTCTTGTCGGGAATTACAACTCTGCATATATTTTACCTGATATCCTCGATTAAATTTTCTCCATCTCTGTTAACAATACGCCTTCGACCGGATCGCCTTTAAGGTAATTATTAATATTCTGTTCCATCTGATCCGGGAACGCAGGCACTGGTCCTGCAAGTCTTTCGCGATAGATTCTGAGCATAATTTCTTTGAACACCGGAAGAGCAACCCTGCCGCCGGTTTCTTTTGGACCGAGGGAACGGTTGTCGTCAAAGCCGACGCGGACGGCAATGGTGATTCCTTCAGGACCGTAAGTGGAGCCCACGAAGAGCGCATCCCTGAAGTAGTTGGTCGTTCCTGTTTTCCCCATAACGGGAATCGGAAAACCGCCGGAGTCAAGTGCATGAGCCGTGCCGGTAGGCATGCGCACAATACCGCGCAGGCCTTCCTGAATAAGCGAGATCGCGCAAAGGCCGACTGCGACCGGGGGTTGCTCGCTATGTTCGTTATTGACCGCTACCTCGCCCGAATCGCGGACAATTTTTCGGATCACATACGGCTTCGCGAAAATGCCTGACGCCATAGTTCGATACGCATTGGCCAGTTCCAGCAAATTCATTTCGGACGCACCCAATGCGGTCGTGGCGTAAGGATGCAAATGCGTCCGGACACCCAGATTCTGCGCCGTCCACAGGATGCTCTCAATCCCAATCTCCTCTGTTATCCAAATCGCAGTGGTATTTCTGGATTCCGCCAGCGCCTTCCGAAGTGGAATCATACCCTTAAATCGGCCATCGTAGTTTGATATCCATTTCGTATTCTGATACCCTTTATCGGGCACACTGATAGGTTTGTCGGGAACCAGAGTATCAAGATCAAACCTTCCTTGTTGAAAAGCAGCGAGGTAGACAATGGGTTTCATTGCGGACCCAGGTTGTCGCAGAGAATTCGTTACACGGTTAAAGTCGCTGTATGAATTGAAACGGCCTTGGTAGAACTTACGCCCACCCGTTTCGGCAAGGATACTCGCATCACGGTTTCTCAGCACCACTGCAGAGCCCTGGATTATCCCTTTGATATTTGGGTGTCGCTTCTCGTAAAGATCGAGGCCGTGCTCCAGTGCCTCGTTAACAATTTGCTGCACCCGGACGTCCACTGTCGAGTAAATCTGGATACGTCCCTGCCGGAGGCCTTCAATTCTGAGATCAGCAGGTAGCTCTTTGAGATCCTGAAGAACATTCCCAATGACAGCAGGCCCCAGTGGTGCCTTATTCTTGAGTCGCACAGCAACTTGAATTGGGCGCTTTTTGGCGTCCTTCAATCTGTCTAATGAAATGAAACCGTTGGCCGCCATAAGTGCCAGGCTTTGATTTCTCCGGCGCAAGACTCTCTCGGTGTTTTTTGCACTGGGCGCGTAGTACCTGGGAGCCTTTGCAATGCTTGCAAGTATGGCTGCCTTATCAGCATCGTCCACTGTGAACGTTTTAAGAGGCCGGCCAAAATAATATTCCGCTGCCGCCGCAAATCCGTACTGACCGTTTCCCATGTAGATCAGACTGGCATAGCGGGCCATAATTTCTTCCTTGGCGCGGCGTTTTGAACCAAAACGCTCCTGCATCTTGTTTTCGACCCACAACGATAATCGAATTTCTTCCATCTTCCGAACCAGCCTGTTGACGCTTCGCGAGTCGATTATGTAAGACAGCGCTCTGCTCAAGTGCACACCTTGCCGGAGTTGGTTGTTGTTTTCTTGATCCGTCATGTTTTGAAAAACCGTCATGCCTTTGAGAAAATGACACCGCACGAGTTGTTGGGTGATTGTCGACCCGCCATGCGGAAAGATAGTCTGACTATTCACCGCTTTCTCCCGTCTTAGTTTTGTAAGTCCTGTTACCAGAAAACCTATCCTGACTTTGCTCAGCACGCGAGGGATTACGGAATAGTCAACTCCATTATGGGTGAAGAAATTCTTGTCCTCAGTAGCAATGATTGCATCACGAACAATGGGCGGAATGTCCTCATACTTGATGTTTTGCCGGTACTCTCTTGCCATCTCGATGAGCGATTGGTCGTTGGCATCGTAGATGCGTCCGACCGTAGAAAACTCAAAACGGGTCAATGATTCTATGTCAGGCAGATTGGTTCTGTAAAAATATATATGATATAATCCGATGGCAAAGAGAGTAAACGTAATAACTATTGTGAAAATCAAAAGACGACTGACACCTCTCCGCCAAAAAATCAATTGCATACGCCTGAACCAATTTTTTAGTAAATTAGAAGCTGTTCCGAATTCTCCAATTCTCTTTTTCAGTTGTCTTGTTTCATTCATGATTTCAATTTGCCATCGGTGTAGAAAGAAATTAGTTCATCTTGCTTGCATCTATTAAAACTATTGTTTCTTAGTTAATAAAGTTTGCTTTCATTCAGCAATAAGTGCAAATAGCCAGCCAATAGCCAAAGGAAAAGCATGAGTTCTTATTCGTCTTGTAATAACAGTTAGTTAGACCAACAGAAGGGGTCAGCGGAGGAGCATGGAATGATTCGTGTAACCTCAATATTTGGTGGAACCTCAGCATGTTGAGGGGAGAATTTAAGAAAGAATATAGAAGCCAGAAGATAGAATACAGAAGGAAGGAGTCTGAATAAATAATATTCTGTATTCTGGCTAATGTCTTCTGAATTCTCTCTTAATCAATCTTTGACGAATCCGGCTCTTTTCTCAAGACCAGTCTATTGCCACGCGTCCTCATATTACCCTCCGGTGATGAGGGTATTCCAGACTTTTCATCTAGTATTTATTCAAAAATACGCGTTTCCCCAAATTTCATCACGAGAAAAGAATCATCCTCCATGTACGCCTCTTTCATGACTGTTTTCAAATAAAGGGGCGGTTCACCCAGCTGTTCATCGGCTATATAAAAAGTTCCCCAATGCATGGCAATGGATTGTTCCGCCTGCAGATCCTTGTGGGCTAATACGG
>DHHG01000181.1 GCA_002403175.1 Syntrophaceae bacterium UBA4778 | reverse complement strand
TGGTGGAGCTGAGGAGGATCGAACTCCTGACCTCTTGAATGCCATTCAAGCGCTCTCCCAGCTGAGCTACAGCCCCCTTGAAAAGGAGATGATCGTTTAACATAGGGAACTGCGGTAAGTCAATATCATTTTTCTCAAAATCCCCTATTCTTCACAGATCTCTTTTTCACGTATTTTGCTCAAATTGAAATGAGGAAAAGGCGAATAGCGGAAAACGATTTCGTGTGGTTGAATCATAAAAAACAAGGAGGTTATTGCCATGGAGAACAAAGAAATAATTGAAGAGTTAAAATCCCTAATTCAACTGGATATTGATGCAACGCGTGCCTATTCACAAGCAATTAATGAAATTTCTATCAAATTTATTCGTGACTCTTTGGATGAATTCCGTAATGATCATGAGAGACATATATACAATTTAAGTCCTATCATTACTGAGTTGGGAGGAACTCCTCCTGAGAAGACACCTGACTTGAAAGGTTTTTTGATATCTGGATTTACAATGATTCGGAGCCAGACGGGGAATATGGGGGCACTGCATGCCATGGAATCAAATGAGAAACTGACCAACAAACAATATTCAGACGCATGCAATAAGGATTTCCCAAAACATATTATCGACCAGCTGCGTTTAAATTATCAAGATGAGCAAAAACACTTGGAATTTATTCAACATCAGTTGAGAATACTTTCGGAGAACCCGCGTTTTTACGAGCAAGCTCGTCCGGTTACAAAACCGGAATCAAGACCATAACTGACACCGTTCTAACACTTGTAATGATTACCCGCTAGCATCTATAAGCTTATCTATTGATCCGGATAACGATAAGATCGCGCTATATGCATTTGCAGTTAGCTTGTATTATCTATACATTTTTTTCGATGTTCGTGAACCATCCATTTCTCCAATGGATGAATTTTCATAAATTTGTGAATTCCTCCTTGACATTCTTTCGTCTAACTATATAATTCCTCCTCAAAAAGCCGGAGTGGTGAAATCGGTAGACGCAGGGGACTCAAAATCCCCCGCTCGCAAGGGCATCCCGGTTCGACCCCGGGCTCCGGCACCAAGAATAACAAGGGTTACGGCTCACAAGGTTGTAACCCTTTTTCTTTCGGAAAATGACGTGTAAGCACTATGTAAGCAAATTATTTTAATCGACCCGATCCATTGGAGGCACCAAATTGAACGAATCACAGAAAGAATTGATCATGAAGCGGATAGACGCTCATTTTAATGGCAGCAAACCAAGCTGCCCTAAATGCAATTCAGAGCATGAAGTCATCATATCCGATGTTACCCTGAGAAAATATGAATGCCTGAAATGTGAATTGAGGTTTTCGTTTTCGGACTAACCTATTTTCTCCTGCTATCCCCGTGCTACCCCAAAATCCCCCGGCCCTTGCGGCCATGACGGATCGACCCCATCCTCCGGCACCATGATTTCAAAAGGTTACGAGTCTATGATAAGGCTGGTAACCTTTTTTTTGCCTGGTTTTTGGTAAAATTGTACTGAATTTCGGCACAAGTCCGGAGCAATCCATTCTGTCTCAAGTTTTGCAGAGATGTACCTGGATGCTTTTTTCCCAGCCTTAACGGCTCACAGTTAAACTCAATTTTATTTTGGAGCAACTTATGAACAACAATTCTGTTTGAATTCCTTCTCATGATAGGATAAAAGGTTTCTAAGTATGATCAGGTGTCCATTTTTTAATTCTCTTTCAGTTGGATTAAGATGGCTGAGTCCGAAACGAATACTACTATTGAGGATATCAGGATCCTGTTCCTCGAAGATAATCGAACCGATGCAGAGCTTATGGAAAACGAGCTCAAGTGTAACGGGTTTATTTTTCTTTCGAAGATTGTCGAGAACAAAAAATCCTATATCAAAGCCCTCCGTGAATTTCGACCAGACATCATCCTCTCCGATTACGATCTTCCTGCTTTCTCCGGCGCTGAAGCCCTAACTTTAAAAAAGGAGCTGACCCCTGAAACTCCTTTTATTCTCGTGACCGGTGCTGTCGGGGAAGAAAGGGCAATCCAAATACTTACCGGGGGGGCAACAGATTATGTTTTAAAAAGAAACCTCTCCAGGCTCCTCCCGGCTGTTACCCGCGCGTTGCATGAATCCTATGAGCATCGGAAGCGCAAGGAAGCGGAAGCAGAACGGGATATTCTCATTAAGGAGCTGGAAAAACGTGTTCAAGAGAGAACACAGGCGCTTCAAAATGAAATAGAAGAACGTAAGCGCACAGAGGAGGAATTACGTGAGCGCGAAAAGGAATTGGCTGAAGCACAGAGGGTTTCAAAAGTAGGAAGCTGGATTATTGATACCTGTAATGATCAATTCCGATGGTCCGATGAGATTTATCGCATTTTTGAAGTCGACAGAATTGAAATAGGTGACCAATTTGGGGCTTTTCTGAATATGGTTCATCCCGAAGATCTTTCCTTGGTTCAGAATGCCAATGCCAAAATCAGAGCAAGTGGAGAACCGTTTGAGCTTGAATGCAGAATTATTACGCCTAGCGGCGCCTTTAAAAATACAAGGATCATTGGTTACGCCTCAAAAGATAATAAAGGGAACATAGTGCGCCTGTTTGGTACTGCTCAGGATATCACCGAGCTAAAACAGGCTGAAAATAGATTACGAGAGAGTGAGGAGCGTTTTCGCGCTCTTGTAGGTGCCACTTCGGAAAGCTTTTATTGCTTTAATCCGGACTTTAGCGAGCTGCGGGAATTATATACACGGGGGTTTCTGGCCGATACAGGAACTCCGAGCCGTACCTGGATGCAGGATTATATTTATCCCGATGATCACAAAATCCTGATCCCCGTCCTTCAGGAAGCCATCCGGAAAAAGAGTTTTCTCGAAGTAGTAGTCCGAATTTGGCGGGCGGATGGCAGCTTGGGATGGCTAATCTCCCGTGCCGTTCCCGTCCTGGATGCGAACAGCAATATTATTGAATGGTTCGGTGCCATAAGTGACATTACGGATCGCAAGCAAGCAGAAGAGGCTCTGAAGGAAAGCGAGGAGAAGTACAGACTAATTTTTCAGAGCAGCCTTAACGGAATCCTGATTATGCGTCCTGACGGTTCGATCATCGCAGCAAACCCCGCCGCACAGCGAATCCTGGTAATGTCAAAGGAAGAAATTATTCGCAAAGGCAGAGATGGTATAGCCGATCAATCAGACCCAAGGCTCCAAACGGGAATCCAGGATACCTTTCGCACAGGGAAATTCTTCGGCGAGCTGAACTGGAAAAAGAAAGGCGGAATGATTTTTCCCGTTGAGATCTCTGCGGTTACCTTCCGGAATGAAAGAAGAGAAGCCTTCACGTCCATTATATTCAGCGATATCAGCTGGCGTAAAAATGCTGAAAGGAAAATTAAGGAAAGCGAACAGCTCTTTCGCGAAATGGCCGATACGATACCTCAACTAATTATCACAAGAAGTTCGGACGGAATCAACGACTATGTGAACCGCATGCATGAAGAGTTTCCAGGCATAATTAGAAAATCAGACGGGTCCTGGGAATGGAGACCGGCTATCCACCCCGATGATCTATCGAATGTGCTCGAAGCACGGAGGCGGGCCGATGAAAAGAAAACCTATTTTGAGGTCGAGCATCGGCTTAAAAACAGCAGAGGCATTTACCGCTGGCATATTACTCGGGGCATCCCTGTACGCAATGAATCAGGACATGTAATTAAATGGATCGCAACGGCAACGGACATTCATGATCTGAAGGAGGCAGAAAAGAAATTAAAAGAACGCACGAGCCTTCTGGAGGAGGCCAATAAGGAACTGGAAAGCTTCAGCTATTCCGTATCGCACGATCTTCGCGCTCCATTGCGGGCGATTACCGGATTCTCCACTTTATTGAAGAAAAAAATCAGCAGCAAGCTCGATAAAGATGAAATACGTCAATTGGATATTATTCTGGACAGCGCTATGAAGATGGATCAACTCATCACTGATCTCCTTCAATTTTCACGTATCAGCCGAACAGAAGTATCTATCACGTCTATTGACATGAATAAATTAGCTAGGGATTCATGGCAGGAGCAGCTGAATGCCAATCCGGAACGCAAGCTCTCCTTTAAAATAGGTCCCCTTCCGGATGCTTCTGGAGACCGGAATCTCATCAGGCAGGTTTTTTCGAACCTTCTGGCAAATGCCGTCAAGTTCTCAAAAAAGAAGAAGAGTTCAATCATCGAGATTGGAGGGAATCAGGACGGGAACGAAAAAGTTTACTATATAAGAGATAACGGTTCCGGCTTCGACATGAGGTACTATGACAAGCTTTTCGGTGTATTTCAGAGGCTTCATCCTGAATGCGATTACGAGGGGACCGGAGTCGGACTCGCAATCGTTCAGCGCATTATCCACCGCCACGGTGGTCGGGCCTGGGCAGAGGGAAAAGTCGGCAAAGGCGCAATCTTCTTTTTTTCACTTCCAACCAAGTAAATTTCAAAATATTTCTTTACCATTTTCCAGCGGTCACTTCCCTTTTCAGGCGCGTTGCTATTTCGAGATCCTTGTAATCTTCGTCCCCTGCAGGCCAAGACCGGCCATAAGTCCTTTCTGATCAAAAAAGAAGGCGTAAATATCAGATTTTGATGTCGTGGTTGATAGACTTCTTGCTGTTCCCGCGTCTACAATGACGATGCTAGGCCCCACTCCAAGTTCCCAGCCTTTACTTTTGTCAAGATATTCCATGGATGAGTCTGTCATAAAAAATAAGGCGTAACTGTATTTCTGAAGTCCAGCCTGCAGACCGTACGAAGCCGAGGTAGTCCTGTAGTAAGCTACTGGTTTTCCTTTCTTCATCAGGGTGCCTTCTCCATACTGCGCACCGACAATAAAACCACCTTTTGTAATACTCGGAAATATGAGGATGCCTTTGGCATCTTCGGCCAGTATCTTGGCCGAGCTTGATTTTTCCAACAATGTCTGCAGAGCCTGGGCGGATTCACGGTTGATTTCATCGGCAGAAGCCGCCATTGCGGGCTCGGGGCCGGCACACATTGCACCGAAAAAAGCAAGAATCAGAATACTAGTGGTAAGTAGGTTTTTCATGATCCAAGATATCCTCCTTATTTATTCTCATTTTCGTGCATTCCTTCGGAAGGAATGCCTTTACTTTGCCGATAATGCCGATGAACCGGCACGACAACCGGCTCTGATAGATACGCGCACTCGGCAGGACTAAACAATAGTTGAAATCCGGGGCTGATACTTCCGAGAGCAAAAAAACAGGATAACGTGAAGCACCTTAAATATTAGCGAATACACCTATTAAGACAATAAGGAATTCTTCTTAAATTGGAAGCAGTAAGATATCATAACCAGTCTCAACTCCAATGATCAAACATCGGTAACCAAACAACCAAAGAAACTCAAAATATTTATTCTCAAACTATTTTTCTGAAAAAACATAATTGTAAACCACTAGGCACTATACTAATATATTTGACTGGAAATTGGGTTATTGCATTTTCATCAATGATTTTTTTATAAATTTCTCCAACCTTTACTGATTTGATCGATATTTTTATGATCACACTAAATTTTTATTCGGCAAATATATCCTTTCTTTTTTCGGAATCAGTATTGGATCTTTCAAAATTGGCGGCGGCATTCTCCTGATGTTGATTGCTATTGCTATGATGCATGGTAAATACCATCAGGTCCGACAAACTTCCGAAGAGGCCCAGGAAGCCGAAGACAAGGAAAGCATAGCCGTGGTGCCGATTGCGACCCCACTCCTTGCGGGGCCCGGTGCGATATCCACAGTGATCATCTTTGCTCAGGAATCTTATCATCCCGCGCACATTTCTCTGATCCTAACGAGCTGTTTAATCGTAGCCTTTTTGGCCTGGGTTGCCTTGAGCATTGCCGATCCTATTTCCCAGATAATGAGCAAAACCGCCATCAATATTGTAACACGACTCATGGGATTACTTTTAGCCGCGATCTCCGTTGAGTTTATGATAGGTGGTCTGGTACAGTTATTGCCGGCTTTATCCAAATAAGCTTTGAATTTTTACTTTCTATTCCCCCGTACTTTTCGATTCTGTCACTAGGGTTTTACCTGATTTATTCCTGCGTCTACCTGTTTTATTCTTATGTTACGATCGTGAAAGTAACCTATATTCCCTGATTCCCGACAGAATAAAACAGAGAGGAGGTGAAGATATGAAAGCTCCCCTTAAAAAAGAACTTAAGAAGAAATTTAAGGAGCAGGAAAAGAAATTCTGGCTATTGTTGAAGTCCGCCGATTCCGGTTATCAATGCTACAGTTGAAAAAAATGAAAAACGAGCTAATTGCCGGTCAGGCAATCAAAAAATTTGATTTTTTTATTCAATGGCATCTCACGGAAAGGTGTAATCTTCGCTGTCTTCATTGTTACCAAAGCCAAAGAAAACCTTCCGAGATGTCGAATTCGGAACTGAAAAGAGAGATCGATGGGGCGAGAGAGATGTTTACAGCCTGGGAAAGGGAGTATGACATCATCATTTCCCCATCGATCCATTTCACAGGAGGCGAGCCGTTCGTCTACCAGGGACTATGGGACGTCATATCTCATGCTCGGCAACGTGGCTTCCAGTTGGCC
Source organism: Syntrophaceae bacterium UBA4778 (assembly GCA_002403175.1). Next base: position 4,496 of record DHHG01000181.1, on the reverse strand, counting down.
CTTCTAACGAATGGCTGTCTTGTAGCAAAGAAAGATGCTGCGAAAGCTTCCCGCTATTGTAAGGATATCCAGGTCAGCCTTGAAGGCCCTCCTGAGATTCACGATGAGATCAGAGGATCCGGCAGCTTTGCTGCCGCTGTAAAGGGCGCTCGCTTGCTCATCGAAGCAGGAAATAAAGTGAGCGCGAACATGACGCTTTCGGATATCAATATCGCAAGCATTGAATCAACTATCGAAATAGCAAAAGGTATCGGTTTTTCCGGGATGGGATTATCTCGCCTTGTGCCGTGCGGTCGCGGCAAAACCTTACTGGGAAACATGCTCACATCGACTCAGATCAGAAATGCCTACCAGCGGGCATATGCGCTGGCAAGTCCTTCATTCACAATCGGTTCAGGAGATCCCCTCTACTGTGTCTTTTCCGGGATAAAACCTCCATCGCGAAGCCGGCTTACCCTCTCCGGCTGCAGCGCCGGTTTTTCGGGAATCACCATTATCAGTAATGGATCGGTCATGCCCTGTCGCCGCATCGGCCTTACGATAGGGAATCTTCATAAAACCTCGTTACGTCAGATCTGGTCCAATTCCTTGCTGTTGTGGAGGCTCAGACAAAGAGAAAGCTATCATGGGAAATGCGGACAGTGCTCTCTCTGGCCATCATGCCGGGGTTGCCGGGCTGTTGCGTACGCCTATTCAAAATATCGAGGCTCCCCGGATCTCTTTGCAGACGATCCTCAATGCTGGCTTCAACATTCCTGATAAATATGGAATGTGTACCTCTGAATTCCGGTGGAGACATGCTCGAGCATCACAAAAAGCCGTTACTCAGCCGAGGGCAATTTCTTCGTCGTCAGATCAAGTACACCCTCTTCTCGATTACCATTTTATTATTTTCAATCGGTATTGGAACAGCAGGTTATCATTTTCTTGGTCAACTTCCTTGGATCGATTCTTTTCTCAATGCTTCCATGATTCTGACCGGCATGGGACCGGTCGATCATTTAAACAGCAATTCAGGTAAAATATTTTCGGCTTTGTATGCGCTGTTCAGCGGAATTTCCTTTTTGACTTTTGTTGCCGTTCTTTTCACGCCCGCATACCACCGGTTTCTGCATAAGTTCCATTTAACCATCGAGGATTCAAACTCAGATGAATAGGATCAGATAATATCCTCCCCAAGTTTTGCTTGTTTTTGTGTCAGCTTCTTTAATTTCGATGTCGATTAAAAGGAATACCTTGGAATCTTTTTCCATTTGGATCAGCAGCCAATGACCATGGAAACATATATATTAACGTATGGTTATGCAGCTGTGGTCATCGGTTCCTTCTTCGAAGGAGAAACCGTTATCGTTTTGGCAGGATTTGCTGCTCACCAAGGTTATCTTAAACTGCCATTTGTACTGGCTTTTGGATTTCTGGGGGCAGTATTGGGTGACCAATTATACTTCCATATCGGTCGTATCAAAGGTCTGAGAGTTCTGAATGCACTGCCGCATGGAAATGACAAGTCCAGACGTATCTTTGCTTTGCTGGATAGACATCAATTATCGGTTATTCTTGGATTCCGCTTTCTTTATGGAATGCGCATCATAACTCCCTTTCTTTTAGGAGCACTCGGAATTTCCTCCATTCGCTTTCTTATCCTGAATATCATTGGGGCTTTCATCTGGACACTTTCGATTGGGATATTCCGGATATCTGTTTGGTCATGTCCTGGAAGTCTTTGTCGGCAATATAAGACACTATGAATCGCTCCTGTTTATAGGAATCGTATTCGCGGGAATCATTCTCTGGATTGCACATTGGTTCCGAACGCGAAGAAAGGCCGTTTGATAGGAAATTCCTGACGGAATCACGCCATGAAAGCCAGTTTATTTCTTCATGTATTATTCGGATCCGAATCTGTTTTTCTGCCCATCCTTCCTCAATATTGATCCTTTGATTTACATTTGATATGTTACGCTACTGAGAAACTTTTTACCGGAGGCGAACCGAATATGAAAAAGCTACTGATTGTCCTGATTGCCGCAATATTTCTATTACCGACAGCAAGTCTCGTCGCGCAGCAAACGGATAAGTCCGGATGCGAGGATCACCCTTTATTTCCCACCCGAATGCCTGGTTACCGAATTGAAGATTGCAGAACACAGGAGTTTGGAAGTTACGATTTCTGGTCAACGAAGGGACCGAAAATACCCGTTGAAGGGAAGTTCACTTTTATCACATATTCCATCGTCAATCGGAAAGATGAACCCTCTCCGGTAGCTGTGATTCGGAATTACGAAAACGCCATCCGCAAAATCGGCGGTACAATATTGCAGAGAAATCCCAACTGGTGGGTAAATGGCAAGATCGTCAAAAACGGTCAGGAATCTTGGGCTCAGATCGAAAAGGGAAACGGCAAAGTCTGGCTTCGAATCATAGAAAAGAAAAGGATGGAGCAGTACGTTGTGGCAAATGCAGCGGCCTTAGGTAATGACATCAGAGAGAACGGCCATGCAGCCGTATACGGCATTCATTTCGACACCGGACAATCTACGATCAAACCTGAGTCCGCACAGGCTATCCAAGAAATCGCCGGCCTTCTGAAGGCTGAACCCAATCTTATTCTCGGCGTAGTAGGTCACACGGACAATGTAGGCAGCATTGATAGCAACATAAAACTTTCCAAAGAGCGTGCCGAATCTGTCATCCAGGCGCTTATCGGCAGTCATGGCATAGATCCTTCACGTTTGAAAGCTTTTGGATGCGGACTGTTCGCCCCCGTCGCTTCCAACGAAACAGAGGAAGGAAGAGCAAAGAATCGACGGGTCGATCTGGTCAGCTTGACGCAAGAAGCTAAATAATTTGACCCTCAGGAAATATTCCCCGGCTTCTTTCTTGGAGCTTTGGCGTTGATGTAATAGTGCTCTCCTACTATCAGTGATAATATTTCAGATCATGCCAGTTTCATTGAATGTGGGGTGATCTTGTTTATTCGAGGCATTTTTTTTATTATGCGAATCCTTATTCCATATGGGATTGAATAATATATCATCCGTCTCGTAAAAAAAAATTGGGAAGTTCCTTGACATATCCAAACAACAGGTCTATAAAGCACAGCCGTTTATCGTTTTCAGGATACGGCAATCAATGCAACTGACTGTAAGAAATGTTGCGAAAATCTTCGGAGTCCAAGAGGCCGTTATTTATCAGTGGATCAAGCAGGCCTCTTTACCGGGATATCGCGTTAACAATCAATATCGATTCAACCGAGCTGAACTCCTTGAGTGGGCAACTGCGAGAAAACTAGCGCCGTCCCCCGAGTTGTTCCCCGATGCAGAAGATGAAGCTGCGCGCATCGGCACTCTTTCGGATGCTCTCCATGCGGGGGGAATATTTTATGAAGTCCCCGGCACGGACAAAAATTCAGTTCTTCACTCTGTTGTAGACCGCATACCCCTGCCCAATGAGGTTGATCGTGTTTTTCTTTTCAATATTCTTCTAGCTAGGGAGGCTCTTGCATCTACAGGTATAGGTGATGGAATCGCATTTCCTCATGTACGAAACCCGATCGTTCTCCATACTCCACGACCAACCATTACTTTGTGTTTCCTGAAAAATACAATTGATTTTGGGGCGATCGACGGTAAGCCGGTATATTGTCTCTTCACGATTATCAGCCCCACAGTACGTGTCCATTTGCATTTGCTTTCGCAACTCAGCTATGCCCTGCGCGACCCCTTATTCCGGGAAGCCATTCGGAATAAGGCTTCTGAAGATGAACTCCTTAACCACATACATCGTATTGATCGCGAGGTTACAGGAACGTCCCAAAAATCTACCGATGAACCGGTCAGCGAGTTATAAATGTTTCTTTTATTGATCGGCATTGGAATTATTCTATTCTCCGGTATTGTTTCCTGCACTATCAGAAGAAATCCCCTCCGAAGCTCCAGTATTGGTGCAACGGGCTCTGTCCTAGGAGCTATTCTGGGTATTGTTCCTGCTGTGAATTCTATCATCTCCGGTCAGTCGACAAGCCTGCGTTGCAACTGGTCTATGCCCTATGGCTCATTTATCATTGAGATTGACCCGTTATCGGCGATATTCCTCATTCCCATTTTTGTTCTCTCCGCGCTTTCTGCAGTATATGGCGTTTCATACCTTAACAGTCATAAAGGGAATCCGACGGGAGTAGCATCCTTCTTTTTCAATCTCCTGACATGCTGCATGATTTTTGTGGTTATTGCGAGGAATGGTCTCCTTTTTTTAATAGTGTGGGAGATTATGTCTCTGGCCTCTTTCTTTCTGGTTAGCTTTGATGATGAGCACCCGGAATCGCGGCAGGCAGGATTCATCTATCTCATTGCGATGCATATCGGAACCGCCTTTTTGATTGCTCTTTTTGCGTTCCTGGGAAAGGAAACGGGATCTCTCGATTTTGATACCTTTACAGCCCTTCGTTTCCTCGATCCGGCAACAGCTTCCATGCTCTTTTTCTTCGCTCTGATCGG
>DHHG01000328.1 GCA_002403175.1 Syntrophaceae bacterium UBA4778 | reverse complement strand
GTCCACTATTGACGACCGATCTCAGTCCATCCTTCTTACGAGCAGCTGATGCGTGTATACTTTTGCCAGATGCTTTTATATACGCCCAACCCTCCTTAAGGCCTCCGCATCCACTTTCATGTGCATCTCTGTCTTGGGTATCCTTCATAGTGTCGGATCCTTTAACTAGAAAATAATAAATACACCAAGTCGGTTTCGTTCGATTTCTTGAGTGATACTACTTTATATCACAGGAAAATGAAAATGAATTTACCTTTGATGTCATGCTAGTTTGTGCACGGTTAGAACAATTGAGCAGTCCCCAAGGACTTGAAAGTCTCGCATCCATTTAGATATGGTGAAGTATGAAAACAGTCCACGCATATGCGCGCGATAGCCTTCGATCGGCAAAAAGTAACGGACCTCTTTCATGCAGCATTAGAGAACAAAATCCGCTTGACTTGTGTTCATTATTTTTATATGTTCATAAAAAATGAACAAATTTATATAGTGAACGTAAATAACGGTGGAAAAAGAAAATATTGCACAGGATATTCTGAGGCGTGCGCTGGAGGCCTTCAAAGAGATCGCTCCCACGCAGACGACTGTCGAAGTCAAGCCGCCGAAAGAGATTCCAACCGATGCGCGCCAACCGAATTTAACACTCAGGCTGGTATTGCAGGGCAAAGCGCTGGCATACCATACCAAGATTGAACCTACCGTCACCAAAGCCCACAGGCTTCTGTTGTTGATGGGACGCGAAAGACGGAAGAATCCCCCTTTGCTAGTTACGAGATACGTCAATCCCGAGATGGCGGAAGAATTGAGGCAAAACGGCATCGAATTTATCGATACGTCCGGAAATGTGTTCCTCAATCAGCCGCCCGTCTATGTCTTCGTTAAGGGCAATAAGCTTCGGGAGCCAAACGGCAAAGCCCCGGTCAAGAGAGTTTTCAAAGCAGCTGGACTCAAGATGGTCTTCGCTTTTCTGTGTGATCCCGGTCTGGCAGGGAAACCCTTCCGGCAGATCGCTGCTAACACGGACGTTGCCCTAGGCACAGTGAATTGGATTATGCGGGAACTGAAAGAGCTCGGCTATATCCTTGATCTCGGAGACAAGGGCCTCAAGCTTGTCCGGAAGGAAGAACTGCTTCAGCGATGGGTAACCGCATACCCCGATCAATTACGGCCTAAGCAATTCCTGGGTAGATACAGAGGAGAAATCAACTGGTGGGAGCGGAATAAAATGGACGCGCAAAAAGTCCAATGGGGTGGAGAAGTCGCTGCCGCCAAGCTCACAGGATATCTGAAGCCTGAAACCATCACGCTGTATACAACAGCAGGACAGCTCAATCAGGTCCTGCTAGAGAACAAGCTCAGGCGAGATGAAAAGGGTGATGTCGAGATCCTGGAGAGGTTCTGGCAGCAGGCAATTGTGCAAACCCCAAAAGAGGCAGTGCACCCTATTCTGATTTACGCTGATCTCCTGGCAACGGGGAATCAGAGAAACCTGGAAACGGCTAAACAAATCTATGAGCGATATATTCTTCAACTTGTCGGGAAAGATTGATTCCCGGACGGTAAAGGTCTTGCGCGCGATTAAGGAAACCGCAGATTCCCTCGGAATCCCATTCTTCATCGTCGGCGCATCCGCGCGGGATTTCCTTCTGACCCACTGCTTCGGTATCGAGACCACACGTATGACCAAGGATGTGGATCTGGCCGTAGGGGTTGCCGGTTGGGATAAGTTTGATGAATTTCAAAAAGTGCTGACCGAAACAGGACGATTCAAGCCTGACGCCAGAGAGCCGCAGCGGCTCTATTTCGATACCGTGCCAGTGGACATTGTGCCTTTCGGTCCGATTGAGAAAGGCGAGCACAAAATTGCCTGGCCTCCTGATCATGCCGTGCAAATGAGCCTGTTCGGTTTTAAGGAAGCCTATAACAATTCCATTACAGTCCGGATTAACGCTAAACCTGCACTCGACATTCAATTGCCGACTCTTCCGGCGCTTGCCATTATGAAAATCATCTCCTGGGATGAAAAATACCCTGAGAGAAGAAAGGATGCAGCAGATATCCTGCTTATCATGCAGACATACGAACGGGCAGGAAACTTTGACAGGCTCTATGAAGAAGAGCCGGATCTACTCCAGGAAGAGGCGTTCGATACAATACAGGCCGGCGTCAGATTGCTTGGCCGCGATATGGCGACGATGGCAGAGCCTGGAACATTAAAAATCGTCAGGACAATCCTGGATCAGGAGCTAAGAACGAGCACGCCTTACAGACTCGTTACAGACATGATTCAGACCGGATATGGTTTTAAACGCAGGTTTGACGAGGTTCTGAGGCAGGTTGAGAAGCTGCGGCAGGGATTAGCTGAGAAACTCTGAATTCGCAACGAGCGAATCAGGACCGAACATCTTCCTTGAAGGAATAGGAGGTTTGTTGAGCTTGCTCCGGTGGGTCTTCAGTGCCTAGGTTTTAATCCCCCCGAATACGATGGTCTAGGAAATGAAATAAGGCCAGCCTGAACAGTTTCATTCCGATCCGGTAACGGCCCGATCCTTTACAAACCAACCAAACATGAGCAGTCAAGATTCTTTTCACTAAAGGATCTTTCAGCATTTGCTGAAAATTTGTTTATTTTTAAAACAGTTCTTTTATCAGCGGATGAGGATAAGAAAGCAGGAAATAAACTAATAAAAAGGATGTAGGACATCATGGATTTTAGAATGTGATCGTGATACTAAGTTCATCAAAAAGGTTCTGTACCAGTACCTTCCGTATTCCTGATAATGCAAAAGTCATCCTAAAAACATAGAGGGAGGTCCTGTCCATGGCTCCTAAGAAATCTCCTAGTGGCGGACTTGCTATCATCGGCTTTCTAGTTTTAGCAATTGCCATAAAATTTTGGCAATTTTTCATCATTATCGGCATATTTGCACTGGCAATCTGGATCATTATAAAAATAACTGGCAGCCGATCAAAAGCTGATTCGTCGCAAATTGGGTTGTCGCATTATCATTCACAAACAGTAACCAAACAAGATTCCAATGGTGTCTCAATCATCGGGGCAAGTGCTAGAGAGTCTCACTCAGTAGATCCAGATTCCGTATGGGTCCCTCAAGGGACAACTATCCAGCATGCTGGTTATTCAATCCCAGGCGGACTTCTTTATTTTGGTCAAGGCTTAAAGTCTGTCCGTAATTGGAGTGAAGAACCGGCCCTGATTGCCCCGAATCTTCCAATTGATAAGTCTAATCCGGACTGGGAAGGCAAGCACATGAGTTATTGGCCTTCTTACTCGCAAATACACCCAGCATCTCGGGCAGCTCTTCTGGACTGGCTTTCCAAAGGGAAAAAAGATCCACAAATTAATATCGGGTATGTATTTCTCTATTTCTACGGTTTGGAAAGGCGGGCTCTGAGCGATGCCTCAAAATCTGCAACAGCTCAAAAGGAAATACCCGTCATTATCGCCGAAGTAACGCGACTTCTTTCAATTTATGCAGAAAACTCTTCATTTCGCCAATATGCCAGTAATTTTCTGGATACTCTTCAAGTTTCTCAGGCTCAATCGCCTCTCTATCATTCTAGGCCACAAATCACTTCCGCCTCTTGGGAAATTCCTTTGAAACTCAAGGTAGCGCTTGGTCAAATGGCAACCGATTCCGTTCCAGTTTCAGCTGAATGGGCATTGGTGTGGGCTGAGAATGATCCTTCTATGCCTCGAAGGACTCCCTCACAGCGTTGCCGGGAGGAATTTCGTGAGCTGTTCAAGCTCCGTTACATAGAGAAATTTGGAGAAGGCCTGAGGTTAAAATCAAACAAATCTTTTATTCGGGCCTCATACCACCCTGCCAGTTCCTCATTCGGCGGATACGTTGATATAGCTTTGCCAAATCTTCCAGACTTGACCAAAATATCCGGTCCATCATCAAAAATATGTGGGATTGTGAATGCCTGTACGGATGAGCTTGAAGGGTATAGTAGGTATCTTGGAAGAAATCCTGGTGAAAAGAATTCGATTGAGGCACTTTCTTATCTGCCGCAGCCCCTTTTAAAGATATATGATGGGAAGGAAATCCAGAATCTAACCAATTGGCTGAATAATGAGGCGTCTTCTGATATTCCAGTTACAGTGCCGTTCTCATCTATTTTGGAACAAATTCCACTTCATCAAGGCGCATTCGGGAAAAAGGAAGCAACGGCGCTTTCCAGTTTGCTTTGCAAAATGAGCTTCGGTATTGAGCCTGATCCGCGATTTGGGAATTTCATTCCGAGACCGGAACGGGATGTGGTTATCTTTAAAATTGGAAGTCAGGCTCCGAACTCTCCGACTGCCGAGTATTCTGCGGCAACCACAGTATTACACTTGGCTTCTGCTGTCGCTTGTGCTGATGGATCAGTAGATGCGTCTGAGGAGTACCTTCTTGAGAAGCACATTGAAACCTGGTTTCACCTTTCTCCTGATGAACAAACGAGATTGAGGGCGCACACTAAATGGCTTCTGACTTTCTTTCCGGGGATGAATGGGGTCAAAAAAAGGATCGAGTTGCTCAAACAAGATCAGCGTGATTCACTGGGCCGTTTTCTGATAGCGATCGCTCAGGCTGATGGACACATGGAACCCGCTGAAATGAAAGTGTTGACGAACATTTACAATATCCTCGGGTTAGATGTCCAGAATCTATTCAGCCAGGTCCATGCTGCCGCCACTGAGCCTGTAACCGTCCAGCCCCCGAATATCCTAAAACCATCGAGGTATGCTATTCCCTCTGCCCCACCGAAGCCGGTCGGAGGTGTTTCCCTTGATATGGATACCGTCAATGCAAAGATAGCAGAAACCGTAGCCGTTTCTGCTATGCTCAATAATATATTTATCGAAGATGAACCGAAACCACCCATTGTGTCTATAGAACCAAGCATCCCAGGTGCTTCTCTTACTGGACTGGACTCCGATTCATTCGCGTTTATGCAAATACTCACCTCTAAGCCTGCCTGGAACAGAGAGGAATTAGAGAGACTCGCGGCAGACCGTTGTCTCATGCTTGATGGAACGCTCGATTGCATAAATGATGCTGCTTTCGATCATTTTGGTGGCCCTTTCTTTGAAGGTGATGACCCGATTGAAATTAATTTGGAATATGCTAAGGAGATTGCTGCATGAACACTGTAATCCGCACGAAGGACCGGGATGCCGTTATTCAATCACTCAGAGCCGGTGTTGTACCCCGCACCGGTCAGCATCTTATCCAGGTTGGAAGAGCAAACGAAATTTCTGCACTGATTAAAGACATTGAATGCATTGCTGATGCCGGTTCTGCAATTCGTTTTATCATAGGTGAATATGGCTCGGGCAAAACTTTCTTTCTCAATTTGGTTCGGGCCATTGCACTGGAGAAGCGTCTTCTTACTGCGCATGCTGACCTAAATCCGGATAGAAGACTGCATGCTACCGGAGGACAGGCCCGCTCACTATATGCTGAATTGATGCGTAACATTGCTACTCGTTCAAAGCCGGATGGAGGGGCAATGCAATCTATTGTAGAGCGATTCATCACAGAAGCACTCAAAGAAGCAAAAAGCACCGATAAAAATCCCGAGATTGTTATCCACGAAAAACTTGATATCCTCTCGGAAATGGTCGGCGGATATGATTTTGCCCACGTAATTGCGTGCTACTGGAGGGGGCACGATTCTGGAAATGAGCAACTGAAGGCAGATGCAATCCGATGGCTACGTGCCGAGTTCACAACGAAGACAGATGCACGCTCAGCACTCGGAGTCAGGACAATCATTGATGATGGTTCTTTTTATGATCATCTGAAATTGATGTCCAAATTTTCCAGGCTCGCTGGATTTCAGGGGATGATGATCTGTCTCGATGAACTGGTGAATTTATACAAGCTCTCAAACGTTCAGGCCAGAAATTCTAATTATGAGCAGATTCTTCGCATCTTAAATGATTCATTGCAAGGAACTGCTGTCGGCCTCGGCTTTATTATGGGTGGTACGCCTGATTTTCTGATGGATACGCGCAGAGGGCTATACAGTTATTCGGCCCTGCAGTCCCGCCTCTCAGAAAATACCTTTGCCGTAAAGGGGCTTGTTGACTACAGCGGTCCCGTATTAAGGTTAAGCAATCTTAGCCAAGAAGACCTTTACATTCTGTTGGGCAAAATTCGCCATATTTTCGCTTATGGTAATTTCGCCGCTTATCTTATGTCAGATGAAGGACTGAAAGCATTCATGGAGCACTGTTCCAAAAAAATTGGTGATGCTTATTTCCGGACCCCTCGGAACACGATAACTAGTTTCGTAAATCTTCTATCTGTTTTAGAGCAAAATCGCCAGACCACATGGCAAGTCATTCTTGGAACAGTAGATATAAAACACGATATCAATCCTGATCTTGATTCTCCGGATGAATCATCTCCGGATAATTTCCAAGCTGAAACTGACACACCCTGTGATGGAAAGGAGAGTCTTGCAACCTTTAAACTCGGATGAATCCAAGGCATTTTTCCTGCTTGATGAAAAAATACGTCATTGGATTTGGGACCAAGGCTGGACGGCGCTTCGAGATGCACAAGAGAAGGCAATCCCGCCGATTCTTTCAGGTAATACAGATGTTGTCATTGCATCAGCAACTGCTTCTGGAAAGACTGAGGCAGCTTTCCTACCAATCTGCTCACGCCTATTGACATCAGAGGGGGAAGATGGCAGCGTCGTTTATATAAGCCCTCTCAAGGCCCTCATAAATGATCAGTTCTCCCGCATGGCGCAGTTATGTGAGCGTCTGTATATACCCGTACATCCGTGGCATGGCGATATCTCCGGCAGTAAAAAAAAGAAGTTTCTTAGGAATCCGACAGGAATCCTTCTGATTACTCCTGAATCTCTTGAATCTCTTTTTGTCAATCACGGGGCTAGCATACTTCTGATGTTCAGAAACCTTCTTTACATTGTTGTGGACGAACTCCATTCTTTCATTGGATCTGAGCGCGGTAAGCAATTGCAGAGTCTGCTCCACCGTTTAGAAATCGTAATCAAACGTAAAGTACCGCGAATTGGCTTAAGTGCAACCATCGGTGATATGCACTTGGCCTCGCATTTTTTAAGATCCGAAAACAATTCAGAAGTCGAGTTGATTATCTCAGCAGCAAGCGGACAGGAATTGCGGCTCCAATTAAAAGGCTTTCTTCAGAAATCACCACCATTGGATATCAACGAAACCAAAGATATGGTGCAACTTGACGGGAGTCTAATAGAAATTGGCGAGAACATTTTCAAAACCTTGAGAGGAAGCAGCAATCTAATTTTTGCAAATAGCCGAAACAGAGTGGAGTTCTTTGCCGATTTATTACGAAGGCTGTGTGAAGAGTATCGACTCCCAAACGAATTTTGGCCACACCATGGCAGTCTTTCGAAAGAGCTTAGGTTAGATGCTGAAGCTGCTATAAAAGACAGGGCGCATCCGGTCAATATCATATGTACATCGACTCTTGAAATGGGCATTGATATCGGTTCTGTTATTAGCATCGCTCAAGTCGGTGTTCCTCCGAGTATTGCCAGTATGCGTCAACGACTTGGTCGTTCCGGAAGAACGGAAGGCGACCCGGCCATATTGAGAATTTACATCCAGGAAAGCGATTTAACAGAAAACTCTGAACCGCCAGATTGCCTTCGAGTTGGTTTAGTCCAGACAATTGCAATGGTGCGCCTCCTTTTACAGAATTGGTACGAACCTCCGCCCTCTGATGGGCTGCATCTCTCAACACTGGTCCAGCAGGTGCTATCAATTATCGCTCAGTATGGTGGAGTGACAGCGGCGCAGGCTTTCAATGTTCTCTGTAATAACGGTCCTTTCCCACGCATGAGTACGCAGATGTTTGCTGATTTCCTGCGGAGTCTTGGCAGCCAAGATCTAATTATGCAGGCGAGTGATGGTCTGTTACTGCATGGGAAAATCGGAGAGAGAATAGTTAATCATTATTCGTTTTATACCGCTTTTATCACGGTAGAAGAATACCGACTTATATACGGGGACCAGACACTTGGGACGCTCCCTATCGATCGCCCCGTGGCAGTAGATTCATTTTTGATTTTTGGTGGTAAGCGTTGGCAGGTCTTGGATGTCGATTCAAGAAAGAAAATCATTCTTCTCAAACCTGCCAAGGGAGGAAAGGCACCAATATTTGGCGGTGAAGCTGGATGGATTCACGATCGTGTTCGACAGGAGATGTTTGCAGTCTATACCGATGCTAAGGTTCCGAACTTCCTTGACGCCCATGCAAGGGAACTATTGGCTGAAGCGAGGGAGAACTTCCATCGCTATGGATTGTCCGAAAAATCAGTAATCCGCCACGGCAATCTGAGTTATGTGTTCTGCTGGGCAGGTGACAGGGTGACTGATACCTTAGTTGCTATGCTGCGTTCGAAGGGATTTAAGGCAGTAAATGAAGGGATTGCGGTGATGGTGGCTAACGTCACTCCAAATGATCTCAAGAGCTGTCTCCATTTGTTGTTGAAGGAAGGTTTACCAGATACTTATGAGCTGGCAAGGTCTGTCGAAAATAAGGCTCATGAGAAATATGATTTATTTCTTACGGACGAATTGCTGAGTGTTGCTTTCGCCGTATCAAAGTTTGATTCAGAAGGTGCACTTAATACAATAGCGGCCGCTCTAAAATCAGCGTGAATCAGAAACATGATTGCATACAGGTAGGCATGAAGATGATTGCCCGCCCAGTTGGCCTCCATTGAATTCCAACAAGCACATCCATGCCGGTAGCGGCATTAAGATGTGCTCGGCTGGAATACAATTCCGGCCTCCATGGAGTCGAATTCACGTCGATCTTTCGATCTCGTGATATCGAATCTATTTTATCCCGCCCTGGTTTATAAGGAAATTGAAAGTTCATTTGTGTAGCAGCCTGTTTCAGAATCTGAGTTTTTTTGTTTCCAAATAGTACTTATGTGAATATTTCGTCATTTTTCGATGCTTCGAATTTTCATTATGCCCAAGTCGCATTTGATATATTCGGTAAGCATGATGAACATCACCGCGGAGAGATTATCAGCGCGTCTTCACTGAGGCAACATTTTCAAAAACTTCGCCTCCAATGCTGTGAGTTGCTGATCCCATTCTTTCACGTTCTTTCCGCACAAATCTTTGTTTGATTTTTCCTCTGATGATTTGCGAAACGAAGGATTTTTTCTGTTCGACTTCGGATCGATTTTCGCGTGCAGCTCGTTTCTCAGACGGAGGGCGCTTGCCTTGCTCATGGGGTAGTTCCATCATTGGGACTCGTCTCGTTGTACACATTACGCAACCTATGCTTGCATGCAGCGTATACAAATTTGCTGTTTTTTCGCTTAAAACCTATTCATATCAACATCTTTGGCTGTATACTGTTTTGTATACAAACAGCCCTTAAATCGTGTGATTTCGCTTCAATTACAATATGTTAACAGGTATACGGTTTTTTTAGTATTTTTGATCACCCGTATACATTTTTCCTTTTTTTCATGTTAACACGTTGTTATCACTTGGATTTTTTTGTATACACTTCTTATCTTTTTCGATTTGGCCAAAATGGCAGTAAGTTGCTCCTTTCATCTCAAAAGCGAGCTGGTTTTGAGATGAAAACTCTTTTTCTTCCGAATCATTTTCTCGATCAGTTTCAGATCCGTTCTTTCATGAATGCTCAATCGGATAATTCATTTCAATTTGAAAGTAGGCATGCTCAAAACCGTCTCTTCAGTGAGAATGCCGTTCAACGACTTCCTGTAATCATTTCTGGACATGCCTTTTAATTTGATATAGCTTTCATCCTGAAATCCAGATTGGAGGAAAACTCAATCAGGAACCCCACTTCAGGCAGATCCGCCTAAAATCAATTATCTCATAACGAAATTAGGTGCTTCGGTTCCTCAGCCCTGGGTCAAAATCGCGTGCCGATTCGCATTATATTTTACTATAGGACTATTTCAGCATGGAATATTCACTAGAGCTGGAAGGTGGAAAGGGTTTGCTTTTGCAAATAGATAAAAGCTTGTCACTGCCAGTGAGGCGATTGTTATCCAGCATACTTAGGGATGCGATACAAACCATTAAATCAACACCAAAAGAGGTAAGTAGCAATTGTTTTTATTTTAATCTGCATGATTTATATCCCCATCTGGATTTGGATACTGGTTACCACGATTCAATAGACATGATAAGTTCTCTGTTTCAAGCAACAACGAAAACAACGCTAATTTGGTTTCATGGTGATGAAGAAAATAATCGGATATATGACGGCTGGGCTCCATTGATCGGCGAAATATCATGGTTCGATGAGAAATGGTGGATGCAATATTGTGTTCCGAGTAGGGTGTTTGAGGGACTTAAAGACAAAATAATTGCTCCCTGGATCACGTCTTGTCTCGAAAAAACACCCTTTCCAAAAATGATTTGATAATTTTTGGAGTGATTATGCCCGTAGTAGATTTATTCGGAAATGTTACTCTTGATAAAAGTTGGGAACAAAAATACAAGGAGTATCTAAAATCCGCTAAGTGGAAGAAAAAATGCACCCTTAAATTGGAACAAGTTGGCTATAAATGTGAAAGGTGTGGCATATCAAAGTGGGCTGGTCTTTCTGTTCACCATAAAACATATGAGCATTTTATGGATGAGCCTCTGGAGGATTTAAAAGTCGTTTGTAAAAAATGCCATAAGATAGAAGATCTAATCCGTCAGCAAGAAACTGAAGCCAAAAATTACCAAAAATTACAGGATGCTCGTTTTTGTGGATGGGCGCGGGTTGTATTCGGCGATGACTGGATTATGAATGGAGAAGATTATGTTTTTCAAAAATATCAGGAATGGCTAGATAGAAAAGGTGAATGGTAAAATTTACTTGCTAAAGGTCAGCCAGCCATAATTTCAAGATAACCCTGACTGGTCAAACTGGGATTAAGATTATTGACCATACCAACACAAAAATAGTCACCTATTTCTGTCTTCCTTTTCTGTCTTCTACTTACCGTGGCCCAATAAAAGCCAATCCAAACGATTGATGAATTTGCTAAGGAAATGGATAACCCCCCCATAAAACAAAATTGAAACGATTACGCCGGTAAGCATATAGGGATTTCCGTATATTACTATAATTCCTTTCATAGCACTGTTCGGTTATTTAGACTCTTTCACAGAAATGAAGGCTGGCGCGGGATATTCGGTCCTACAAAGCCAAATAATTTTTTAAAAAATTGATCATTCCAAGTGCCTGAATCAATTTGTGTTTATTTCAACCGCATCATTTTTATTCAATTTTTTCCTTTTTTTTCGTCAAAAATCCCTGCATGGCAAACATTATATATTAGGGGGACTTTTTTCCTGCTGAGTTGGCAAGGTTCTCCCCGAAGCACCGGAACCCGACCGGTCTTCCGCTGCCAATGAACATGCGGGATCTGATAGGAGGCGCAGGGGTATTGCGCTGGTTCAGAATGTATTCCGAGATTCTCGATGATCCGAAGGTTGCACGGGTGACAGATAGCCAGTTCAGGATCTTTATTTATCTGCTGGCTGCTGCCTCCGAATGCGACAGGGAGGGGTTTGTCCAGCTGAGGAAGTACATTGCTCACCTTGCCCAAAACGCCAACGGTCCACTTTCCTGCGGATGTACGGACACCATAACTAGATGGATTAAAACGAAAAATATACCAGCATATGTTATTGAAAAATATCTTGAATCGCAAGTGGCATGATATCTATCGTGAACGCCAAAGTAGGGACAAATTTAAGCTGAAATTATTGAGTTTTTTAAGTCTTTTTTGAGGGGTTGAGAGTTTTTCAGAAAATGGCGGCTATCATGGTTTTTACTCATGACGAGAGCAGATTGCTATGAAACAGGAATCTCAATCAGATCGTGACCTGCGGAAGCCTCAGAACATCGCAAATCCAAGAAAAGACGCACTGACTGAGACATTGGGCAAGCGATTGACCGCGCAGGAAGTGGCTGAATATCTGGGTGTTGACGCTGAAACGGTAAGGCGCTATTATCCGATCCTTGGCGGAATAAGGCTTGGACGCCTTATCTTGTTCTTTGAAAACTTGATTATCCAAGCGATAAAGGAGAACAGCCATGCCTTACAAAAGGAAGAGAAAGAACAAAGTGGAGTGGATAGCCGATGTGATGTGTCGGGGCAAGAGGTACTACAAGATATTCGGTACCAAGGCCAAGGCGCTCGCATGGGAATCCGAAGTAAGAGAAAATCCCGAAGAAAACTTGAAGACCCCTTCGGAATCCTCGACGCTGATTGAATGGGCGACAAAATACCTCGAATACTCAAAGGTCAAATTTTCAGCCAAAACCTTTGATGAAAAGAAGGTCGCCTTCAGAGGTCTTTTCAAACAGGTGGAACCATCACTGCCGGTTGAAGCCTTGAAACCCGTTCAGGTCCTGAATTTCCTAAGGACACAGGCAACAGAGCGTTCCGGATATGCAGCCAATAAGGACAGGAAAAATCTACTGGCTGCATGGAATTGGGGGATCAAATACTTGAGCTTGCCCTCACCGAACCCGTGTATGACGGAGCGTTTCCCGGAAGAAAGGCAGACACGTTATATTCCTCCAGAAGATGATTTCTGGAAGGTTTATGAGTCCCTGGGAGGGCAAGACAGGGTGATGATTCTGGCCTATCTTCATCTGGCGGCCAGACGCTCAGAGCTCTTCAGGCTTCGATGGGAGGATATTGATTTTGCCGGTCAACGGCTACGGCTCGGGACAAGAAAGAGGCTCGGAGGCAGTCTTGAGTATGATTGGCTGCCGATGACGGACGAGCTATTCAATGCGATCATCCTGCACCGTCAGGAGGCCAAAACGGAATGGGTGTTCCCTTCGGATAGGGGAACACCTTTCATTGCGCGTCAGCGGCATATGAAGAAGGCATGTGACAGGGTGGGGGTGAAGCCTTTCGGATTGCACGCTATCAGGCATTTGACGGCCAGTATCCTGGCCCAGGCAGATGTCCCGATGGTGACGATTCAGAGGATTCTACGGCACCGGCAGTTGACTACCACGGAGCGATACATCCGAGGTTTGGAGCCTGTCCGTCCTGCCCTTGAAGTTCTGTCTAACAGAAATTCACGACCAAAATTCACGACCATCCTTCAGATGCCGGAAAATAAAAAATCTGAGGCAGTGTAACCACCTCAGATTCTTGAACATTTTATGGTAGTCCCAAGGGGAGTTGA
>DHHG01000052.1 GCA_002403175.1 Syntrophaceae bacterium UBA4778 | reverse complement strand
ATCATCAATCGTTTTCTGTTGCTTTGCATCCAATGTTGTATCAACCGTTAGGCCTTTCTGTTGTGCAATGCTCGTTAAATCCTGGCTCGCTTTCGTATGATCATTCAGAATGCGTTGCGCAAATTGCCTTACCTGTTGATTGTTGGATTGATTCAGTGCCATTTGACTCATCTTTATTTCCAACTGGCTATTCATAGCCGCATCCTTCATAAATTTCATATCATGTGAATTCAAAGCGGGTGATGCTTGTTGTGCGAACGAAAATCCGAAAACTGCCATAATCAATCCTAGGACTGTTAAGGCGAAAAATATTCTTTTCATGTTTCTCGTTTCCCCCCTCTATTTATTCACTCGCTCCCGATAAAGCGGGATTGAGCGCGCTCACGCATTTAACTTCTCTCCTATGATCCCATAAAAGCTGTTAACACGCTCTGCCCATTCGATATCGGACATATTCGGCCAATTATCCTTATCGAATCCCGGAGCGTTCTCGAGTTTCTCCTTTCTGATGTCCATTACAAATGCATGCTCTTCCGGTCTCATTCGAAGGGCTTTCCATGGAACGGCAAAAAGTTTATCTCCAATGCCTAAGATTCCTCCAAACGAAAGAACGGCATAGGCAATGCAACCATCAGCGAGATTGACCATCAATTCCTCAATCTCGCCGATATCTTCTCCCTGCAGATTTCTAACCTCATCCCCGATTATTGTTGTTGCTGAAAGCACTTCGGGTCTAGATTTGGATTGTTGAACCATATATATACCTCCTTTCATTTTTGTTACTCCCCTGCTGAAAAACGTGACTAATATTTCATTGGATTACAAACACCCCCATGTGCCCCAATGCTTTTTTTTCCAAATACAAATCCATGTTTCATCTCACCATGGGGGGCGGTGCTTTTTCCCTTTTTTTTCTGCTTTCACGAGTCACTCCAATCATCAACCAGGAAATGCCGACAAGCAGAAGCGCAGCGGGCAAACGTATATGCTTAATCTCTTCCACCAGCCTGCTTCCTACCATCCTGATAGCATCTTGTGCATAGTATCCCACTACTCTGATATCTTTCTTCATTTCAAAGCGAAAGCGTTCCGGTGAAATTCTTTCCTCAATCGCATCAACCGTACTATTCAATTCCGACCTTGTACGCTCGATCTCGGATCTAATTTCATCAGGGCTCCTTTCACCGTGAATTGCACTATTCCGGTTCAGGTAATCTTGTGCTTTGCCCATTCCTTATCCTCCTTTAGTGTTTCGATTGTTTGATCAGGCACAAGACTCCTCCGCCTGATATCCGACAACCCCCTCTGCAAAAAGAGAAATCCGATTCCAGATATAACTATCGTGACAACCAGTGAAGCGAGCCATAGTGGTAATCCATAGGCAAGAATAATGATCAGTGTGGCAACTAAAGACAGCAATCCTACCAATAATAATAATCCCCCTGCTCCTACATACAGTGCATCTTTCAACGTATCTGAGATTTTTTTCGACATCTCGGCTTTTGCTAATTCCAACTCATCTGAAATCATTGTCCTTAGCTCTGATGTGAAATTTCCAAAGAGCTCCGGCAACGATAAAGTCTCTTTATTTTTTTCCATAATTCTCCCCCCCCTTTTTTTATTACGGCTTTTTTGCTGCCTATCTTTCTCAATTGATACTCTAGACAGCACGTCTATACCGTGTAACGCCAGTCAATGCCAAAGGGGTAAAATCAGATTCAAAAGATCACCTTATGGTATCCTCGATTATTTCCTTTTGGATCTTTCTATGATCCGTTTTTTCAACTAAATATTTTTCACCTATCTCCTCTGCTTCCTTTTTATCCAGCACCTGCTTGGCGGTTTTAAAAAGATTTTTTTCCTCTTCTTAATATGGTTCAGAGGATTTCAATTAGGTAGCAATATATTGCATCAGCCTAAAAGCGCACACCATCAAATTAATCCTGATTTATATTATCGAAATTCCTGAAATAGAAATACACCATAAAGAAAAGCCTGAAGCAGCCTTCTTTCATTGGCTCAACCAAAAGAACTCCGCCAAATCAGAAGATGCCTGATAGTCTAGTCATTCAATTTGTGAGCATGTATTATAAAAAAAGGAGGAGAATATGACTGAGGGAAAAATCACAACCGATCACGATGAAATAAAAAAGTGGGTTGAGGCCCGCGGTGGACGGCCTGTAAAAGTGAAAGAAACCGGAGGAGGCAGTGATACCGGGTTACTACGCATCGATTTCCCCGGATTCGGAGATGATGAGCAATTTGAACAAGTCTTATAGGAGGAATTCTTCAACAAATTTGAAAAAAGCAAACTCGGCTTTCTTCATCAGGATCGTACCAATAAAGGTGAATTAAGTCGTTTTAATAAATTTATGAATCGTAGTAGCGATAGGAAAACAAGAAGACAGAAGCATTGATAGAAGAAACCAGATACTTTCCTTTTTTAATATTCTCAAAGCTTCCTGGATACCATAGAACCTTTGGAGATTTTATACTGCTTTATTCTCTTCAATAGAGACTTACAAAACTTCCTGATAACTTAAAACCACCCGACGTGCATTCCTTTTTTACAAATAGCTGATTAGCCGGATTCTACCATTGCAGATGCGTTTATATCTGCATTGCTTGTTTTTTAAATGAATATCTGATAATCGTACCTTCCATATAAAATTTCGATTTACTGGATATCCAATATGAGTGACAATGAAGCACTTCAGCGTGCAAAAGACGTTCTTAAAGTCGAGGCCGAGAGTATTCTCGATCTAATGCAGAAATTGGACGATCATTTCGTAAAGGCTGTAGAACTGATTTATTCAACCAAAGGCCGAGTGATCGTAACGGGAATAGGAAAATCGGGGCTCATCGGAAAGAAAATCGTTGCCACCTTGACCAGTACCGGAACTCCGGCTTTATTTCTCCACCCGGTGGAGGGGATGCATGGTGATCTCGGAATTGTAACCAAAGTAGATGTTATCTTGGCTATTTCCAATAGCGGTGAAACCAATGAGTTGAACCTGCTGATCGAAAGTCTGAAGGAGCTGAAAGTTCCTCTTATGGCGATGACCGGCAAAAGAAATTCCACCCTGGCCAAATATTGTGATGTTGTTATCGATATCGGTGTTAATCGTGAAGCCTGCCCTTTTAACCTAACTCCTACCTCCAGCACAACGGCAACACTGGCAATGGGAGATGCATTGGCGATTGCATTGATAGGTCGCAGAGGTTTTGGCGCAAATGATTTCTATCGTTTTCACCCAGGCGGAACGCTCGGACTTCGTTTGATGGCTAAAGTTCGTGATGCTATGGTCAGTGGAGATTCTGTTCCGAAAATTCTGTCCGGCTGCTCTGCAATCGAAGCAGTGGCGGAGATAGATAATAAGAATCTAGGATTTGTTCTCATAACCGATCCCAAAGGGTACCTGCTGGGAATTCTAACGGATGGAGACGTGAGGCGCTTTGTCAGGAAGGGGATCGATTTCAAGGTTCTGACCGTTGATGACATTATGACGCGCTCTCCAAAAACGATAAACGAAAATTGCTCCCTCGCTCAAACAATAGAATCCATGGAAAAGCTCGAGATCACAACGCTGGTTGTCACGAACGGGTCAAATCAATTACTTGGGTATATTCACCTGCATGATATTCTTGGTCGCGGTGGCACGGTCAAAATGTCCCTTAATGGAAATACCTACAAATAGGATATGCCGGGAGTATGTCTGAAAACACTACTTTCTTTTTTTCATTGAAAATAAGAGCTTGAATCCGGATTTTTTTTCGCATTCTTTCCAGAATCGATCTGTCTCCTGATACCCTCTTTTCATATTATCCTCAACTTGCTTCCGCTCTTTTTCGAAATCCTCAATATCCAGGCTTTCGGAAACAAAAATCGGTGAGCCGAAACGTATCAACACCCGGCTGAATGGCTTGGGAATCATAAACTTGTCCCAGCTATTAAAGGTAACAGGTTTTTCATAACTGACAAAAGCCGGGATGATTGCAGCACCTGAAATCTGAGCCAGGGCAATCAGACCGGATTTGATTTCTTCGGGAGGTCCATTAGGTCCGTCCACAATGTGCGTACAGATAGAACTCAAACGCACGGCCTTGACCATCTCAATAAGCGCTCTTTTGCCACCACGGCTGCTCGAACCCCTCACCGGAATCCATCCAATCCGTCCAACCGCATCAGCCACAAAATCTCCATCTCCACTCTGACTTATCATGATGGATATTTTTCTTCCGATCATTAAGGGGAAATAAAAACCTCCAAAAAAACGTTGATGCCAGCTCGCCAATACGGCACGCCCGTTTTTTTGAAATTGATCTAAAAACACTTCTGAATTCTGCAATTTAAATCTGAGAGTATGCGAATAAGCGCTCATAACCCAAAATATGGGGTTGGCCAGAATATGTCTGATCAAAAAAAATTTTATTTTTTTACTGAGATCCTTGCTATTCATTCAACCTAATGCGAATATTCTATTAAGAAATAATAAGAGGTACTCAGATACCATGTGAGCCTCAATACGGCAAGACTATCTTTCAGCCCTAATTAGAGAATTGAGATATCTCAATTCTGAATAGAAATTTTTAAATTCAGGATAGAAAAGAATTGGGCTGATTATCTCGAACCAAAAAGAAAGGGGCAACGGTCCAAACCGTAACCCCTCATAATTCTTGGTAGGCGGTACTGGGATTGAA
>DHHG01000219.1 GCA_002403175.1 Syntrophaceae bacterium UBA4778 | reverse complement strand
GGCCTGGCGATAAAACCGGAAACTGAACTGGAAAAATTCCAGAAAACTGCCGAGTATGTCGACACCATTCTGTTTCTCACGGTTGATCCGGGTCGTTATGGGAGTATTTTCAAACCGGAAGTCCTGAAAAAAATAGACAGAACCAGGACGCTGTTCCCGGGCAAGTCCATCGCAGTGGATGGAGGGGTATCGCTGGATAATCTGAACGAGTTCCTGAAGATCGGGGTCGATTATGTCTGTGTCGGAAGCCGCATATTCATGAAAGGAGATCCCCGGGAAAATTTCAGGCAATTTGTAAAAAAAATCGATGAAATAGAAAGAAAGAGTGCCCGTTAGATTTTGTGGATAAAATCAATTTGGAACTGAATACCTGATAATGAAACCATGATTAAGGAGTTATGAGCAAACAAGATATAAAGCGGGATTATCCGTCCCTCTCAACATTGGAACCAGATCAGCATGCCGGGATCGTCAAAGATATTTTTTCTTCCATTACCAAAGAATATGATTTTTTAAATCATCTTTTGAGCCTGCGCAGGGATATCGTCTGGCGCAGAACGGCTGTCCGCAGAATGAACTTCTTCAAAACCCGCCGATTTCTGGATGTGGCAACCGGAACGGCAGATCTGGCAATCGAAGCGGCTCTGAGATTTCCTGATATCCGGATTGTCGGTCTGGATCTGGCTCAGGAGATGCTCAATGCGGGTCAGGTAAAAATTGAAAAAAAACATCTCACGGAACAAATCACCCTCATGCAGGGGGATGCCCTGCAGCTCCCATTTCCCGACGACAGCTTTGACGTGGTTGCCATTGCGTTCGGGATCAGAAATATCCCGGATCGTATCGGGGCACTCCGGGAGATGAAGCGGGTTATTCACCCCGGTGGTCAGATCATGGTTCTGGAAATGAGTTTGCCGGAAAAGGGCTCACTCCTCAGACCTGTTTACGAGCTGCTGTTGAAATCGGTTTTGCCAATAGTGGCCCGTCCGTTTTCCAATAATGCACAAGCTTACGCGTACCTTGCCGATTCGATCAGTTTATTCCCTCCTCCTTCGGAATTTGCGGAGATGATGCAAAATGCCGGATTCAAGAGTATAGAGCAATCCCGATTATCACTTGGAGTAACTTATCTCCATATCGGATATAAGCCGGAATAGACCTGACCGTCTGCAATCTTGCTTGCACTTGTTAGAGGTTTCAGACGGAACTCTCAATCTTTTTCCCGTAGAATCTGCCAGAGTCCGAATCCAACAGCCGCGGCGATTGCAGCAGAGGCGGCAGCTAATGCGACTGGTCGCTCGGAAGCCATTTCCTTGACACCTTCGCTGGCGCGTTTAAATTGCTCCTGAGCTGAAGTGCCAAATTCCCGGGCCCAATTTGCGACCTGATCCCCGAAATCACGGGCATGTTCCTTGACTTCTTCTGAAATAACATCCACCATCTTTTTCTTTGCCGTGATGTCCTTGCCCTCAAGTATGTCCGTGATCTTCTCCTTCAGCGATTCGACCTTATTCCCTCCATTTAATCCTGTGGCAAGGAGCCAGCCAATCCCTACACCGGTCAGCGTTGAGGCCAAAACATTACCTTTGAAAGTATCCAATAACCCCATTCCCATCTTCAATGTTTTTTCAGCTGAGCATAATCCCATATCCTTATCCTCCTTTTGGATTTTCAATTTCCTGTGATATTATAAGGAATATATTTATTTATAGCAGCTCCATGTAAATAGACTATCAAGGGAAGGCTTATTTATCGCTTCGAAAAATCTTAAATGGAATTGCTTATAGAATAAAAGTGTCTGATTGCAACAGGGATTCCGGTCCCATTGCCGAGAGGGGAAAGGTGAGTGAAATCAGGTAGACTGGTTTTGAAATCTCCTGCTAGGCCATAAGATCCAGTTGCTGAATGGTTCCGGCCTGTTCATCGTCCGAGAGATAAATTCCCGTTCGGATGATTTGGCCTTTTGTAGCATTGTTCTGGTCTTTGAGATCGAAAGGAGAAGATATATAAGAGAGGCTTAATGCGCCGATACCGATCTGATTCAGGCTGTTGATTTCCGTATTGCCGGAAGCGTCCTGAGTCCAGACCTGCAGATTGCTGTAATCGGAATCATTTTCGTCGATCCAGCCGTTTCCGTCCGAATCAAGTTGGGCCAGTTCCGAAAAGCCGTTTCCAGTCGACGGGCCGAACAATTCGCTGCCGTTATTGACTATTCCGTCTGCGTTCCGGTCAAAAACAAGAAAGCCGCTGCCCTGCGCGACAAAGGGAATCTGTTCGTCCGAATTATCCATATTCAAATCGAAACGGAACGTCTGATCGGTCAGTTGGGCTCCCTTGCCGTTGAAGTTGATGACAAGAGGATCGATACGGGCAGCATCGCCAGCACGCAGCGTTATCCCTGTCTGTTCAGTAAAAGTACGATCCATCATGAGATTGAGATTGAAAGCGATTTCCCGGCCGTCTGACGTTTCTACAACACCTTGAGCGGAAAAAGAGGTGCTCTCGGATTCTGTTCGAGTTTCACGATATTCATACCGAACGCCCCAGCCTGCTCTAGGCGCTTCGCTACCTGAAGAATTCGAATCTGCCCCTCGGGAGGGAACCGCAGGACTTTCATTCGTGATTTTGTGCATACTGGCCAAGCGAATTTCTTTTCCTGTTATGGCCTCGATCAGTCCTTTAAGAATAAGATACTTAGGATCGGATGCCAGGATATCTTCATCCTGCTGCACTGATGCTGTTTTGTCCGTTTCCTTGGGCCACTGATCCTGGTTCGAGATTGTAACGGTATCCCCGGTTGAACTGGATACAGGGGGATCGACCCAGGCTTGAAGATTTTCTTCGGTCTGCAGCACATTTTGCAACCGATGTTCTGAAGACATATTAATAGAGGATTTATTGATGTTCATGGGATCTTTATCGGTTTTTTTAAAAAAAACTGAAGAGAGGATTGCTCCAAGTATTCGGTTGCGCTTTCAATCTTATCATTATAAAAAAAACCGGACAGCTTCAAACAGAAAAGGTTCTCCTCCTGAAGGAGAGGCGTTGCGGCAAACTCAAAGTAATAAGGGAAAGAGAATGAAAATTCAGAAGATCCTGTATTTGTTCATTTCATTGTTTCTGATCTTTTGGCGGAGCAATTGCCCGGCTAGCGAAATTGTAATCGGGTTCTCCGGACCCCTGACCGGTCCGGCATTTGAATACGGTTCTGATTGTCGGAACGGTGTCGAAATGGCAATCAAAGAGATTAATTCCGCAGGGGGATTGAATATCCAAGGAGAGAAATATTTCTTCCGGCTTGGAGTGCTGGATGACCTTGCCGATCCGGCACAGGCTCAGGCAAACGCCAGGCGCTTTCGGAACGAAAAGGCAATTGCCGTCTTCAATCCTGTTTTCCGCTCTATGGAAAACATTCTCAAAATCAACGAGGAACCGGATAATGCATTTCTTGCCATTGGCTATACCCTTTCTCTCAAGGCATTTTCGTCCGGCAACAAATTGCTGATTGTCCAGATTCCCCCGATAGCTGCTTATATGAAGGTATACCGTGATATCGCCCTGGAAAAAATCTGGCGTAAAGCCGCGCTGGTGGTTTCCACCGGGGTCTCCAGGGATGAATGGCGGGATCAATTCAGGGTTATGTGGGATACAATAGGGGGACAGATTGTATCCGATGCCGAGATCGATTATGCAGGCAAAACGGATTATACAAGCACTTTAAAAGAGGTCCTGGCAACCGGACCGCAAGTCATGCTGATCGGCGGCCCTCCTGCCGAAACGGAGCTATTCATCAAACAGGCACGCCATCTGGGGTATAAGGGAGGATTCTTTCTTACAGAACAGTCCAGACTGGATTTTTTGAAGCAAAATCCCGGTACATTGCTTGCCTTGGGGGAGACGACGGGGCCGATATCTTTCCTGAAAACACCCGGGGCTGCCGTATTCGATAGGAAATACCGGGAAGTATACAAAAAGGCGCCGACAGAAGA
>DHHG01000126.1 GCA_002403175.1 Syntrophaceae bacterium UBA4778 | reverse complement strand
CGGGAGTGTGATATAGAGGAAGTTGCTCTGGCAGATATCTGGTACGATCATGACAAAATGAAACGGATTGCCGTGAATGGATGGACAGCCTGGTATACGGTCGACGAGTTCTATCATGAGATCGGGCTGACCGGAAAGAATATGGAATCCTTTTCTGTCAGCGGTTTTCTGAATGGCGAATCTATAGAAGACTTTGACCTGGAGAATATTGCTACCCAGAAAACGGATACGGACCCGAAGCCGGGTTTGAAAAAGAATTTTTCGGTCATTGTGGCCGGGACGCTCAATGAGGGCCGTTTCATTTATGAGCAGGATATAAAAGGCGAATTCGACATTGGCAAACTAGCGTTTGTATTTACGGATCTGAAGAGATTGGGAATACCGGAGTTACTGCTTACGGAGGTTTCATACGACGGCGAGCCGATGTACTATGAGCATGAAGTGATGCATCTCAAAGATATGCTGGATGTCAGTATTCTTGAATTCGCAAAAAGATCACGTGCCCGCTAAAAAAACTTGCCCAAGCCGATTCCTTTCGGTTCGGGATTCGGCTTGGGTTATCAACTAGTGCACCAAAACCTTGTTTTCTTAATATCCGGATCAGTTTCCTTTCAAAATAGTCGGTTCCCCTTTGATTTTGAAACCTCCCTTTTCCAGAGTACGAATAATCTCGGGGGCGGATGTTATTTCATCATCAAAGATGATCGTGTAAACTTCACCTGAATAGTCGAATTTCACGACTCCTTTATTCCGGGTTTTGAGGATAGAACTTACCCTCTCGCGTTCTGATCAGGACCAGCACGCATCTATGTTTATCTGAACGGTTTTTTCCGCTGCCAGCAAAACTCCTCCGAATGTCTGAAATAAAATCACGCCGGCTATAATCAGGGCTACCTTTCCGCTACGCATGTTTCCTCCTGAATAGATCATGAATCGAATGATAATCTCTATCACGATTGAATCTGAATATCAAATCGCTCTTGACCGGAAAAGGTGGATGGAATATAAATTATGGTTTTGAAAACATTTTGTTCCAAGGAGGTATCAATGAAGATCATATTATTAGGCGCACCGGGAGCGGGGAAGGGTACCGTTGCGAAGCTCCTTACGGAGTACGACGGCTCTGTTCAGATTTCCACAGGTGATATTCTTCGCGCTGCCGTGAGGGCAGGCTCGGATCTCGGGAAGGAGGCCAAAGGTTATATGGACCGCGGTGATCTTGTGCCCGATGCGCTCATTATGAAAATAATGGAATCCCGGCTGCAGGAACCGGATTGCGCCAAAGGCTTCATTCTCGACGGTTTTCCGAGGACCATTCCCCAGGCTCAGGAATTGAAGCAGCTTCTGGCAAAGCTGGGGATCCGGTTGGATCTCGTTGTAAATCTGGAAGTTCCAAAGGAGGTCATTCTGGATCGTTTGACAACGAGAAGGACCTGCTCCAATCCCGACTGCCAGGAGATTTATAACGTGAAAACAAAGCCTGCCTCTCCGGAAGGGAAGTGCCTGAAGTGCGGCAGCCCTGTTGTTCAGAGGGATGATGAAACGGAAGAGGCGATCAGTTATCGACTGGAAACATATAATAAAAAAACGGCTCCCCTCGTCGAGTATTATGAAAAAGAAGGACTCCTCAAGAATTTCGTATCCGTCAGCAGCATCGAGACGGTTGAGGCCGTCAAAAAGGAACTCAAATAGAGCAAACAGGTTCAGAGAGCCTGGATCAGAACTGATTCATGATTGATTATTTGAAAGAATTAAACAATGAGCAATACCGGGCCGTCATGGCTGAAGACGGCCCGATCCTCGTTATTGCGGGAGCGGGGAGTGGAAAAACCCGCACCCTGACCTATCGCGTGGCAAGGCTTATTGAATCGGGCATCGGACCGGAACGCATTCTGCTCGCGACCTTTACTAACAAAGCCGCCAGGGAGATGCTTTACCGTGTGGAAAAACTAACCGGGGTGGATGTAAGCCGCCTTTGGGGGGGGACCTTTCATCATATTGCGAATCTCATTTTAAGGCGTGAAGCGTCTCGACTCGGATTCATGAGCAACTTCGGAATTATCGATGAGAACGACGCCAATCAGCTCGTAAATACCTGTATCGGCGACATGCAGATCGATCCACGGGCCGACGGTTTCCCGAAGGGGAATATCGTCAGGGACATCTTCAGCTTTTCGATCAACACAGGCAGATCCCTGGTGGATGTGATCGAAAGTAAATATCCGGCCCTGCTTCACTGGACCGATGCGTTGATCGAACTGGCCGATCGTTATTTGAAGAAAAAGAGAGAAGGCAATGTCCTTGATTTTGACGATCTGCTCCTGAACTGGCGGGACCTGATGCGGGATTTCGAAGATATCCGGAAATATTATGCTGAAAAATTCCGGCATGTCCTGGTGGATGAGTATCAGGATACGAATCTCATTCAGGCTGAGCTTATTGATCTCCTTGCCTCCAGACATAGGTGTCTTATGGCGGTTGGGGACGATTCTCAGAGTATCTATTCATTCCGTGGAGCAGATTCCGATCATATCCTGCGTTTCCCCGATCGGTATCCCGATGCGAGAATTTATAAACTGGAAACAAACTATCGGAGCACGCCCGAGATACTCCACCTCGCCAATCAAAGTATCAGAAACAATGAACTGCAGTTTCAGAAGGAGCTCAGGGCCGTGAGGAATTCCGGGATTCGTCCCGTTCTGATGCCGACCAGAAATGTCAACCAGCAGGCGAATTTCGTCGCACAAAGAATCATCGAACTTGTGCATGAAGGGGTGCCACTGAAAGAGATTGCCGTTTTGTACAGGGCGCATTACCATGCAATGGAACTACAGATGGAGATGACCAGGCGAGGCATTCCTTTTGAGATTCGATCCGGCCTGCGCTTTTTTGAACAGGCGCATATTAAGGATATCGCCGCCTACCTGAGGATCATTTCCAATCCTCTGGATGAAACGGCCTGGAAGCGGGCATTCAG
>DHHG01000124.1 GCA_002403175.1 Syntrophaceae bacterium UBA4778 | reverse complement strand
GTAAGAGCGTAGGAACCATCGCTCGCGCTGGTCGATGACATGTAGATGGAACCCTCTACTCCGTTAACCGCCTGTTCAATGGGAATGCCCATCGTTGCGGCGACGGTTTCTGCGTTGGCTCCAGGATAGCGTGCCGTAACTTGAACAGTCGGTGGAACGATATTCGGATACTGGGCTACCGGAAGTCTGTAAAGACTCACGAATCCGATGATGATGGTAATGACCGCTATCACGTTGGCAAAAATAGGCCGTTCGATAAAGAATTGAGAGATCATTTTTCGGCCTTTTGGAATCCGGTTTTCTGGGAATCGTCCTGATTCTTTTCGGTTGCCATGTCATGCGGATGGTGGGCTCCAGAGGAGTTGGAAGGAGGCGAGGGCACTCCGGATGTTACGAAGTTTTCCTGTTTAGGCGTGACCTGAATTCCAGGTTTCGCCCGCAGCCGTCCTTTCACGATGACCCGTTCGCTTTCTGTAATGCCGGAAACAATGCTGCGCAAATTATTGTTTACGATCGGACCTGTCTTGATATTTCGACGCTCGACCATATTGTATCGATTTGCAACCAGGACAAATGCCCCCTGCTGATCATTGTCCACGGCTTCTTCCGGGATAAACAGGGCGATTCTTTTTTCAATGGGTATGCGAATACGGGCGTACAGGCCCGGTATGATTTTGCCCGACGGGTTTGGGAAAACGCCCCGCATCAGCAATGTTCCGGAAGTCGGCGATACGGAAATGGAAGCAAAATCAAGATAACCATCATGAGGATAACCATCCTCGCCCGACACTCCTATAGAAACGGGCCATTTGCGAGCCGCACCCTGACCGGGAACACCATTGGTAATTTTCATAAGTCTGGCCAGATCCATATCGCTGATATTAAAATAGGCGTAAATGGGATGGATCTGATTGATTCTGGCAAGAATTGTGTTACCTCCGGAACCGACCAGGTTACCCGGGTCAAAAAGGGTTCGATCGATCCTGCCGTCAAAAGGGGCTTTCACTGACGTATAGCTCAGGTTGAGCCTGGCGATATCCCGCTGTGCTTCGGATGCGCGCATATTGGCCAGAGCGGAATCTCGTTGATAACGCCAGTTATCGACATCGGTCTGGGCGGCTGCATTTTGTTTGAGCAGATCGGAGTAGCGGATGAACTGGGCTTCAGCATACTTGTACTGGGCCTTATACAGTGAAATTTGAGATTCGGCCTGGCGGAGGTTTGCCTGATATGTGTTCGGCTGGATCAAAAAAAGCGGCTGATCTTTTTTCACCATCTGCCCATCCCGGAATAAAACCTTTTCAAGGTAGCCTGCGACACGGGCGACAAGATCAACTCCCGTAACAGCTTGGGTATTCCCGGTTGCGTCCAGCGTATCCGTTACGACACCCTTAGCAGGATAAGCGACGACAACCATGGGAGGCGGGGGGGCCTGTTTGGGCTTTTTCTCTTTGCATCCGGAGAAGAAAATTCCGGAGCTGATGATCAGCATCAATAGGATTCTGATGTATTTGGGTAGCATGGCCATTTCCATTTGGAGAAGCGATGCATAACGCAAATCCGGATTGACTTGAATCCGGCAGCGAGCTCATTCCCTGCTGCATGCGACAGTGAATCTTCAATCACCAGTCCGGGAGACGAACGCGGCCGTCCGGTTTCTGGTCGGATGGCGGATTGTATGATGATGGGGCCAGCAATTGGCCCCAGTCGGTTCTTCTGGCCATATCCTTCTTCATGTCAGGGGGCAGAATATCCCGTCCTTCTCTCCATTCCCAACCGCCACCCAGGGACCGGTAAACTCCTACCAGATTGGTTGCCTGATTGCCGAGTGTCGATGCAAGATTATCCTGCTCAGTTAACAGCGTCTGCTGGGCTAGCATGACAGTGGTGAAATCCTTTGTACCTTCCTTATACTGTAAATAGGCAATATCCAGAGCCTTGCGAGCGGCTGCAGCACTTGACGCGAGCAGGTCTGCCCTTTCTTGTGCCATGAGGAATGCAATCAGATTGTCTTCAACATCTCTCTGAGCTGTAAGAACCGCGTTCTGGTAAGTAATCAACATTTCCTGGAAAAAAGCATCTTGTAAGCGAACGTTATTTGAAATTCGGCCGTAATTGAAAAGGTTCCACTGAAAAACCGGACCGGTCTGGTAATACCGGCTGCTCCATTTGAACAGATCGCTCAAGCTGGAAGGTTTCACATCCGTTGACAAAAATCCGAATATCCCATTAAGCGAAAATGCCGGATAATAATCCGCTTTGGCCACTCCGATCTGGGCACACTGAGCGGCAGCTAGATTTTCTATGTTGCGGATATCGGGACGCCTGCGAAGAAGATCGACCGGGATGCCGACGACAACTTCAGGCGGCGAAACCGGGATTGCGGAAGGCTCCGCCAACAAATAATTCAAGCTGCCGGGAGGCAGTCCCAGTAGAATACATAGAGCATCCATGGCCTGTCTCAATTGGGCCTCAAGCGACGGGACCAGGGCCAGCGTGTTCTTCAAGGCCGTGGTAGCCTGCTCAACATCGAGCTGTGAGACGGTGCCATGCTGAAACCGGGTATTCACGATTCTCATGATCTCTTCTTGAGCCATTGCATTTTCACGTGCAATGGCAATTCTTTTTTCCAGTGTTCTGATTAAGATATAGGTGGAGGCAACATCAGCCGTGAGGGTCACAAGGGTATTGTCGTAATTGGCAATCGATGCCAGCCAAGCAGCATCGGCGGATTCAATCGCCCGCCTGAAACGACCCCAGAAGTCTAATTCCCAACCGGCTGCGATGCCGATATCTGATTGTGTATAACTTACGCCGCCACTGAATGATGCACTGCTGCTTGAACGGTTATATTGCAAAGCTCCGTTTGCGTTTTGAGTTTGGGGATAGAAATCTCCGACGATGATACCGAGCCTTGCCCTCGACTGCAGTACCCGAACACCGGCAATCCGGAGTGTCAGATTATCGCGGTATGATCGTTCAATTAACTCGTTAAGAACGGGATCTTTAAAAACACTCCACCAGTTTTTATAATCTGACGGTCCCGATTTCAGGCGTGCATTTTGCGCCTCCTGCCAGTTTTGTTCAATGGCTACATTCGGCCTCACATAATCAGGACCCACTTTCATGCAAGCTGTAAGGAGCAAAAATAGAATCGGAATAAAATATAATATTTTTTTCTTACACGGAAATGTTCCTAAAGTTCTTTTTTGCATTGCTGTCATTGAGCTTAAAGCTCTATTAGAATTGAAGCTCTCCGGAGCAAGCTCCGGAGAATCGTCGATTACCAAGGAAGGAATCTTAAACATGATTCGCTCGCTGCCGAATTCAGTGGAATGAATGCATCTATGCACCGGTGAGTTGTTATCCCCCGATTCTAAGAATTAGCATTGAATATCTTTTGTTGGGAATACGCCTGAAATCTGAATTTGGTCAGAATGTGGATTAATTTCTTACGAAAGTAGATTGAACCGGTAGCAAGGTGAAATAAATTTAAGCTAAATTATATTGCTGCCGATAAACATCCATAGCAGATCAAATCATACGAAATTGGAATCAAAGGAGGGATAAAGCGATGTCTGATATCAATGCAATGAATCAGGCAGTAAAAGTGATGTCTGATCGGGAAGGAAAATATCTTACTTTTATTCTTGCCGGAGAGGAATATGGCATAGGTATTCTGAAGATCAAGGAAATTATCGGCATGATGACGATTACAACCATTCCTCAAACGCCCGTTTTTGTCAAAGGGGTCATTAATCTAAGGGGCAAAGTTATTCCGGTCGTCGATTTAAGGCTCAAATTCGGAATGAATGTCATGGAATATACGGATCGCACCTGCATTATCGTTGTTGAAATCAAGACGGAGTGCGGTGATGTCCGGATAGGAATTGTTGTTGATACCGTATCTGAGGTTCTGAATATCAGGGCAAACGATATTGAAAACCCGCCCGCATTCGGCACTGGAATGAATACGGATTTTATTCTCGGGATGGCCAAGGTTGGCGGAGGTGTGAAGATACTGTTGGATATCGATAAGGTCATGAGTTCGGATGATATCGCCTCCCTTCCGAAAGCTGCTTAAGACAATCACAGGCTTGCTGAAATCCTTCTATACGCTCGTCAGTACCTTCGGGAGCCCTCCGCAAAGTCGGTCGGTTCCCATTTTTTTATTTAGAGCTTGTTTGTAAATAACGTTGCCCAAGATCGCGCCCGGATTTGCGTTAGATTTTTTCGGCTCGATTGAGCAAAACCGCAGTCGTAGCAACGCTACGTCGAGGATTTTGCGATTGAGACACGAGAAAAGATGACGTGAAGACGGGATGCGAGATGGAAAGGTTATTTACGGACAAGCTCTAAATCAATTTTAACCC
This sequence comes from Syntrophaceae bacterium UBA4778, assembly GCA_002403175.1. The sequence continues at coordinate 5,886 of DHHG01000124.1, read as the reverse complement.
AGAACTCCTTTTTTTGCGGATATCTATCTCATATCTGCAAAAGATGATGATCAAGAAAAGAAAAAGTAATTTTGTTTTAAGTATTGAAAAAGTGCTGAATGGAAGCCATTGATATGGCTTCTTAATTTAGATCCCTTCCAATCCTGTCTGGCACAGACTATGCCTCTGCTTCTGTATTTGCCTTTTTAAAGGCACCCTGGAGATGATCCAACTTCAAATGAATTTCGGGAGGGGCTATGTCGAACGAGAATGTAATCAAGTCCTTCAAGAATCAATACGCCTTATGGTTGGAAACGGCGGCAATCATTACTGCTGTTGCAATCCTTTATTCCCGCGTTCTCAATAGTCTGGTGGAAGATTGGATAAACCTCCCCGATTTTTCGCATGGATTTGTCATACCGCTCTTATCCCTTTATGTTCTTTACGACAGACGAATGCAATTTACTCATTTAAAGCCGGAAGGTTCCTGGTGGGGGCTCGTACTGATTCTTTTCGGCTTATTTGTCCTCAATCTGGGAACGCTGGCCATGGAAAATTTTACAGCCCGATTTTCTCTCCTGATAGTCATTGGGGGCACGGTGCTGTTCATCCTCGGAAGGGAATATCTGAAAGGCTGCATGTTCCCGATTGCCTATCTGATTTTTATGATTCCCCTCCCTTCTATTCTCCTGGATAAGATAACTCTACCAATGCAAACGATCGCTTCCAACCTGTCCGGTTCTATTCTCCAGATTATCGGGATTCCGGTATTGAGGGAAGGCAATGTGCTGCAATTGGCGAATTCATCCCTGGAGGTTGCGGAGGCATGTTCTGGGATCCGATCTCTGATATCACTGCTTGCGCTTTCTGTCGTGTTTGCTTATTTCAATCAAAAAACAGTCACGAAGAGATTGCTTCTGGTCGTATCTACATTTCCGATTGCGATTATCAGCAATACGGTCCGGGTTGCCGGAACGGGTATTCTGGCCAATCATTATGGAATAGCCTTAGCACAGGGTTTTTTTCATACCGCCTCCGGCTGGGTACTTTATATCATTGCTTTCTTCTTTTTAATGTTTTTCGGGAAAATCATCGGAGGTGATTCGAGGTGAAGATGAAAGGGGTTCATCTGAAGATAGTTATTTTATTAGCGGTGTTGGGCATAGGCATCTACACAACGCATGCTATTTTGGGTGCGGAAAACAAGTTGTACCAGACCCGGCTAAAAGACTTTCCCGAAAGAATCGAAGATTGGCGACTGATCAAATCCCATAGCTTGGACCAAAGGACGCTGGAGATCTTAAAGGTGGACGATTATACAATGCGGGATTACGCCGATCGAGAGGGGAACGTAATCAGCCTTTATATCGGCTATTTTCAAGCCCAACGTCAGGGAAAGGTAATTCATTCTCCGCGCCAGTGCCTTCCCGGTTCGGGTTGGAATCCTTTGAGCACCGAAATAATCGAAATTTCTGTGCCGAATATGGGAATTTCTAACTCGTTTAAGATCAATAAGATGCTGATGATCAAAGGATCTGAACGACAATGGTTTCTATTCTGGTACCAGGGGAGGGGGCGCATTTATGCGGATGAGTTTCTAAATAAAATATACTTAATTCTGGACGGCACTGTTAAGCGCAGGACGGATGGAGCGCTGATTCGAGTCAACTGTAATGCTGAGCCGGATGCGTCAGTGGCCCTGGAAAGGCAGAAGAGATTTGTCCGAAGTATTTTCCCTTACATTCGTTCCTATATACCAGGATAATTTTTACCTGCTCCAGTACGGCTTTAAAGTTTGCAAACAAATTACCGATCATATCTATGCGGTTTGTAAATTATAAATTATTAAAAGCAGCTTATGGAAGATTCAGCCAATTCGGTTTCCAAAATAAAACCCAAAGATCTTAAAGTTGGGATGTATGTGATGTTGCCTTCGAGCTGGTTTAAACACCCGTTCCTGAAGAATCAATTTGTAATTGCATCCGAAAAAGAGATCGAAAAAATTATAAGTTCCGGTTTTAACTTGGTCCTTGTTGATTATTCGAAGAGCATGATCGAGAAGGCCCAGAAAAGTCAGCCGGAGCAGAGCGAGCAGAAAACAGCCAAGATATGGAAACCGGAAGAAATCGTTCCGACGGAGCTTCTCAGCGCTGTAAGAAGCAAGGATATGCCTCCCAAGAACAAGGCGGTCGCCGTTAAGAATTCATCTCTCGTCCTGATGAACAGGCTTCTGGAAGATCCTTCCGCAGCAAATATCAAGAGCGCCAAGCAGGGCATTTTTGAAGTGGTGGACTGCATCATGTCTGAGGACGAAATGTCCCGGCATCTGTTGAGCATCACGAGTCATGATGTATACACCTATACTCATTCCGTTAATGTGGGCTTTCTCTCTATTTTGCTTGCCAAACATATTTTCAAGGGATCCATCATTCACAATATGCGAGAACTGGGCGCCGGCTTTTTTCTTCATGATTTGGGAAAGGTAAATATAGATACCGATATTATTAACAAACCAGGTAAGCTGGATCTGGAAGAATTGAGCCTTATTCGACGCCATCCGATTGAAGGGGCAAAGATGCTGGCCAAAACACATCAATTGAGCGAAGAAGCCAATATCATTGTGATGCAGCATCATGAAAGAGAGGATGGTACCGGGTATCCCAACCAGTTAAAAGGAAAGCAAATTCACCTATATGCCCGAATATGTTCGATCGCAGATGTTTATGATGCCCTGACTTCGGAGCGCTCCTATAAGAAAAAGCTTTCTCCTTTTGAAGCACTCAGTCTGATGCGCAATGAGATGATCAATCATTTCCAGAAAGATATATTTGAAAGATTTGCTCTGCTGTTCGTAAAGTAATTTTCCCTCCTGCCGGCGCCCTTGCTCCTCTTATTTTCCCACTTGCATTCTATCTGTTTATTGCTACCTTTTATTCAAGGGAGGATTAAAAAGCGGCTTTCCCGCTATAAATGCCTTATCGAGGAGGCGTATGATGGCAAGGAGAAAAAGTCGAGAATCCTTAGATGATATTTTAAAAGATAAACAAGATGAATTCGAGAGCGGTTTGGACAGAAAAGAAGACGAAGACCTTGATGATTTGATCTGGGATCTGGGCGGATATGAAAATGATGCCCCTTTGGATGAGCGTTCGGAATTTGAGAGAGAGCTTCCAGCTGTGGAAGAGGACCTTACCGATGAACTGGACGAAACGGGGGAAAGGATAAAACAAGATACGTCCAGTGTCGATGAACCGGATGTTTCTTTGCTGAGAATTGAAATCAGCGGTGAAGAAATGGAAGTTGTCTGCGGTCAGATTCCCAACAGTCTCAAAAAGAAACTGCTGCGGGAGTGTGATATAGAGGAAGTTGCTCTGGCCGATATCTGGTACGATCATGACAAAATGAAACGGATTGCCGTGAATGGATGGACAGCCTGGTATACGGTCGACGAGTTCTATCATGAAATCGGGCTGACCGGAAAGAATATGGAATCCTTTTCTGTCAGCGGTTTTCTGAATGGCGAATCTATAGAAGACTTTGACCTGGAGAATATTGCTACCCAGAAAACGGATACGGACCCGAAGCCGGGTTTGAAAAAGAATTTTTCGGTCATTGTGGCCGGGACACTCAATGATGGCCGTTTCATTTATGAGCAGGATATAAAAGGCGAATTCGACATTGGCAAACTAGCGTTTGTATTTACGGATCTGAAGAGATTGGGAATACCGGAATTACTGCTTACGGAGGTTTTATACGATGGCGAGCCGATGTACTATGAGCATGAAGTGATGCATCTCAAAGATATGCTGGATGTCAGTATTCTTGAATTCGGAAAAAGATCACGTGCCCGCTAAGAAACTTGCCCAAGCCGATTCCTTCGGTTCGGGATTCGGCTTGGAATGATATAGCTGCACTATACCCTTGTTTTCTTAATATCCAGATTAGTTTCCGTTCAAAATAGTCGGTTCCCCTTTGATTTTGAAACCTCCCTTTTCCAGAGAACGGATAATCTCGGGGGGGGATGTTTTTTCATCATCAAAGGTGATCGTGTAAACTTCACCTGAATAGTCGAATTTTACGACACCTTTATTCCGGGTTTTGAGGATAGAACTTACCCTCTCGCGTTCTGATCAGGACCAGCACGCATCTATGTTTATCTGAACGGTTTTTTCCGCTGCCAGCAAAACTCCTCCGAATGTCTGAAATAAAATCACGCCGGCTATAATCAGGGCTGCCTTTCCGCTACGCATGTTACCTCCTGAACAGATCAAGAATAGAAAGGCAATCTCTATCATGATTGAATCCGAATAGCAAATCGCTCTTGACCCGAAAAGTTGGATGGAATATAACTTATGGTTTTGAAAACATTTTGTTCCAAGGAGGTATCAATGAAGATCATATTATTAGGCGCACCGGGAGCGGGGAAGGGTACCGTTGCGAAGCTCCTTACGGAGTACGACGGCTCTGTTCAGATTTCCACAGGTGATATTCTTCGCGCTGCCGTGAGGGCAGGCTCGGATCTCGGTAAGGAGGCCAAAGGTTTTATGGACCGCGGTGATCTTGTGCCCGATGCGCTCATTATGAAAATAATGGAATCCCGGCTGCAGGAACCGGATTGCGCCAAAGGCTTCATTCTCGACGGTTTTCCGAGGACCATTCCCCAGGCTCAGGAATTGAAGCAGCTTCTGGCAAAGCTGGGGATCCGGTTGGATCTTGTTGTAAATCTGGAAGTTCCAAAGGAAGTCATTCTGGATCGCCTGACGACGAGAAGAACCTGTTCCAATCCCGATTGCCAGGAGATTTATAACGTGAAGACAAAGCCTGCATCTCCGGAAGGGAAGTGCCTGAAGTGCGGCAGCCCTGTTGTTCAGAGGGATGATGAAACGGAAGAGGCGATCAGTTATCGACTGGAAACGTATAATAAAAAAACGGCTCCCCTTGTTGATTTTTACGAGAAAGAAGGACTCCTCAAGAATTTCGTATCCGTCAGCAGCGTCGAGACTGTTGAGGCCGTCAAAAAGGAACTCAAATAAGGAAACAGGTTTCCAGAGAACCTGGATCAGAACTGATTCATGATTGATTATTTGAAAGAATTAAACAATGAGCAATACCGGGCCGTCATGGCTGAAGACGGCCCGATCCTCGTTATTGCAGGAGCGGGAAGCGGAAAAACCCGTACCCTGACCTATCGCGTGGCAAGGCTTATTGAATCGGGCATCGGACCGGAACGCATTCTGCTCGCTACCTTTACAAACAAAGCCGCCAGGGAGATGCTGTACCGGGTGGAAAGATTAACCGGGGTGGATGTAAGCCGCCTTTGGGGGGGAACCTTTCACCATATTGCGAATCTCATTTTACGGCGCGAAGCGTCCCGACTCGGATTCATGAGCAACTTCGGAATCATCGACGAGAACGACGCCAATCAGCTCGTAAATACCTGTATCAGCGACATGCAGATCGATCCACGGGCCGACGGTTTCCCGAAGGGGAATATCGTCCGGGATATCTTCAGCTTTTCGATTAATACAGGCAGATCCCTGGTGGAGGTGGCCGAAAGCAAATATCCGGCCCTGCTTCACTGGACCGATGCTTTGATCGAACTGGCCGATCGTTATCTGAAGAAAAAGAGAGAAGGCAATGTCCTTGATTTTGACGATCTGCTCCTGAACTGGCGGGACTTGATGCGAGATTTCGAAGATGTCCGGAAATATTATGCTGAAAAATTCCGGCATGTCCTGGTAGATGAGTATCAGGATACGAATCTCATTCAGGCTGAACTTATCGATCTCCTTGCCTCCAGGCATAGGTGTCTTATGGCAGTTGGGGACGATTCTCAGAGTATCTATTCTTTCCGCGGAGCAGATTCCGATCACATCCTGCGTTTCCCCGATCGGTATCCCGATGCGA
>DHHG01000226.1 GCA_002403175.1 Syntrophaceae bacterium UBA4778 | reverse complement strand
CGGTTTTATAACGCATCTCCTGCCAAGCGCTCCAGAATTTTCGGGGCGTTCCCGTCGTGGCATAAAGGGCAGCATTCTTGTTGATAGCCAGAAGGAGTTGCACGTAGATGAAAAGTCCGGGAATAGAATCGTCCTGCTGGTTACGGATACAGTGCGAGACCGCCTGTTCCAGATCGACTTGCGGCGATTTGCACTCCAGGACCGACAAAGGGATTCCGTTTACAAATAGAACGATATCGGGACGGACCGTTTCGGCGCTACGCATTTTTTCAACCGCAAATTCCGCCGTGACATGAAAAGCATTGTTTACAGGATTTTTCCAATCGATGTAGTGGAGTGTAAAACTCCTAGCCCCCCTTTCGATTGCCTGCTCAAGCGATGTACCAAGGGAAAGGAGATCATATGCGGCTTCACTTGTCTTATGTAGTCCATCCCATCGAATATTTTTCAATTTCTGAATAGCAACCTGAATATTCTCTTCACTGAAGAGATATTCCTGGCCACGGTACTGAATACGATTGATTGCCTTGAGTTGGCTTCGCAGGATTTCTTCCAGAAGGACATTGCTCCGTTTCCCCTGCCGGGCGGCAAGGGCCTGGGCGGGCGTCAGATAATTATAGCCCAGATTGATGAGCTGCTGCAGTGCCGGTATCTGAGATAGATATTCCTCGTTGAACTGGAATGTTGTCACGAGAATGCCTTTTCCAATCACTTCATATTATCTGATTTTAAAATGCACTTTCCTGTTAACAGCTTTTGCATGAGACCGCGTTTCTGTCTGCGATAGGCCCCAAGCTGCTTTTTTAGAATATCGATTTCACTTTTGGCTGTGTTAAGGATTTCGGCAATTTTGTTTTGTTCAGAAATTGGCGGCAGAGGAAAAGAAATCGCTCCCAGATCTGAAAAGCTCACGGTTTCGCGCACACTGCCCTGGGCACTTTTCCGAATCCGCTCTTGCGCCTGATGCGATGACAACCAATGAAGAAAAAAATCGGAATTTATTTTCGTCTTATCTATTTCGAATACAACGTACATCGGGCTAAGCACGCCATTATCCCATTTGTCCAGCCGTGCAATAGATCCAACATTGATCCGAGATGGATTGTAAGCGAACTGCCCCCCACTTACAATTTTGTAATTACTCAAGTCTGCGCTGGCTACACGCCTTTCAAATTGATCTTCAGGAAGTACAAATCCATTGCGATTGGTGACGCTGAGAACAAGATTAATTGCTGCACCATTGTTTCGCTTTGAGACTTCAATCGCAAAGTCTCGAATATGCACACGGGGATATCGTGCTTTTGATACCAAGCTGTGAAGCAACTGTTTATACTGCCTCTCCTTCGTAGCAATCAACCTCTCGGTTTTTTCGATGTTCTGATCCCAGGTGTAAAGGAACTTAGCAATTGCTTTCTGTTGATCTATCGAAACAATAAATATAGGTAAATTGCCTATAATATCCGTGTTAAGATTGAGCATGGTTTGCCCCAGAGCGTTACTTTCCAACCACTTTTTCACCAAAGGCATCTGAACATATTGGTGGATATAATCAGAACTGATATTACTTTTAAGCCGTGCCCTCAAACAGCCAGTCCCGCAAAGATAACCTGCATTTTCTTCTTTTACGACAGCAATGCGCCCCAAATCACCGCGCCTTGGAAAAAGAATATCTCCGGAAGTAAGTCGATGTTTTGCTAACTTTTCTGCTTTTTTCTTAGAAACACGTGCAATCCCTTTTTCAACAATTTTTCCTTCATTAATATCCTTCGGCATCACGACAGGTATACCATCCACCGTATATTCCTCAGCTTTGAGTTGGCTTCCAAAGGGACCAGTTTGTAATCCTCTAGCTGAAACAAGCGAACGCAAGTTAACGACCCCTTTATCTTTCAATCCTAAACCTCCAGCTTCGTCACACTCTGCCTTTGAGTTAAGCATTTCATTATTCAATTTCCTTCAGCAACTCTCTCATCTTTGCCCGCACTTGCATCAGCTCGCTTTCAAGTTGATCAATCTCTTGCTGTACCGCGACAATATCGATCTCTTCCTCCTCTTCGAAAGTATCCACATAGCGCGGAATATTCAGGTTGAATTCGTTGCTCCTGATCTCATCAATTCCGGCAAGATAGGCATATTTATCGATATTGACTCGATCCCTGTAAGCAGTAACAATTTTATCAATATGCTCTTCCAGTAAGACATTTCGGCTTTTGGCCGAATGATAATCACGGCTTGCATCGATAAACAATACATCATTGCATCCTTCTCTGGATCCACCTTTCTCACGGGCGCGATCGAAAACAAGGATGGCAACGGGGATAGATGTAGTCGGAAAGAGATTCGTCGGCAGACCAATCGCTGCATCCAGAAGGTTTTCCTCAATCATCTTCTGCCGGATGCGCACTTCCGATCCGGCCCGAAAGAGAACACCGTGGGGTACAACAACGGCGATCCGACCTTCTTTTTCAAGGGCGGCCTCAACCATGTGGCTGATAAAGGCATAGTCTCCCTTGCTTTTCGGCGGAATGCCGCGCCAGAAGCGGTTATATCGATCATGAACTGCCTCATCCACCCCCCACTTGTCGAGAGAGAAAGGAGGATTCGCCACGACGATATTGAATTTCATCAACCGGTCATCTTCGACAAGAGCAGGACTCGTCAATGCATTGCACCACTCTATACGAGCGCTGTCCCGACCGTGGAGGAACATGTTCATCCTTGCCAAGGCCCAGGTGTTTCCGTTGACCTCCATCCCGTAGAGTGCAAAATCGTTGCTTCCGACCTGCTTGGCGGCTTCTATCAGGAGCCCTGCGGAACCGCATGCCGGATCGCAAATCCGGTCACGGCGCTTTGGTCGGGCAAGTTTGGCAAGCAGTTCGGAAACCTTTTGCGGTGTATAAAATTCCCCAGCTTTTTTCCCTGCATCGGAGGCGAAGCGCTCAATCAGGTAGATATAAGTGTTTCCGATCACGTCCTCAGAGACGCGGCTCGGGCTCAAGTCGAATTGAGGCTTGTTGAAATCCTCAAGGAGATGGGCAAGGCGCCGGTTGCGATCCTTGGTTTTGCCCAGATTGGTTTCGCTGTTGAAATCAACATTGCGAAATACGCCATCGAGTTTGGCCTTATTTTTTTCTTCAATTGCATCGAGAACGACATTGATTAATTCACCTATATTGGCGGAGGTACGCCTTTCATACAGGCTGTAAAAATCGGCCAGGAACCGATCTTCTATCTCGCCGGATATGGGGTTCTTCTTCTCGGCAAAGGGAAGAACGAACCGATCACGACCCAGTCTGCGCCGGATACGTTCTTCGTCCTCGCCGTACTGCGCCCGGTATGTCGAGTAGTGATCTCTCCAGATATCAGAGATGTATTTCAGAAAGAGCATGACAAGGATGTAATCTTTATATTGAGCAGGATCCACGACACCGCGGAAAGTATCGCATGCCGACCATGCAATATTATTGATCTCCTGTTGAGAAACCGTTTCGTTCACATTACCTCTCCTTTTTTATGGCCTTCAGACTTAGCCGCTTAATCAGTAAAGATCTTTTAGCCTGAATTTCTCTTAAAAGTCCATCTTCACGTTCCTGCAATTTTGCTAAATCGACAATAAATTGCTGCATTTTAAGGTCGGGAAGATTCACCTCGAGACTGGCAAAGGCCGAAAGGGGGATAAGAGGCATGTGGGTTCCTCTCCGGGCCGTGTTGTGAAGGTATTGCTGAGCGGGCGCCTGATTGATGAACCAGGCGAGATACTCGGGTAGGATCACCTCCGATTTGATCCTGATTATATAAAAATAACCGGCTGCTATCGTGTTCTGAAGGGACTGCGTAATTGTCACTGCATGATTGCGTTGCCCCCGCGCCAGAAAGAGGACATCCCCTTTGTTCACTAGATAGCGAAAGATATTGCCCTTGGGTGTAACGGTCCAGCAGGCATCCGTATTCAATCTAAATTCTGAGTCCAGGTCCCTGATTTGGATCACTTTATGTGTTCCGAGGGAATCGGTTTCCACCTTCCCCCGGAACTGATATCCGATCTGAATATCTGCTAAGTTATTTATTTTTTTATTCATAACCTGTTGAATATTTTATGATCTACTTGTGATCAGCCTATATAAGCTCCTCATTGAACTTATTTTTCATATATCTTTGTATTCTTTTCATTGAATAACGGCCTCCAATTTCGGATCAGATCTATTTCTTCTATTCGCAACACCCTTGCACTGGCCTCATTGTAATGAACATGGATATGCGTTGCCCCACGTTTTTTCATTACGGCTAATATCTCAGGATCTCCGCATATCTGAATCAGGTTTCCAGATTGACCAATGTAAAGAGGAAGCCATTCGTCTGGATCAATTTGCTTTGCGAAAATATAGTTTCCCGATCCCAGCCTGAAAGAAGTTCCGATTGGATAAATCCAGTATTGATAGGATCGTCCGGATAGTCCTATCCAGTTGGTTGCATATTTAGACATTACTCTCTCCCGTTCTAGAATATTAATTTGATTCACCTCTGCCGATTTAAGTTCACCTCCTTTGTTGCGGCTGAGCTTGACAGGAGAAAGAGCGCTTGGTATCTTCGGATCGCGTTGAAATGGCCGGATCCTCTCTGCCGTTTCAGCCTGGTTAAAAGGCTTCGTGTTCGCAGCACGGAGCCTTTATTTATTCATGAATTCTTTTTAAGCATGAACAAACATTTCTTGTCAAGCGTATTTTGGACTTTTATTTGAAGTATAATAAATACTTCATTACATTTTTGGTTAAAAAAAGCCCTAAATTGGGCTGATCAAGAATAAAAACGGGATTCCGGATTTTATACGGAACCTGCTTTTGCGGGGGCATTTTGGACAATACAGGATGGATCAGGATGACTTTTTTTGATATCGCTGCATCGCTTCCGGAATCAGTTCCCTGATTTTCTCAATACGTGATTCGGGAGCGGGATGAGTTGAAAGAAATTCCGGCGATCTAGGGCCGCCCATTTTACTCATTCTCTCCCAAAGCGGAATTGCCGCATTTGGATCGTAGCCTGCCATTGCCATCAGATTAAGGCCAATACGGTCTGCTTCCAATTCCTGTACGCGACTGTAAGGCAGGATATAGCCGACATTAGCGCCGACACCGTAAGCCGACATAAAGATCTGCTGTGTTGCCGCGGGCTGATTGGCAAGGGCAAGAGAGAGTCCGACTTGTCCAAGCTGAACCAGCATAGCCTGGCTCATTCGCTCATCGCCATGCTTGGCCAGTGCATGAGCAATTTCATGTGCAATAACGACCGCAAGACCGTTCTCATCCTGAGTGACTGGAAGGATTCCGGTGTAAACGGCAACTTTCCCCCCCGGCATACACCAGGCATTCACGGTTTTATCATCTTCAATCAGATTGAATTCCCATTTGTAATTACGAACGTCCGACTCCCGCCCCGATTCGATCATGAATTTTTCAGATGCTGCAGCAATCCGGGTCCCAATATTCCTGACCCTCTGAACCTTTGCAGTGTCATTGGAAAGTCTGGATTTTTTCAAAACATCAGAGTACTGCTGGTTTGCAAGCGCAACCAGTTCTGACGAAGGGACGAGATGCAGGCTTTGTCTTCCGGTAATTGGAACGGTCGTACAGGAAAACAATAAAGAAAATAAGATTACTACGAGAAACTTCGATCCATTCAGTAATTGGATTTTCGAAAGCATACCCTCTCCCCCTCGTTGCATTTTACTCAAGTGATCGTAATTATTGATCCTGATCAGAGGACAATGGAAGAATTGGATTTATTATCTTTGCATTTTAGGAAATTTTTTCAAAGACCTATTTTTGAATTTGTTAATCCATTTGGTGAATCAGCCTTGCGCCGGAATAAGGAACTTCAAAAAAAGGAATGCACGAGCCATGGAGGCTGCCAACATAGGCCACCCTTCTTTTGTATCCGCCGAAACAGATATTGGTCGGTGTCTGTAAAATTTTTCGATCCGGATCTTCAAGAATGATCTCGAGTTCTTCGCGTGCATTGATCATTCCGATAGCATTCCAGAAGGGAAACGTGATCCAGAGATTGCTTGCATCATCAAAGGCGATTCCGTCAGGATGCCCCAAAGGGCCGAGGGTATCGGGGCCATACACAATTGGAGGTCCCAGAGAGCCGTCCCGCTCCATGCAGAAACGTAAAATCCGCCTTTTCATGGTCTCTGCCACATACAGATACTTCTCTTCGGGATCTACGGCAATACCGTTGGAAAAACAGATTCCCTCTGCCACGATCTTAGCCGAGCCATTGTCAATTCGGACAACAGATCCATCCGGAATCACATTTCTGATAGCGGAATCGATATCCTCCTGAAAGGTCGAGTTACTGACCCAGAGCCTTTCCTTGGAATCCAGAAAAGGAAAATTTGGCGTCGGCATCCTTTTTCCCTCGGCCTCGGTCATAAGGATGCTCTGAGTGCCATCCATGGATAAAAATTGGACCTGTCCATTGCCGATATTTGCAATAATGCAGTTTCCCGCACGGTCCAGGCAAATACCATTGGGCACGCCGCCAAGATTCCCTAAAAAAGATACAGAACCGTCCTGCCCAATCCGGGCACAACAGCCCCGCATGTCTGCCGCATAGATAGTACCATCATCTGCCGCCATGACACCTTCCGGCCTGAGCAGTCCTCTGCCAACCGTTTTTACATTTGCCAAGTCTATTCTCACGACAGCCTTTCGAAAATGGTTGCCAAACCCTGCCCTCCGCCGACACAAAGTGAGCAAATCGCGTATCTTCCTTCGCGCCTCTTCAGCTCGTTTATAGCGAACATTGCAATTCGGGTTCCGCTCATGCCATTCGGATGGCCGAAAGCAATAGCGCCACCGTTCGGATTCAGTTTTGCCGGATCGTATTCGTAGCCCCGATTTGCTAATTCCTTCGTACAGGCAATCACCTGCGCAGCAAACGCCTCGTTCAATTCAATTACATCCAGATCCTTCATGCTCAAGCCCGCACGTTTCAAGGCTTTGGGAATGGCAAACGCCGGACCGACCCCCATGATTTTGGGATCGACCCCTGAAACGGCACAGGTCACCCATCGAGCTAGAGGAGTGCAGCCGAGTTCCTTTACCTTTTCCGATGACATAATCAGAACAGCGGCCGCGCCGTCATTACGCGCGGAAGAATTGCCCGCCGTCACCGATCCTCCTACTCTAAATGCCGGGCTCAGCGCTGCCAGCTTTCGCAGATCAGTTTCACGGGGATGCTCGTCAGCATCAAAAATGCTTTCCTCGTTTTTTTTAATAACCTTTACGGGGATAATCTCTTCTTCAAAATAGCCGTTTCGGATGGCATTCAGCGCAAGCTGCTGACTCCTGAGGCCGAAAGCATCCTGTTCCTCTCTGGTTATTCTGTATCGATCGGCTACATTTTCGGCGGTCATTCCCATCGAAAGCTGATCTTCAGGATCGGGAGCCAATTCTCGGGTAATAAATTTCGGAGGGTTAAGCGAATAGGCTTCCGAGGCACGGGGGATCATCCAGGGGGTCTGGCTCCAGCTCTCCATCCCGCCTGCAATATAAATATCGCCTAGTCCGGCCATGATCTGAGTAGCGGCAAAATTAATGGACTGCAACCCGGAGGAACATTGCCGTTCGACAGTAACTCCGGGAAGATCATAGGGAAGCCCCGCCTTGAGAACAGCCCACCGCGTTGGATTATAGGCGGCATGCCATGAATTGGACAGACCCATAATAACATCTTCGATCAAGATCGGATCGATATCTGCTTTATCCACCAACCCTCTGAGAGCAACGGCACCTAATTCTTCCGGACGGTACTGTGCGAGGGCGCCGCCAATACGGCCGATGGCCGTCCGGGCACAGGCAACAATGTAAGCTTCTTTCATATTTGGAATTCTTTCATTTTATTTTGGGCTTCTACTGTTTTGGCCCGATAATGTCAATAGCGAACAGACTACATTGGAGAGGGACT
>DHHG01000018.1 GCA_002403175.1 Syntrophaceae bacterium UBA4778 | reverse complement strand
TCGAGCATGCGTTTTGTCCCTTCGCGGCACGGCGTACATTTTCCGCAGGACTCTTCCTGGCAGAAATCCATGAAGAAGCGCGCCATATCGACCGCGCACATGTCTTCGTTCATGACAATCAGTCCGCCGGAACCCATAATGGCGCCCAACTCCGCAACCTTCTCGTAATCGATCGGGGCATTGAGATGCTGAACAGGGATCATGCCTCCCGAAGGACCGCCCAGCTGGGCAGCCTTGAATTTCTTGCCTTTCGGAATACCACCGCCGACTTCATAAACGATCGTGCCGAGGGTCGTCCCCATTGGAACTTCAACCAAACCGACATTGTTTACATCGCCGGTCAAAGCAAAAACCTTCGTACCCTTGCTCTTCTCTGTCCCGACGCTGGAGTACCAGGCGCCGCCACGGAGCACGATCTGTCCGACATTGGCAAACGTTTCCACGTTATTCAGAATGCTCGGTTTACCCCACAATCCGGCAACGGCCGGGAACGGAGGACGAGGACGGGGCATGCCGCGTTTTCCTTCAATGGACGTCATGAGAGCGGTTTCCTCACCGCACACAAAGGCGCCTGCACCCTGATAAATCTCGATATCAAAATTAAATCCGGTACCCAAGATATCATTCCCGAGGAGTCCGAGTTCCCTCGCCTGATCCAGTGCGATATTCAGCCGGTGAATAGCCAGCGGATATTCGGCACGACAATAGATATAGCCCTTGCTGGAACCGATTGCCTTGGCCGCAACCACCATTCCTTCGAGGACGGCATGCGGATCGGCTTCCAGAACGCTTCTGTCCATGAAAGCGCCCGGATCGCCTTCATCGGCATTGCACAGCACGTATTTGATATCGCTGGCTGAACGGGAAGCGAACTGCCATTTCAGACCGGTCGGGAATCCCGCGCCACCTCGGCCGCGCAGACCGGAATCCAGGACTTCCTTGATGATCTGTTCCGAGTTCATTTCCGTCAGGGCCTTTGCCATTCCGGCATATCCGTCTCTGGCGATATATTCTTCTATTTTCTCAGGATCGATCAGGCCTCTGTTTTTCAGAACTCTCAGTTTCTGATGAGCAAAGAACGGAATATCCTGAATGGTGGGGATTTTATCCGCAGACTTATCCAGAGGACGGCTTTCAGCCACTTCCCCTTCGAGAAGCTCCACTCCCCTGGCAAGGACAAAAGGCATCTGAATTTCACCCTGTAAAATGTGGCCCTTGAAAATCTGCCGCATTTTGTCTGCGTCGACGTATTCGTATTTAATCGGCTCCTTGCCGACAATTTCCACGGTAACAAGGGGTTCCCTGCTGCAGAGCCCCATACACCCGGATGTTGTAACCGCGATATCTGATGCCCCGGACGCCCCGATCTCATCCATCAAGGCATCCATAACTTCCTTTGCGCCGGAAGCGATGCCGCAAGTTCCCATATGAACGGTCGCTTTCACGCGACGATGGCCTTCCCGGAGGGAGGTCTCCGCCACCACTTTCTCCTTGATTTTCTTTAAATCTTCAATCTTGATTTTCGCCATGTCTGCTTCCCTCGCAATTAATTATATTTTGACAGTACTTCTTTAACCTTGGCAGCCTTTACTTTGCCATGGACGTTTTCATCGATAACCATGACCGGGCCCAACCCGCAAGCACCCAGGCACCGGACCGTTTCATAAGTGAACATTCTGTCGGCCGTTGTTTCGCCTTCAGTTATGCCGAATTCTTTGACCATGTTCTCCGCTATCGTTTTTCCGCCCCTGACATAACAAGCTGTTCCGAGGCATACTCGAACCGTATGTTTACCGCGCGGCTTCATTGTGAAAAATGAATAAAACGTCACGACGCCATAAATCTGTGCCAAAGGAATGTTCAATCCTTCCGAAATCCTTTTCTGGACGGCCATGGGCAGATACTCGAGGGCTATCTGGGCCTCTTCCAGAACGGGTATCAATCCCCCCGGTTTCCCTTTATATTTCTCGATAATGGCATCGAGTTTTTGAATCTGCTCCGGACTGAACTCCTTCAAAAGTTCCTCATTGTCTTTCTTCATGCCTTCCTCCTTGCTCTTAATTTACTCCAACCTTTTCCAAGCCCTCTTTGAACTTCAGAACGTCAGGATGATTGATTGGAATTTCATCAATTTTCTCCTTAATCGCCCGTGTATCGATTGAGAAAATACACGATCTGCATGATAATGCGTGTACACAAAGTCAATATCGGGATTGCCGGCAATCAATGCAATCATTGCCCCCGCTATGTCACCGAGAGGCTGATGATCGATATGGCCAATCCTGCGTCTCTCGCAACAAAAGGCCATTCTACCCTCAAAAACGCACTGCAGACCACAAAGATGGTTCATAATACACCAACTTGGAGTCGGCAGCGCCTTACTGAGAGAAATGACCTTTCAAGGATTGATCAATCTGTATAACTTCCCTGCTACCTCAAAACCGGTCAGGTTCGTTTCCAAGACCGGGATACCGTCTTTAGAGGCCTTTTCCAGGATCTTGCCCATTGCACTTCCCTTGAACAAGAATAATGCCCGCATGCTCCTTCAGGATGGCAACAGCAACAATGTTCGGTAAACTTGCCAAGTAACCCAGACATCCCCCTTCTGACTATTTGCCATAACATCGCTCAAGAGGTCGCTGACGGAACCTACCCTGATCTCGTTGGAGAGTTTGTTCTCACAGCACCGGACCTTCAGATTCAATTCCTTTCCTTGATTATGTCTTCCAGCTTTATTTGGCTCTCTTTTGTGTTTCTACTCTCACTTTCTACCTGTCTTGTATATCTTCATACAGACGCGAGTCCCGACGCCCACTTCTGAAAAGATTTCAAATTCATCCGAGTAACGTTTCATTTGCTCAATCCCATACCGGGACAGACAACTCCTGAGTCAAGCGAATCGTTTCCGGAGGGGGATTTTCCCTCTTACCAGCGTGATCGCGGCAATATCCAGAATATCAGAAATTATGACAACTTGAGGATTTGTCAGACCGGTTGGCAATAGGGCTCCCGGTTTGGCAAAGGCCAGCACGTCACTCATCAGATCAGCGGCGAAGGCAGTATTGACCTCGGTATCCATCTGACCTCGTCCAACTATAAAATCCGCCTCAGTGCCTCCTGAATTTCGTGAAGGGTCACTGTTTACTCCCTCTAGGAAAAATGCCAAAACGACGTTTCCTAATTTACAGGCATCAGAAATCTTCTGCGCCTAATTTCCAAAATAAACTGTCTATTGTGTGCAATACGAGAGCTTTCCATTCGCATCATAAATGCCAAGTGGAGGAGGCTTCAAGCCAATATCTCATTGAAAAGCGAATGCTTACATTATGTTCAGCGATCGCGGACGTATTAACATGAATGTTATCTCTGTGTCAATATATATATACTTTTGCACGGCGATGTATGATTTCTTATTTGGATTCATTATTTTCTTTACAAGGAAAACCGGCATTGTGTATTCTTCTAATTCACCGGGATGAAAGCCGACCGGGAAAATAATCGCATGATGATCAGCGCAAGGCTCAATTACCTGATCGATGGATTCAGAAGGGCTCAAGCGAGATTTTCGCGGCACGTGTGATTTTAAACAGCAAAAACCGTGATCCTCATGACAAATCATTTCAGCAATCCTGTATACAAATACTAAAATGAAAATAGGTTATCTACAATATAGGCCTGAATTCGGTGAAGTCGAAAAGAATCTGGACCGCGTTGAATGGATGCTTGAATCCTGCAATGCGGATCTTATTGTACTCCCGGAACTTTTTAATACGGGATATGTTTTTACATCTCCGGACGAAGCCCGAGTTCTGGCGGAAGAAATTCCTGGGGGAAAAACAGTAGAGCGACTTTCCGCAATCGCCCGACGCAAAAAATTACACATCGTTGCCGGTCTGGCTGAAAAATGCGATTCCCGGATTTTCAATTCGGCAGCATTGATAACTCCGGAGGGACTTGGCGGCAGGTATAGAAAAATTCATCTCTACTCTGAAGAGAAGCTTTGGTTCACTCCGGGCGATCAATCTTTTGAAGTTTACGATATCGGCGTTTGCCGGATCGGCATTATGATCTGCTTCGATTGGTTCTTCCCGGAATCTATGAGGGCCCTTGCCTTAATGGGAGCGGACGTCATCTGCCATCCTGCAAATCTTGTCCTACCATTCTGTCAGAGTGCAATGGTGACCCGCTGCCTCGAAAACCGGGTTTTTGCAATCACTGCCAACCGGATCGGAACGGAAGATAGGGGAAATGGAAAATCACTGAGCTTTACCGGAGAGAGTCAAATCACTGGTGTCAACGGAACTGTTCTTCGCAGCGGTTCTGAAACAGATGAAGAAATCTGGACAGTAGCTATCGATATAAGCCAATCCAGGGACAAACGCCTCAACCCTTTCAACGATCTTTTCGAGGACCGCCGCCCGGAATACTATGGTCGACTGACCGATTCCAAGATCCGCTAGATACTTCGCGACAAAATTCCACCAATATAGTTCAGCCACTCCCGCCAAAGCGTCCCACAAGCCATCAGGTATTTCAATCTCAATTCCGGGAAAGTCTTGGTAGAAATTACGGAATTCCGGAACGCACACACAATATATTGTGGTCTGATTTCTTTCGTATACATTTTGTTGTATATTTTTCCTTTACAAAGGTACTTTCTTTTGTTAGAAGACACGTATTTAATCCATGATCTCACCCTAGAGGCAAACGTTCTACATGAAGCTCAAAAAACTGGAAATACTCGGATTCAAATCGTTCAAAGATAAAATTGCTTTCGATTTTTCTGATGGAATCAGCGGGATCGTTGGCCCCAACGGCTGCGGGAAGAGCAATGTCATTGACGGCCTGCGCTGGATTATGGGGGAACAGAATGCACGCCTGCTTAGAGGGAAAAAGATGGAAGATGTCATTTTCGCAGGCAGCGAAGATGCGGCACCCATCAATATGGCCGAAGTGACGATGATTCTGGCCAATGATGGAATCAATTTTCCAAGCGAGTATGCAGAATACACCGAGGTCATGATTTCCCGGCGCGTTTACCGCGAAGGGGAGAGCGAATATTATATCAACAAGGTACCCTGCCGTCTGCTCGATATTAAAGAATTCTTTATGGATACGGGTATCGGCCCGAGAACTTATTCGATGGTCGAACAAAACAGCGTAACAAGCTACGCCGAAGCAAAACCTGAAGAGCGCCGGCAATACATCGAAGAGGCGGCCGGAATAACGAAATACAAGAGCCGCAAGGAAGCCGCTGTTCGGAAAATGGAATCGACCAAGCAGAATATTCTTCGGCTCAACGACATTATCCGTGAAGTAAGAAGTCAGCTCAATTCCGTAACCCGCCAGGCCAAGCGCGCTGAAAAATATAAAACCATGAAAAAAGAGATCAAGGATACGGAGCTGGCCCTCTCCCTACAAGCGCTGACGAACCTGATGCAACAGCAGCAGGACGCGAGAAACAGCCTGGACGGACTCAAAGAGAATGAAGATCGTTCCCGGTCTCAGTTGAGGGAAATCGAGGGATCCACCGAGGAAGTCAAATCGGGTCTGCAGGATCACGAAGAGGCACGCCTTCAGGAGAAGCTTTATCATTTAAAGAACGAGATCAACATCAAAGAACAGGAAATCGCATTTTCTAAAAAGAAACTCACCGATCTGTCTGCAAGAAAGCAGAAGAACGAGACAGAAATCAAACTCCTCCGGGAGAGAAATGAGACGTTCGCGGGGGAAATCGAAAATCTGGAAGTCCTGACAGCCCAATCCGCGGCAGATGTTGAATATCTCAGAAAAGATATCTCGGAAATCCAGGATATTGCAGACAAGCAGCGCATCGAGGAGAGAGAAACGCATAAAATTCTTGAAGAGCGCAAAAATCGGCAGATCACTCTTGCCTCGGAGCATGCCAGATTGAAAAACGTGCTGATCAGTCTCGAAAGGAGCGTGGCGGATTTTCAGAAGCGGGCAGAACGGGACGATCGGGAAATCGAGGAGAATAATAACAAGCTGCAGTCCATTGAGGATACCCTGCAGAGCCTGAATTTCGATTTGCAGTCCGATTTCGATAATCTTGAAATCTCTGAAGAACGGGAACGTGTGATACGAAACGATATCGAAACGTCCAAAAACAACCTGAAGGAAGCCAATGCCAAGATACTTTCCCTGAAGGACGATCTCGGGAAAAAATCCGCACGGCTTCTATCATTGAAAGAATTTCAGGACAGCTATGAATGGTGCAATGAAGGAGCCCGTTCAATTCTCAAAGCCAATCAGGAAGCTCAATTATCATGCTCCGGTATTTACGGGCTCGTTGCCGATCATATCAATGTTCCCCGCGAATTCGAAACGGCAGTTGAGGCCATCCTTGGTGAAAAGCTCCAGTACCTGGTCGTCAAAGAGGCAGAAGACGGAATCAAGGCTATCGATTACCTAAAGAACAGTTCTACGGGACGCGGGAGCTTTGTCCCCCTTGAAGTCCGTAACAATGTCGGAGGGCTCGATTCCATCGCCCACGTTAACGGCGTTCTCAAACTGATCGATGTTATCGATGTCCGCGAAGATTTCAAATGCATTGCGGATTATCTTCTCGGTGATGCGCTGCTCATTTCTAATCTGCATACGGGAATAGCGCTCTGGCGTAAAAATGGTTTTTCCGGGACAATGGTGACCCGTGAAGGAGACCTGATCAGTCAGCATGGCGTTCTGACAGGGGGAAACGGAGGAAACGGCAGCGGACTTCTAAAGAACAAGCGGGAGATCACCGAGCTTCATCTCGAAATTGAGCAACTCACAACAACACTGGACGGAGAGATTGCCCGCAGAGACCGCATGGAAG
The DNA here is from genome assembly GCA_002403175.1 of Syntrophaceae bacterium UBA4778. Next base: position 7,216 of record DHHG01000018.1, on the reverse strand, counting down.
CCGACCTTGCCGATAAGGAAGAAGCGCTGCAGGAAACACGCTCCGAAATGCGCGATCTTGAAATTGGGATCAACTCGAAAAAGAAAGATGTGGAACGCTTTGAAAACGAGGTGAAGTGGGTTCAACAGCGCCTTAACGGACTTCTCCTGAATCGGGACAGCCTGACCAGGGAAGAATCGGAAGCCAGTCAGAAAATCGAATCCTTTAAAAATGATCTCAGCAGAAATGAACGGGAAAGCGAATCAATTGCCTCCGAAATCTCCGATTTATCAAAAAGGTGGGAGGAGCTGCGATCTCGGCTGGAAGCGATAGAGAAAGACTTGACTGAAAAGCGGATTCGACTCGCTTCTAATGAAGAGAAGAAAAATTCCGCAATCAATTCTCTTTCCCGCCTCCGTTCGGATTTAGAAAATATCTCCTCCGAAATCGAATCGAGAGTCGTTGATTCAGACGGCTGCGAACGGGAAATTTCAGAATTGACAGCACGCGTCAGTACCGAAGAGGAAAAGGTCAGAAGCCTTTACACCGGATTTCAGTCGATTGAGGCCGATCTTTCCAGAGAAAGAGAACTCAAAGCGGGGAAAGAATCCCGTATCTCCGAGTTGGAAATCCAGGCCCGTGATATCAGGAACAGTCTCGAAGATATCCAGAAACAGATGAATAACATCCAAATGGATATCCACAAAATCACCCTTAACTATGAATCCCTTATAAAAGATATCCAGGACAGGTACTTTATTGACCTTGCCTCGATGCTTGCGGATTTCAATGGGCTGGAAGAAGCCGACAGGATTGAGTTGACCAAAAAGCTGGAAAGCAACCGCAAAGCCATCGAAGAATTTGGGGAGGTTAACCTGCTTGCCATTGAGGAATACGAGACACTCAAGCAGCGTTTTGATTTTCTGACATCCCAGGTTACCGATTTGAATGTCTCCATGGAAGCCCTGCAGAGGACAATTACGCGGATCAATCGGATTTCCAGGACGCGCTTTGCGGAAACATTCGAGGCCGTCAACAAGTGCTTTCAGGAAGCCTTCCCCAAACTATTCCCCAACGGGAAAGGAGAACTGCGCCTCACAGAATCGGAAGATCTGCTGGAAGCCGGGGTGGAAGTCATTGTCCAGATTCCGGGGAAAAAGATGCAGAATCTGACACTCTTGTCCGGAGGGGAAAAATCCATGGTTGCGGTTGCCCTCATTTTTGCCATCATCCTATATCGTCCCACTCCATTTTTGATTCTGGACGAAGTCGATGCGGCGCTCGATGATGCCAATGTATCTCTCTTCAATAACTTAATTAAAGACATATCAAAAAACTCCCAAATCATTCTGGTCACCCACAACAAGCGCACCATGGAGATTGCGGATAATCTCTTCGGAGTCACCATGGAGAAAAAAGGGATTTCCACGATGGTTTCGGTCAATCTCAATTAGCAGGAATGCTGATTTTCAGTTCAAAGTGGACTCCGCCTGCGCTCTCCGCTTTGATTGTTTATCGAAAAACAAAATATTCTATCCTGCCCGCCGGTCCTTTTCGCTTCTCATCCATTAAAAAGAATGCTATGTTCCTAAACATACAATTCCGCAGCAATAAACCCGGAGCAATTCATGTTTTTTAATAAAAAAAATAATAAATCTGAAGGCGGCAGCTTTTTTGAAAAACTGAAACAAGGGCTCACAAAGACTAAACAGAGCTTTGTCAAAAATATCGATCAGATCATTTTCGGCGAAAAAAAAATCGACGCTGAGCTCTTTGAAGAACTGGAAGAGACCCTGATATCCGCAGATATGGGGCCGGCTTTTACCTATGATCTAATTGAAGACATGAAGGATCGCGTTAAGAGGAAAGAACTCGATAACGCCGAACTCCTGAAGGGAGTCATGAAAGAACATATGCTCCGAATCCTTCAGGCGGACGAGGCACAGGAGGAAATCCCCACAAACCGGCTTTATACCATCATGGTGGTCGGGGTCAACGGAACAGGCAAAACAACCACGATCGGGAAACTGGCTCATGATTTTAAGGAAAACGGACACTCCGTCATGATGGTCGCAGCGGACACATTCAGGGCGGCGGCAATCGAGCAACTGGAGGTATGGAGCAAACGCGCTGAGGTCCCCATTGTCAAGCAGAAGATGGGAGCTGATCCTTCTGCCGTCGTTTTTGATGCCGTGAAGGCCGCCAAAGCTCAAAAAACAAATATTATGATTATCGATACGGCGGGAAGGCTCCATACGAAGGTCAATCTCATGGAGGAGCTGAAGAAAATGAAACGCGTCATGGGCAGGGAATTACCGGATTCTCCGGACGAAGTCCTGCTCGTGCTTGACGCAACAACGGGCCAGAATGCGATCAGCCAGGCCAAAATGTTTCAGGAGGAGGCGGGAGTTACAGGAATCGTCCTCACGAAACTGGATGGAACCGCCAAAGGCGGGATTGTCGTAAGAATCGCCAAAGAACTGAAGATCCCGATCCGATATATAGGTGTCGGTGAGGGAATGGACGATTTGAAGCCTTTCAATGCAGAGGATTTTGTAAACGCCCTCTTTTAGGCTTGTATCAGCACACTTTAGAGTTTTCCAAACAGCGGCCTCGGATGATCGGGGCATTTTTATTTTTTCCGCTTCAGCGCTTCCTGTAGTTTGGCTGCCATGCTCCCCAATGTACCTTCTTCCTTCTTCTCAGAATAGACCAGCGCGCTTTCCTCCCGGCGACTTCCCTTTTTGAAGTAATCTCCGAGAAGTTCGCGGCTGTGTACATCCTCATGGCAGTACGCGCAAAGATTCTCCCAGTTGCTGCCATCGGGGGGGTTATTGTCGTGATTGCCGTCCTTGTGATGAACCGTAAGCAGGTGCCTGTTTGAATGATCGAACTCCCTGGCGCAACGGGCACAGATCAAACCATGAATGGCGAGAGAACGCTCACGATAATCCTCGTTTCCTTTATTGCTCATCTTCATTTCTCTAACAACATCCTCGACCGACTTGGTAGGAACAGAACGATCCCCTCTGGTCACCGTCGATTTAACGCGCCCACCTTTGCTGCCAAATGTAATCCTTGTCAAAAAAAGACTCCTTTCCTATCAAGAATAGGATTCATCATGAACAGAAAAAAGAGAAATTGCAAGTCCTCTGAATCCTGCAGAGCGAATCTTTTTTAGATCCGTTCCTTGGTGGGGATATGCTGAATTTACTTTATCCACCTATTCTGTTACTTATGGATCGAAGGAGAAGAAAATGGGTTTCAGATGCGGGATTATCGGATTGCCGAACGTAGGAAAGTCCACCATATTTAATGCATTGACGGCCGCAGGTGCCCAGGTTGCCAATTATCCGTTTTGCACAATCGACCCCAATGTCGGTATTGTCCGCGTTCCCGATCAAAGACTGGATAGAATCGCCGCTATCCTTCATCCGCCCAAGAAAACCTATACCTCCATGGAGTTCGTGGATATCGCCGGATTGGTATAGGGAGCCAGCAAAGGCGAAGGACTCGGCAACAAATTCCTGGGGCATATCCGGGATGTTGAAGCTCTTGTGCACATCGTGCGCTGCTTCGAGAACCCCGATGTCGTCCATATCGGAGGGACAGTCGATCCGATTCGCGATATTGAAATCGTCAACACGGAATTGCTCCTGGCTGATCTTGAGACGGTCGAAAGGAGAATTGAGAAATTCGAAAGGCAGATCAAAACAGGAGATAAATCGGCAGCGGGACAACTGGAATTGAGCCGGGAAATGTTGTCGTATCTCGCTAAGGGAATTCCGATCCGGCGGGCCGACGGCCTTCCCAAGGAATTTCTAAAAGAGATGAATCTCTTGACGGCTAAAAAAGTTTTGTATGTAGCCAACGTCAGCGAGAACCTATTGAAATCTCCGAAAAGCTACATGAATGAATTCGAAAAATATGCGTTGCAGGAAGATTCCGGATTTATCGCGATCTGTGGCGATCTGGAATCCGAAATTGCCGAACTCCCCGATAACGAGAAAAAAGTGTTTCTTGAAGAGCTTGGAATCGCCGAGTCCGGCCTTGATAGACTGATCAGGGCCGGTTATGCCCTCCTCGATTTGATTACCTTTTATACAACAGCCGGACCGGAGCTGCGGGCCTGGACGATCAAAGCCGGGACACATGCCCCCGAAGCAGCAGGCAGAATCCATTCCGATATGGAAAGAGGATTCATCCGGGCGGAGGTGATTCATTTTGACGAGTTCATGAGAGCCGGAAGCATGGCTGCCGCCAAGGAAAAAGGATGGATCCGTTCGGAAGGGAAAAGTTATATTGTTCAGGATGGAGATATCATTCTCTTCCGTTTCAATATCTAATCGCAACCGAATTCTTTCGGGATATTGCCCAACATTGCCTTTTTCAGAAAATACTTTGCCCATCTCACCTTAATGCCACAGTGCCACAGGGTATCTGATTCTGTCACCCTAGCCGCTATTTTTATCTCTTGCTTTCTCCAGGGGATTAAAATATAAATCGCCTCAAAGCTTTGTTCCTCAACCATTTTAAACACTTTACCCAATGAGCTACCGCGACTTGATCAGCCATTTGGAGCGAAACATACATACAGGAGCACCGATATGATAAACCGCGTCTTGTATTCCTTTTTATTATCCGCATTTTTGATTACCTTTCACCTGCTGGCACCCTCATTCTCAGAGGCAAAAGCCAAACCGGATATCACCCGCTGTGAAGTGCAATACGTGAACTCATCTATTCACGTCAGTGTGCATTGGCAATCAGCTAATCCTGTAACCATGGTCAAAATTTATCTTGCCAGAGATCCCAAGGAAATACCTGTTGATGAGTATGACAACAAGAGAAACGCCCGGGGATATTCGGGGGAAGTATCAACGGTCATACCGCTTGAACAATTCCAGGCCGAATCACTTGTCTACATCGTCCAGGTGGAGGATGAGCTGAGGCAGAAGAGTGATCAGGTTACCGGAAAGGTCCAGATAGCTAAAAGAAGCGGGGGCACGGATGACCTTTGGGGCAGCAGTTCGTTTTCTGCAGGAGCCACAGGCAATCAAACCGGAATGAGCATTCAACCAACCGGAAAAACGGAAATCGTCGATAAATTGATCAGCGTCATCGATAGGGTTGATCTTGCACCCACTATCAGCTTTATTAAGGTAGGTTATATTGCGCTGGACAGGGTAAATTTTAACATCAGGCTGTCTGATGATAAAAATTTAAGCCAGTTAATCCTAAAGATAATGGCAGAGAATGGAAATACTGTACAAGAGCAGACCATTACAGGTATGACCGGAAAGTTCTGGGAGGGGTATTCAAGCACATTCACCCTGCCGGTTGGAAACTACAGGGTAAATACCGTTGCAGTTGATGCCGGAGGAAACACCTCTAAAGAAAAATCCGAGTCCTTCAATGTCACCCAATCGGTTTCTCCTGCAGCAGATCCGGAACCGACACAGATACCATATAAAACGGCAGCTCAAACCACGAACTCATCGACACAGACCACAGGACAGACGGGGACCACAGGCACATCGACTGACCTCCTGCAGGATCTCAATTCTACCTCTCAGACCGGTCAGACAACACAATCAACTTCCCCTTTGACCCCCTCGGTAATAACCAATCCTCCTCAGTCGACTTCAACCCAGGGGGACACCGGATATTTAACTGTTACCATTCAGCCGGGAGATGTCGTAAATTTGGGGGCTATGTGGCGAGTTGACGGCGGACAGTGGCAGATGGCGGGCATGACCGTGTCCGGTTTAAGTTCGGGGCAGCATACGATTGAATTCAATGATGTAGCGGGTTGGAATAAACCATCAAACCAGACGGTTACGATTCAACCCCTTCAAAGTTCATATTTAGAAGGGACGTATACAAAATAAGAGTAGATGGCTGTTCCTGAATCCGCATTTCAGCCGGAACAGCTCGGGATTTATGTGGAGGCCCTCATGAAGTTCAGAACCAATATTCGATTTATTCCGGTCTTGATCTTCTGTTGTTTCTTATGGTCGAACCCGGCCTTTTCGCAAGGTGAGAAAAGTGGAGAGGTAAATTGGGTTGGTGGCTATGTGACCGGCATCGGTCACGGCACGGCCAATCCGAGTGGAAATCCTGTTCGTGACAGATTGATGGCAGAGCGCGCCGCAGTTGTCGGAGCTCAACGAGCGCTTCTCGAAATAATCAAAGGCGTCCGGATCGACTCGGAAACGATTGTTGAAAATATGATGGTCAAGGAGGACGTGATCAAGTCAAGAGTGGAAGGAATAGTCAAGGGAGCAAGGATTTTCAGCAAGAAATACGAACTCGTTGACGGCGCCCCCATGGCTACGGTTGAAATGCGCCTCTGTCTCAACAATGCGGGGCTCGATTGCCAAAGCAGCCACACGCTTTCGTCCGTTTTGAATCTGGATCAAAAGAATCCGCTCCATGTTCCTCCCCGTGTGATTCTTTCCGAACCGTTGAGAAATGGTCCGACAATTTCTGGCCCAACAGGTTATGATCCCAACAAACCAGTAACCGGGGTTATTTTTGTTCTTGATGGACGTTACTTCGAGCGTGAGCTTCTCCCCGTTGTTATAGCCGGGAAGGATCCAAAAAGTTCGTTTACCGTGTATTCCGTCAAGATCGTTAATCCCAGTATCGTCCGGACTTACGGAATCGTTCGTTACGCGGAATCCATCGAAGATGCGAAAAAAATCTCCTATCTGGGAGATAACGTTATGATTGTTCCGATATCGGAAGTTTCGAAAAATAATTTTATCGTAATCGATTCCTCCGCGGCCAAAGTTTTACATGACACATTAAGAAACGATAATAACTACTTAAGCCAGGCGAAAGTAGCGATAACATCTCACTAGCGGTTATTCAAAAGGGGGCAATCTCAAGAAAGCACGTTGACTGATTTCCATAGAGAGATGAGCTGCCACCCACGACAAAATAATTTTGTTTACCCGTATGGATCGTAATCGCCCAGAAATAATGGAGGCATACTGATGTATTCTTTTTCCAAAAAGAAGAGTAGCTGTGTTTTGTTGGTTATCTTGGTTGCCGTTTGTCTGATTTCAGGCTGTGCCGGAGCAGATTCAACTCTGAAGGCCCATCAGAGTCAGATGGAGGGGATTACGGAAAATGAGTACGTCATTCCCAAAAAGCCGGTGGACAAACATTATATCGGAGCCGCATGGTCAAAGCTGTACGGCCCGGTTGAAGATCAGTCCATCGGGGACAT
>DHHG01000174.1 GCA_002403175.1 Syntrophaceae bacterium UBA4778 | reverse complement strand
TTAGCGAAATTATATGTTGAACGGCCCTTTAAAATGATCTAAAAGGAAGGAACCGAAATAAGAGTTGGAGGCGCGTTCATGAACCCTGTCCATCAAAAATACAGGAATATTATCAGTATCATTCTCTGTCTTTTCTTTATTTCCCTGATTTCAGCTTGTACCAAAGAATCCAAAATAGAGAGGCACTGGAAAAAAGGTGAAACTTATTTCAGCGAGAACAAGCTGCAGGAAGCCGTGCTGGAATACAGAAACGTGATTCAACTCGATCCCGGGAATGCCAAAGCGCATTACAAGCTCGGCCTGAGCTATTTGAAAATGGGATCGTTCCGGGAGGCATATCAGGAATTCCTGAAAACGGTGGAAAAAGATCCCCAGATGCTGGAGGCCAGGAACCAGCTCGGTTCGCTTTATCTCCTTTCCGGAAAACGCGATGAGGCAAAAAAGCAGGTTGATTATGTTCTTCAGAAGGATCCGAATAACGGACCGGCACAGATCCTGTTGAGCAATATCTATCTTTCCGAACGAAACCTGGACCAGGCAATCGCGGCAGCGGAGAAGGCCACCCAAAGCAAGGATAAAGGGGATGCCTTCATACATCTGGCAAGGCTCTATATCCTGAAAAAAGATTTTCCGAAGGCGGAAAAAAGTCTGCAGGCTGCGGTTGCTGCAGACGAAAAAGGGACCAAAGGTCGGTATGCTCTCGCAGAATTCTATGCTCGAAGCGGTAAGCCGGATCTTGCTGAATCGGAATTGCAGAAAATCGTAAAGCTTACCCCCAAAGAAGAATCTGCTTATGCGGCCCTGGGTAATCTGTATATGGCAATGGGCCGCTCGGAGAGCGCTGAGAAAGAATTCCTGAGCGGTATTCAGGCGATTCCCGATACCCAGAACCTGCGCATTTCTCTTGGAAACGTCTATCTCGCAACGGGTAAAAAGGATAAAGCCGAGGCTTCATTTAAAGAAGCCGTCAACAAAAATTCCAAAAATATAGCAGCCATCGCCAGGCTCGCCGAATTCTATATTGCTTCGGGAAAATACGATCAGGCCTTGGCGGAAACTGAAAAGATCGCCAAAATCAATCCCAAAAGCCAGGAAGCGATGCTGCTGAAAGGCAGAATTTATCTGAGCCGAAACGAGTTTGATCAGACAGTCAATCTGATTCAGGCTTACTTGAAAGATGCTCCGAAATCGCCGATGGCCCACTATCTGCTTGGAGTTGCTCAGGCGGGCCTCAAAAACGATCAACAGGCGAAGGCCTCTCTGGCCAAAGCACAGGAATTAAATCCCAAGTGGGATGAACCCCGTTTTGCTCTTGCCCAGATCTATCTCAAATCAGGTGACGCAGGTCAGGCAATCGGAGAATGTAAAAAAGTTCTCAGCGATAACCCGGGAAACATCAAGGCTTATATTTTTATGGCAAACGCCTATCTGATGAAAAAAGATATCCAGGGGGCTTCACGGACAATTGATGAATGGATCAAAAAGACCCCGAATTATCCGGAAGCATATTACTATAAAGGAAGGGTTCTCCTGCTTCAGAAAAAGGAAAAAGAGGCACAGGCCTCACTGGAGAAAGCCTTAGCCCTCCGGCCCAATTATCTGGAACCTCTTCAGATGCTCGTTACCTTGCAGGTATTTCGCAAGGATTACTCAGGAGCGGTCAGCCGGATAGAAAATAAGATCAAACAGTCGCCTCCCAACCCGTTCTATTATCATATGCTTGGCGGTGTTTACGAAGCGAGCAGAGATAAAGAAAAAGCGGAGAAAAATTATAAAAAAGCAATCGAAATGAATCCCGCCTCGCCCGTATTGCATATGGGACTGGCGTCCTTCTATCTCAGGCAAAATATAGTGGACAAGGCGAAAAAGGAATACGGCGCCGTCTTGCAGCATGATCCCAACTCCCTTACTGCGTTGATGACCCTGGGCGTGATTGCCGAGAGCGAGAAGAAGAACGACGAGGCAAAGAAATATTATGAGAAGGTCCTTAAGGTGAAACCGGATTTCCCTCCCGCCGCAAACAACCTTGCATATATACTGGCTGAAAATGGCGGTAACGTTGATATTGCACTCAACCTGGCCCAGAAGGCCAAAGAACAGGTACCTGATGATCCGCATATCTCCGATACGCTCGGGTGGATCTATTATAAAAAGAACGTACCCTCCAGGGCCATTGTTTATCTCCAGGAGGCAGATGAGAAAGTACCCGATCAGCCGATAATCAAATATCACCTGGGCATGGCGTATTATAAGAATGGTAATCTGAAGGAAGCAAAACGCGAACTCAGTTTGGCATTGCAGAAAGATCCTAACTTCGCCGGAGCCAGCCAGGCCAAGGCTACCCTGGGATCCATTAAATAAATTCTATTCTTGTCGTCTAAGCTGCGGGGATCATTTTTTCGATCCCCGCAGCTCATTAACCCTAATACTGCTATTCTATTCACCATTTACTCTTTCCTGTCACTAGTCACCTGTCACTCGTCACTGCGGCTCCAGACGCCATTCACTATTTACTTATCACCTTGTCACTCGTGATGGCACGTAAAAAGTCGCAAATTCTGTCACTCCCGCGAAGGCGGGAGTCCATAAGGAATTGAAATAACTGGATGCCCGCCTTCGCGAGCATGACAAAAGAATGCGTCTGATTTTTTATGGCCTGTCACTTGTTACTGGTCACTTGTCACTGCCTCAAAGTCACTCGTCACTGCGGCGCCAGCCGCCATTCACTTTCTTTGATCTTTTTTCATAACAATTTGTAAAGTTTTTATACATCGGGTCCGAATATATAACCAAGCCGCCATCAGTATGCTTTGTAAGCAAGTCCGCTTTGGACCGCTTCTACTGTAGGAGTTGGTGTAAACCAAAGAGGGGTTGTGTGATCCTCTGAAATACAGAGCAGTGCTGCAACACGTGTTTTCTTTCGGTTTTTTTCTACTCAGTGTGCAGGGAAATTTAAATATGG
>DHHG01000120.1 GCA_002403175.1 Syntrophaceae bacterium UBA4778 | reverse complement strand
TTCTATTCGCTATCCTCAAATTATCAATACCCTTCATAAAATTATGAATCCCTTCATCAAAGCGGCACGTCAAATTTATCTGGAAGCCAAAAACGATGGACGCCTCGCGGAAGGCCGTTCGCTGGATGATCTTAAGCAAATTGCTCTCACCCAGGAAGGTGTCATTCAGACCCAGACAGGATCGCTGGCTGTAGATTCCGAACCTATGTCAAGATCCGCTCCGCACACCAGCAATAATATAGATAGTCCCTTCGGTGAAAAAGAAGAAATACTTGCTGCGGAAGCGGTTGATGTACTGCGTCGGGAAAAGATCATTTCTCTGGACACGATAGTCGGGGATGGCCGTGATAACGTGACAGCTCGTTTTATTATTCCCTTCCAATATGCGCATCTGGCTTATGGCCTGAAAATGCTGATGGACAGTCCTGCATCCAGGGTTGTCGAACAACCGACATATACCATTATTTATTTTACGGACGATGCTTTCGAGTATAACAAGGCGAAGAAATTGAAGGATAAAGATATTACCGTTCGTTTATGGATGGGGGATAGAAGAGGCGAGCAGGTAAAAATATGCCGCAATACGGTTTATCTGGGTGAAGGGAAAAAAGGCATTTTTCAATTTGAGAACTGGCGTGTTAAAGCCATCGATAAACAAGGAATTTTTCTTCATTCCGGAGCCAGACGCGATTTCCTCTGGACTTATAATCTTGAAACGGAAAGACCGGAATTGATGGAAATTGTAACAGCTGTCTCGGGATTAACTGCAACAGGAAAAACTACAACGCTATGCCGGAAATTTTCGAGAATGCCGCGAGAGAGTTCCGAAATGATCGGAGATGATGGCGGCATTCTGGGGTTTGATAGCAGTTATGCGGCCTTTGAGATGGGCGGATTGTATGTAAAGACGGAGGGTCTTGATGAAAGTCAGCCGGAAATACTCCGTGCGGCAGGCTCCCGGGATGCGTATCTTGAAAACGTTGCGATCACAAAATATCCATATACGCCTGATTTCAAGGATATATCAAAGACGGGGAATGGCCGGGCAATTGTCACCAGGGATAATCTAGAGATCGCAAGTAGAAGTTTAAGAGCGGATCGTACCGATTTCATAATCATTCTTACCCGTAACCCCCTTGTAAATGTCATCAGCAAACTGACCCCCGAACAGGCCACCATGCAATTCATTTACGGGGAATCCATCGAAAGTACGGGAGGCAATCCGGAAGAAGCCGGTAAATTCAAAAGGGTATTCTTTCTCGATCCCTTTGTTGCAGGTAACCGTCTGGAACATGCCATGATATTTTATGATATTATCAAGCGAAATCGTATCAAATGTTACCTAGCCAACACGGGAGCGATCGGTAATCCCGAAACGAAGGTGTCATTGCGGCAATCACTTTCAGCATATAACGATTTACTTCGCAATCAGATCCGATTTAGCTTTGAACCTGATATGATTGGCTATCATTACCCGATCATGTGTGATCGTGCAAATCTGGATTTAATGAATGCGCAATCTTTGTTCAAGGAACGAACACTTTTGAGAAAAAAAATAAATAATTTTTTTGAAGGCCGCCGGCTTTTTCTGGAAGAATTCGAAGGAAAGTACGGGAATATTCCCCAATCAATCAGGGACGCGCTCCCTTATTCCTATTCAGAAACGGCACAAGAAGGCTGGATTCCGGAGTAAATTCTATTTCCGAATCAATGTTATCTTAAAAGCTCGGGACTTTTTTTCTATTTTCCGCTATATCGTATATATGAATGCCGGACCCGCTCCGGATTAAATTCTTTTCAGGAGGTCCTCCATGAACAAATTCTGGCAGGTTATTGTTGTAGTCGTACTTATTCTGGTTGCATTCACGCTTTACTGGACCCGTTATCAGGTTGTAACAGCGAATTACGCTTATGCTCCTGCATTCTATAAGATAGACAGGCTGTCAGGAGAGGTGACATTAACAGTTGGAAAAGAGTATGTGAAAGTGGAAAGCGTTGAAGCAAAGAAAACAGCTGAAGTACCTGTTCCCCCTTCAGCACCAAAGCCGCCTGCACAGCAGCCATTGCCGGCACCGCCACAACCATCCAAACAGTAATTTCATCTTTATTAAGGGGGCGAAAGCCCCCTTTGAGATATGCCGATTTCCAATGATCTAATTGTCTAATCTCTTATACTCAATTCATTGAATATCAGGTCTATTATGATTTCCTACGATCAGCTAACAAGCCTGATAAATTTGCGTCATCTTCGTCACATGACAGATGATACCGGAATCCTCCAGCACGCCCGATTTCATATCCCACAAAGAAAGCATGGTTATTGTACGGATGACAATGCACGAGCGCTGATTGTCTCAATTTTAGCTCAGGATTTCTACTCCTCAATGGATTTCTCCGACCTCTCCGTAAAGTATCTCAGCTTTTTAGAGCACGCATTTGATAAGAATACTGGCCGATTTAGAAATTTTATGGAATTTGACCGGCGCTGGATCGAGGAAACTGGGTCTGAAGACAGCCATGGAAGAGCTGTATGGGCACTGGGCATGACAGCATCCTGTTCGTCTTCACCAGGGATTAGAAATCTTGCTTCTAATTTATTCAGAGAGGCCATTCCGGTTCTCCTTGATTTCACTTTTCCCCGTTCCTGGGCCTTCGGCATCAATGGAGTATATCATTATTTAAAACGTGCAGAAGACGATTCCTTCGCAGAGCATATTCTGAAAGAACTCTCAGAAAGATTGCTGCTTCTCTATCTGAACAATGCATCAGAAAACTGGTTTTGGGTTGATGATTGTCTGACCTATTCTAACGCAAAGATTCCACAAGCCCTGATCCTTTCCGGGAATCTGTTGCATCGGCCGGAAATGATAAAATTAGGACTCCAATCTTTAGAGTGGCTGATGCAAATGCAAACTTCTGAAAAAGGCCATTTTATTCCGATTGGAAACAAAGGCTGGTGCAGCCGGGGAGAAAAACAAAGGGCTTGCTTTGATCAGCAGCCAGTTGAGGCACAGGCCATGACCGATGCTTGTCTGACTGCTTTTGAAATAACACATGATCTTGTATGGATGAAAAAAGGGGTCTGCTCCTTGGAGTGGTTTTTGGGTGTCAACGATCTTGGAAAACCACTGATTGATACGATTACGGGAGGATGTCGCGATGGATTGCAAGCCGATGGCCTGAATCAAAATCAGGGTGCTGAATCGACCCTCTCATGGTTGATTTCGCTGTTTCGGATGCTATCCCTTCTGAAACAATGATCATTCTGAATCCACTCACAATTCGTTCAGGTTTGGTTTACCTTATAAGCATGAGAAAAAGCTGAACGCGTCCATTCCTCGGGCTTTAAATGTGTTTTCATCTGTTCCGTTAGATTTTTTATCGTCATCCATTGTCCCGATGCGGAAATAACGGTTTCAAGCGTTCCATCATCATGCATCACGGTTGCTTCGCCCGATGCCTGAAAAAGCTGACGTGATCCAAATCGTCCTCTCACCTCATCGCAACAACCCAAAAAATAGATTTTTTCATCCGCTAAAATCGGGCGGTAAAATGTGAAATTTATCTTGACTGTTACGGCACCGGCGGCGGTAGATATGAAACCGCTCCAGCCTAAGGTCTCGTCCAGAAGCGCCATGAGTGAGAGGGGATGAAAATTTCCATTCCTTAGAAATGGGCTGAGCGTGTCGGAGTCCGCGCAGTCGAATCCCATTTTAGAAATAACGGCTTTCAGCTGCAATTCGGAATCAAGAAAATGAAATCTTCTCTTTAATCCTGTCTCTTTCCGCTCTGAGCCGCATACAAAGCAATTGGAATAAAAGGGCAAAGGATGCATGTCCACGGAAGTTATATTTAGCTCCGACAATCTCGATTCAGGATTTCGCGTACTGTCTTCTTCAGGCTTCAGTTCTGCTTCCAGATAAGGAGTCTGATCCTGATTTATCAGAATATTTCCCTGAATCAAATTATTCTGCCGGCTAACTTCCATGTACGACGAATCACCCACCCTAGCGGCTGTGCCACCAAAACGGAAATCAGCCCTAAAAGGATATTTTTCTTTCCTTCCGGAGTTTTCCCAGAGCATGAAGGCAAGTTCTGTAAGGGCTCCCATTGCGATTCCTCCATGAGGAATTCCAATCCACCCTTCCTTGCTTTCATCCAGCAAAACCGATGTAAACAATTTCTGATCATCACCTGTAATGATAGCATCATTGAATAATAATTTTTTGATGCTGTCCTGCTTTTCGCTACTATTTGCTTCTGAAATACGAATCATAATCAACTCCGGTTATTCCTTCCGATTTAAAATAAAAGCAGCAACGAATTAACACAGAACCCTCTATTCTGACAACTATGGTTGATATCGGAAATGTTTCTTATAAATCATTTCCAGTTTATATCCAATCCCCAAATTTCCAAATCCCAAAATGTAAATTGCAGAAAAATGTTGCAATGGGTTTCAAAATAGTATAAATGCTCACTTTCAATTTGGGAGTGCTGGATACCTTTTCAAAGTGCTTGAAAAAAAATCCTGAAAATATTGGGCCGCTAGCTCAGTTGGTAGAGCAGTTGACTCTTAATCAATTGGTCCGGGGTTCGAGTCCCCGGCGGCCCACCAATAAAGAAAAAGGCGAATCGGTATTATTCGATTCGCCTTTTTCTTTTCTGACTAGATTATGTAAATTCATGCCCGAACATCTTTTTCTTCTGAATGGGAAAAAATATAAATCAACTATTTCCAGGCAACACCCGTATACAATGATTATCCATATCTATTACCCTGTGTGGTATTCTCTTTCCTGTGTTTCAGAAACCAAGCATAAAGTTCCTTGCTCTTATACGCGGATTTAATCGTTCCAACATGATCCTTATCGTAAACAGTGATTTTACATGTTGCCGGTTGCCCTATTTTTTTTACCAGAACTTTGAATGATTTCAAAGGGGAGAATTTATCCCTCTTGCCCTGAAATATCCAAACGGGTAATCGCTTGACTTGAGAGGCCCATTCCGGAACTGTCCGCACTGCCGCTACCGGAGCAATTGCCGCGAATAGATTAGGATATTGTGACGCGATATACCAGGTCCCCTGTCCCCCCATACTCGGCCCTGTCAGATAAATACGCCGATCATCTACCTTGAAATTCAAACAGACTTCTTTGATGAGGAGTGAAAGTGCTTTGGCATTGTCCTGCCATGTTTTGCCACGCCTGTATTGTGGTGAAACGACTATAAATGGGAAATCGGGAGTAGGATAAATGCCTTTATCCAGATAGCCAGGTAACACATAGCGCCTAAGTTTATTAATATCCGAGCCCCTGGCCGATCCTCCATGTAAAAAAATTAGAAGTGGCCATTTTCTCTGATTTTCATGATACTCAGGAGGCAAAAAAATTAGATACCGGCTTGATAGGGATTTATATGGGTTATTTTTGAAAGTAGCGACCTTTTGAGTGCCCATGGATCGTGAATCAAGGCATTTAGGCCATATTTCGATCATGATGAGCACAATCAGTATCCAGATCACTTTATATTTTGTCTGCATATGGATAACCCTCCCTTCAATTTACCGGTTGAATCATTACGGGTTGAATCAAAATAGAATTCATTATCAATATTCATTCTGGCGCTCGTCGTTGCAATCAAGGCGAGGCGGATTTTGAAAGAAGGTATTTCTGAAGATTGATAAGGGGGAGGATGAATGCAATGCATAAAAAGAAGGGCACAGATTTCTCTGTGCCCTAATAGGAATGCCTTACTGGTACGCCCGGCACGATTCGAACGTGCGACCAACAGATTCGAAGTCTGCGACTCTATCCAGCTGAGCTACGGGCGCTTATTTTGAGCCGGTATAAAACCGGTATTTTATTTGGGGTGAGCGAAGGGACTTGAACCCTCAACCTTCGGGGCCACAACCCGACACTCTAACCAGTTGAGCTACGCCCACCATATTAATTTGGCGCGCCTGCAGGGACTCGAACCCCGAACCCTCTGCTTAGAAGGCAGATGCTCTATCCAGCTGAGCTACAGGCGCTTGTTTTGAAAGCGGTTTAATAACCTCTTTCATTTTTATTGTCAAGCAGGATTAGTGTAATGAATCCAGATTTCATTTGCAATACATCAGTACCTTTTATGAAAATCGAAAAGATTGAAAGTCTGAACCTTTTCTTTTCTATTCCCTTTTCATAATTTTACCTTTTTATCTAAGGTTTTTTTTAGTCAGATTTCAGAGTTTCTATTATTGTTTGTTCATTGGAGATGGTTTATTTATATCAAAAAAGTGTGTTTGCTCACCATGCCCGACCCTTATACAGCTATGATCCAATTATCTCAAAATTAACGAATTAGATCCCGAACACTTGCCTGTAAATGTGTGCATAAAATCCCATTCTGCCCGATTGCCCTGTCGCAATGTGAAATTTCGAAAAATTGCAAGTTGCTCAGTGATTCTAACAAGCGAGTCTCTAAAGGGGTGATTTATGCGATGCATATCGGCCACCTTTAATTTTGCGTTGCTTACCTATCGATTTCGAATTCTGAATGTCGTAGTGATTTTCCTTTCTATTATGTTGCAGTCTGCCTGCACGCCCCCCCCTCAGGAGAAACCGAAGCCTCCTGTCGTCAAGGTGGCTAATGTAATTCAAAGAGATGTTCCGATTAATTATGAATGGATCGGAACAACAGATGGCCTTGTGAATGCTACGATCCGTGCGCAGGTACAGGGCTATCTAATCAGTCAGGACTACAAGGAAGGCACTCCCGTCAAAAAGGGACAGATCCTTTTTGAAATCGACCCCCGGCCATTTCAAGCAGCGCTGGAGCAGGAAAAGGGGCAACTCGCACAACAGCAAGCCCGCTGGATAACTGCAAAAGCGAATCTGGCCAGAATCAAACCGCTTGCTGAACAGAATGCCGTGAGCAAAAAGGACCGCGACGACGCAATCGGGATGGAACTGGCTGCCCATGCAGCCGTTATTGCTGCAAAGGCGACGGTTGACAAAGCGAAGCTAGATCTCGGTTTTACAAAAATCCGATCGCCGATCGACGGCGTCGCCGGGATCGCCAAGGCGCAGATAGGCAATCTAGTCGGTCCCGGAGTTACGGAAGAACTGACTACCGTTTCGACAGTCAATCCAATCAAAGTCTATGTCTCCATTAGCGAACAGGAGTATCTGCAGGCGGCTGAAAGGCAAAAGCGAAACGAGCGCCAGCCCACAAAAAACATAGTAATGTTCCTCGCAGACGGCAGCGAGTATCCTTATCATGGTTCATTTTACTTGGCCGACAGGCAGGTGGATCCCAAGACTGGAACCATCCGTGTCGCGGCTATCTTTGATAACCCTTCCAATATATTGCGGCCGGGACAGTTTGCCAGGGTTCGTGCAACAGTAGCTACCAAGAAAGGAGCGCTGCTTGTTCCTCAGCAGTCCCTTGCCGAGCTGCAGGGAAGCTATTTTGTTGCAGTCGTGGGTCCTGACAATAAAGTTCAAAACCGGCCTGTAAAAGTATCCGAAACCATAGATGACTTACAGGTAGTGGACAAGGGACTCAAACCCGGAGAACGCGTCGTAGTAGAAGGAATCCAGAAGGCAAAACCGGGTACTCCCGTGACCCCCACGCCATACTACGCTGAAAAAACCGGGAACATACCGGGAGAAAAGCTGGCCTCCGCAAAGACCGAAGCTACTGAAGGACAGAGAAAGTAATCTATGATTGAATTCTTCATCAACCGCCCCATTGTAGCCATGGTCATTGCAATACTCATGGTTATTGTCGGGGTTGTTGCCATGTTGGGACTTCCGATCGCACAGTTCCCGAACATCGTGCCCCCAGAAATGCAGGTTAAGACTACCTATACAGGAGCGGATGCTCTGACTGTGGAGCGGTCGGTCGCAACGCCCATCGAGCAGCAGATGTCGGGCGTAGACAATATGAACTACATGTATTCAATCAATTCAAACGATGGGCAATTAAAATTAACCGTCAATTTTGATGTCAAGACCGATCCCAATACAGATCAGATCCTATCTCAGATGCGGGTTACGCAGGCAGAAACCCAGCTCCCATCAGACGTTAGGAACTTCGGAGTAACCACCCAGAAATCGACGGCAGCGCCCCTGCTGATCTTTGCCCTTTACTCGCCCAACGGTACCTACGATGGTATTTTCCTGGCCAACTATTCGTATATCAATATTAACGACCAGATGACGCGCGTTCCGGGGATCGCCAGTGTCACTGTCTTCGGGGCGGGGCAATACGCAATGAGGCTCTGGGTGAAACCGGACAGGTTGGCCAATCTCGGGATAACCGTTCCCGAGATTGTCAATGCCATCCAGGCACAGAATACAGTGAACCCTACGGGACAGATCGGTGCCGAGCCCGTTCCCCCCGGCCAGGAATTTACATATACCGTTCGATCTCAAGGGCGCCTGGAGACAGAACAGGAGTTTGGCGAGATTATCGTCCGTGCAAAACCGGACGGTTCCATCGTTCGTGTGAAAGATGTCGGACGAATCGAACTCGGGGCCCAGACATACAACCTGGTCGGAAAATTGAACGGCAAGCCAGCGGCGATCATTGCCCTTTATCAATTACCGGGCTCGAATTCCATAGAAGCCGTGAAGGGTGTCAGGAAACTCATGGCCGAGCTGAAGAAGAGCTTCCCTGAAGACATGGATTATGTGGTGGCTCTCGACACCACCCTTGCGGTCACGGAGGGAATAAAGGAGATTGTCAAGACACTCTATGAGGCTCTGATTCTGGTCATTATCGTCGTCTTCATATTTCTTCAGGGATGGCGGGCGACCTTGATTCCGCTCCTGGCTGTGCCGGTTTCTCTTGTAGGTACTTTTATGTTCTTCCCGCTATTCGGATTTTCGATTAATACACTTTCACTCTTCGGACTCGTTCTTGCGATCGGTCTTGTTGTCGATGACGCCATTGTCGTGGTCGAGGCGGTAGAGCATCATATCGAACAAGGTATGTCACCCAAGGACGCCACCCGCAAGGCCATGCAGGAGGTATCGGGTCCGGTTATTGCCATAGCCCTGATCCTGGCCGCAGTCTTCGTCCCCACAGCATTCATCCCGGGAATAACGGGACGCCTTTATCAGCAGTTTGCGGTAACCATAGCGGTATCCGTTATTATCTCGGCATTCAACGCGCTGACGCTCTCCCCTGCTCTCTCCGCCCTTCTGCTTCGTCCGAGAAAGAAAGCCTGGGGGCCGCTGCAGAGATTCTATGACTGGTTCAATCGGGTATTCGGTCGCGCAACAGACGGATATGTAAGCTGGAGTGGACACCTGATCAGAAAAAGCCTCATCAGTATGTGTTTCCTGTTAATCATGGCCCTACTTGCCGGATTATTCGGCAAACAGCTGCCGACAGCATTTCTCCCCGAAGAGGATCAGGGCTATGTCTATGCCGGTCTGCAACTCCCGGCTGCCAGTTCGCTCCAGGTAACCGAAAAGGCTGCAATGAAGGCAGAAGAAATTATCCGGAAAACGCCAGGCGTGCAATACTGTACGTCCGTTATTGGTTACGACATGTTGAGCTCGGTTCAAAACACATACAGTACCTTTTTCTGGATTACCCTGAAAGACTGGGCCGAAAGGACGAAACCTGAAGAGCAATACAGTGCCATTAAAACCCATATTTCACGGGAGCTCGGAAAGCTTACTGAAGGAATAGGCGTTGCATTTCCTCCCCCCGCTATCCCCGGTGTTGGGACATCCGGAGGATTCACATTCATACTCCAGGACCGGGCGGGAAAAGATATACAATTCCTGTCTGAGAATACGAACAAGTTTCTGGATGCCGCCCGTAAAAGACCAGAGATAACCGGGATCAGGACGACTTTCCTCCCGACGGTTCCCCAGAAATTCGTGAGTGTGGACCGGGATAAGGTTCTGAAACAAGGTGTCAACCTGGCAGATACCTATAAAACGCTTCAGTGCTTTATGGGAGGTATTTTCGTCAACTACTTCAATCGATTCGGACGGCAATGGCAGCTCTATGTCCAGGCTGAGGGGAAATACCGGACGGATCCCAAGTATTTGGGCGAATTCCATGTCAAAAACAGAGACGGAGACATGGTTCCCCTAGCAGCGCTCACCTCCGTGAAGCCAATATCCGGACCGGAATTTACGATGCGTTATAATCTGTACCGCTGTGCCCAGATAAATGGAAGCGCCGCTCCCGGTTACAGTTCCGTCCAGGCCATGAAAGCCCTGGAGGATGTGTTTGCCCGGACCATGCCGCGGGAAATGGGATACAGCTATCTCGGGATGAGTTTCCAGGAGAAGAAGGCGCAGGAAGGCGTCCCCCCTGCGGTCATTTTCGGCTTCTCGCTATTGTGTGTCTTCCTGATCCTGGCGGCGCAGTATGAGAGCTGGTCGCTTCCCTTCAGCGTGCTCCTGGGTACGCCAATAGCCGTCATGGGCGCCCTGGGCGCCCTATGGGTGCTTCGTTACGAAAACAATATCTACGCTCAAATCGGACTGGTGATGCTCATCGGTCTTGCCGCCAAGAATGCCATTTTGATCGTTGAGTTCGCCAAAATGGAATATGAAAAGGGGCGACCGATTGTGGAGGCGACGCTTGCCGGGGCGAGGCTTCGACTGAGGCCCATTCTGATGACATCTTTTGCTTTTATTCTTGGCTGCGTGCCCCTGGCCACATCCAGCGGCGCGGGTGCCATTGCAAGGCGCGTCATGGGGTCGGCCGTCATTGGCGGAATGCTGGCAGCGAGTTTTATTGCAATTTTCATAATACCCGTAACATTCTATCTTGTGCAGAAATGGTCGCATCGCGGCAGCGCGGTTCCAGAGGGCAACGGACCCTCCAGGGAGGGTAAGGACCGTGAATAAATTGGCTGCAATCTTTCTGCTCATTGTTTTGCTTTCCGGATGCGCTATTGGCCCGGATTACAAAAGACCGGAGGTGATCAACCCGAGTGTATGGCGATTTGAGGATAAACAGGTACGGGATACAGCCAATATAGCCTGGTGGGAACAGTTTAATGATCCCGTCCTGAACCAATTAATCCAAACCGCATTAAAAGAAAATTACGATATCAGGATTGCTGCCTCGAGGGTTGATGAGTATCTCGGAAGATACTGGGTTGGGCGGTCCGGGCTTTTCCCTCAAATAACAGGCAGTGCGAGTGCTCAAAGACAGCAGATTTCCTCAGAAGGTCCTCTTCCCATCACGGCGGGAGCAAAGAACCCTTCCCCCGTCTATGATGCGGCAGTTCTCGGAAACTGGGAGCTAGATATCTGGGGAAAATGGAGAAGGACTACTGAGGCTGCACGAGCGGATCTACTTAGTACGAAGGAAGCGAGGCAGGCAGTCATTCTATCCCTGGTCAGTACCGTCGCCATCGGCTACATCAATCTACGGGACCTCGATAAACAACTGGACATTGCAAAGCGGACGGTTAAAAGCCGTGCGGACTCCTATAATCTTTTCAGGATCCGATACGAAGGAGGCGTCATATCGGAACTGGAACTCAATCAGACGAAATCCGAGTATGAGACCGCCCTAGCTACCATCCCTCAAATCGAGAAGAGTATTGCTTTTCAGGAAGACGCCTTGAGTACTCTGCTGGGGAAAAATCCGGGACCGGTACTCAGGGGCAGGAACGTGGATAATCTATCTCTTCCTGCGGTCCCTTCGGGCCTTCCTTCGGATCTGCTTGAAAGGAGGCCGGACATCCGACAGGCGGAGCAATCCCTCATCGCTGCGAATGCAAGAATCGGTGTGGCCAAGGCCCAGTATTTCCCGTCTATTTCGCTGACCGGACTTTTCGGTTGGGCGAGTACGGAACTGTCGAGCCTTTTTAACGGCTCCGCGCAGCAGTGGAGTTGGGGTGGGGTTTTGAATGCACCGATTTTCCTGGGTGGCGCCATTAAGGGCCAGGTGCAAACGGCGGAAGCGATTCAGAAGGAAGCCTTATATTCCTATCAGAGCACGATCCAGACGGCTTTCCGCGAAGTAGAGGATGCCCTTGCCGATCAGAAGTTCACCCGTCAACAGCTTGCGGCTCAGGGCCAGGCAGTGGATACCTTGCGTGAATATGCGAGGATTGCCAGATTGCGTTATGACGAGGGCTATACGAGCTATATCGAGGTGCTTGATTCGGAGCGCAGCCTCTTTAATGCAGAGCTGCAGTATGCTCAGATTCAGGGTGTGCTCTTTGCGGGTTTGATCAATCTGTACAAGAGCATGGGCGGGGGCTGGGTTGCGAAAGCTGAGCAAATGATTACCGATAAGGTCGCTGGAGAAAGAATTTCTTCTTCAGAAGGCAAATGACCCAGGCCTTTTTAAGAATGAGTAGGGCCTGAACGCATTACGCCTGATTAAGATTTCAATAAAGGGGGAACGCTTGTATGTTGCAGATTAAGGATTCGGTAGCAGTAATCACAGGCGGGGCCGCAGGAATTGGTTTTGAGCTCGCCAAATTTTGGGTTCAAAACGGTGGGAAGGTTGTTATTGCGGATATTAGCAGCTCCATGCTGGAATCCGCTGAAGCGAAGTTGAAGGACATGGGAGGCAGCGTTTTGCCGGTTTTATGCAATGTCGTGAAAGAGGAAGATTGCTCCAGGCTGTCGGACGCGGCTATCGATAAGTTTGGTCAAATAAATCTCATAGCGCCTTTCGCTGGGATCATCAAAGATGGGCTGATGTTGACAATAGACAGAGAAACAGGAAAAGTCAAAAACAAGATGTCCCTGGACCAGTTCAAGTCGGTGCTGGAAATTGATCTGGTTGGCGTTTTTTTAACGATTCGCGAATGCGCCGAACGCATGATCAATAACGATTGCCGGGGATTAATCTGTCTTATTTCATCAACCGGTTCTCTCGGTACGGCAGGACAGATCAACTATTCATCATCGAAAGCTGCCATATCCGTTATTCCTAAGGTTATCACGGCTGAATTCTTCCGGCGCGGCGTAGCCGACAAGATCCGGTGCGTAGCCGTTGCGCCTGGGTACGTTGGAACGGATATGCTGAAAGGCATGGATCAGAAAGCTCTGGAAAAAATTATATCCAATGTTCCCATCAGAAGACTGATTGAACCTGCAGAAGTAGCTTCTATTGTAGGGGAACTCTTCCGGAACGAAGCATTGGCCGGAGATGTTTTTTTTATTCATGGAGGACTTCGCCTAGGTTCTGCAGGATGATCAAATCATACGGACAAACAGGGTACAAATGCAAACGCATGCAGAACCAAAAAAAAACAAAATTTAAGGGATTGGTGAATGGATATCATCACAATTGTGTGGCAGCCTAATTGCTAAACATTTATTTAATTCTACGAAATCATATTTTCAAGAAAGGAGATAAAAATGGACACTCAGAGATTGGCAAAGCAGACACTTGATGTTTACAGATCCAATTTATTAAACACAATAAATACAATGGTTATGTTTCAGGAACAGAATCAAAAGATGGTCGATATGTATCTGGAACAGATGACGGATCTGCCGAACGAAAGCGTAAAGGCTATCCGAGACTGGAATGACACTTTCAACAAAGGAGTATCCGATTTTAAGACCTGCATGGATGAGGGTTTCAGAAAAACTGAAGAATTCTTGACCAAATCTACCCAGCAGCATAGAAAACGATAGTTTAAGATATTTATGTAGACGCGAGAATGTGTCTGGTGGTCGCTTCTGATGAGTTATCGGTTACCTGAAAAGGAAAGTTCTCCTATGAATGAAAATATGAATACCAGAAAATCAGATCAGACGATGAATACTTACTGGATCAAAGCACAGATGGATGCATGGGAGCAATATTGGAATACCATGGTGAAGGCAGGTCAGTCATCTGTCCCGATTCAACATTCAAGTTCCGATAAGGCGCCCATGTACACAGATATGATCGGAGAAACGCTCCTGCAGTGTATGAAAATGTGGGGGAACGGATTCTCCTGTGCCTGTATTCATGATGAAACTGAAAGCAAATCTGAAGCGCCATCTCCCGCTCAATTCATGCAGGATTTGTGGGGCATTTGGTTTCCTTTTCAGAAAAAGTCCACGGTTCCTTCCAATCATTTCAGCTCGACTCTTTTAGGAATGGGATTCCCGGGATTCTACCAGACTGCGGCGAACATGATGATTCATATATTCAGGGAAGAATTTCAGAAAAATCTGAATATGCCGACATTGGGACTTACGAGATTTTACCAGGAGCGAATGAACAAAACCCTGGACACATACGCAGCTTTTCAAGCCTCCTTGTCTGAATTCTTCCAATTGATTTCTATTCCGATGAAAAATGCTTTTGATGCCCTTAATGAAGAAACAGGCAAAACCTTCAGAGATGTTCGAGTCGGCGACTATGATCATCAATCTCTTTACCGATTATGGATTGAAAAGCTCGAGCAGAATTTTATGTCTCTTTTAAAATCTCAGAAATACACCGAGACCCTTGCGAAGACTCTCGACGCCTTGCACGAATACCGAGAGGCAAAAAAAAATTTCACGCTGGATATCCTCAAAGAATGGCCGATTGCGACTACTCAGGATATCGATGAAATCAGCAAGGATCTCTATCAACTGAAAAAGCGGGTCAACACACTTGAGAGAAGGTGAAATGCACAATATAAAT
>DHHG01000155.1 GCA_002403175.1 Syntrophaceae bacterium UBA4778 | reverse complement strand
ACTGAGCCCACATCAGAAGGAGCACAGTTATCAACAATATGAGCCACATCGCCTGGAATGTGCCACCGCGGCGGCCGAATGCCTCTTTTACCAGATTAGTCAAAGCCATAGCGGTCATGACTTTCGTATTGTTAAATGTGGTGGAAATTTCCCAGGCTACCTTATCGGCGTTTTCGTGTTTATCCGTATATACCAGAAGATCTGAGACCTCATTGGGGTGATAACCGAAAAATGCCCTTGCGTCCTGAATGGGGACGACAATGAGGTCCGTGCTGTATATCTGAACGATGTTATTGAGTAACCCTACAACTTCGAACTCACCTTTATTCCCAAGTGTATCATCGATTCGAATACGATCTCCGATTCTCGCTTTCAAACCGGCAGCGACGCCGCTTCCCAAGATCGCCTTATTTTTATCTTCGGGGAGCAGGAAGGAACCGGATACCAACGTCCATGGAAGCTTTTCATGCGTAACCAGGTTATCAAGGTCAAGACCCATAAGGGTATAGGTTCTCACTTCTCCTTCAATCTTAAGCGGAACGTATCCCCAGACTCTCGGGATTACCTTTCCCACATGGGGGATCGCTTGAATATTGTTTTTCATATCCACGGAAATCTTTGCTACACGTCCTGCTTCCAGTCCTTGGACGGTAACATCCGGGAGAAAGGACTTTGCAATCTCAGCCTCTTTCACAAACCCTCCCCGGCTGAACATCATGAAAGAACATGCGGCCATGGCGATTATCAACGGGACCATGATAGCCAGGGATTTCGCCCGAAAGCGCCGCAGGTTTTGGGCTGCCATTAGGAATAAATTCAGATGAGTACGGATTTGCATGCTAGTTTTTAAAATGAAATTTGTCTGCACTGATGCCGAAAAATGAATTCTGAAGCTTTAAAGTACTCTTTTTCATTTCCTGATTACTTGGAATGTGTAATTCTTTTCATTGCTTATGTCTCCGGCATAGACAATGTCGCAATCGGAATGGAAGCAAAATCCCCCGGGTAAGTCGCTCCTGCGCGCGTAAATCCCTTCGGTGAGATTGCGGGATGTGCAGCACTGGGCGATAATGGGAATACCGGGGCCTCCCAGGGTTTCCACCAGGGCCACTCGCATAACGGTTTCTCTGGAATGAAGGTAGTTGGTTGATACTCGGTCATTGTAGAGATAAAGTCCGACCAGAATACAGATCAGGACAATATTTCCAAAAAAATAGGGTTCCTTTATCAATCCACGCATATGGGAACGCTTCATTGTTCAGGACCTGTTCCATTGCCGTGCGGTAACCAGGTAGCTGAGCGAAAAAAGGAAAACTCCGATGACGGCCATTTTCAATCCTCCGGGCCACAATATGGAAAAGCCGCTACCTTTCAGAATAAGACCGTTGACAATCACGAGTAAATGGGTTGTCGGAAAGATCTGGGCAGCTACTTGAAGAACTGGATGGAGGTTTTCCACGGGGTTGAAGGCCCCCATGAGTGCAAAACAGGGGAATGAAAAGAAGAAACACAAAAGAATGGCCTGAAACATGTTATAGCAAATGCTCCCGATGAGAATACCGACACCGGACATGCTCATCTGAAAAATAGCCATGAAGAAAAAAAACAGCAGGGGATTTCCCCTGAAGGGCACATGAAACCAGAGCAGGACCAGAAAAACAAGCACTGTAGCCACCACACCGAAAATGGTGGGAGCCGCTGTCTTTGCAAGCAGGAATTCCCAAAGCCGAATTGGTGTAACCTTGATCTGATCAATGGTTCCCCGTTCCTTTTCTCTTACCAGGGCAGCTGACGACAGGATAAGACCGGTCAGGAGGCCCATCGCCACGATGTGCCAGATCACTACAAAATATACCCCTTCCATTTCCTGATTGTATAATTTGGTTACCTGGTTATTGATACGGGGGATTCCGGCCATATTTGCCCCCTGCCTGTTCATGATTTTACTGATGACGTCGTTATTATACCTCCCGACAATGCTCTTGGCGAAACCCAATGCCTGCCCGGCACGGTTTACATCGCAACCGTCGACGATCAACTGGAGTCGGGCGCTGCTCCCCTCTTGCAAAGAACGGGTGAACTCAGGTGGAATGACCAGCGCCACCTTGGCTTGGCCGCTATCAATCCTCTCCTGCATCTCTTTCATGCTGGTGGCAAAGGATTCTAGGTCGAAATATTCTGTGGAAAGAAAGCGCTGAACAACTTCACGGCTTTCGCGAGTCCTGTCCATATCGTAGATGACCGTGGACAGGTGGTCCACATCATAGCGCATGACATACCCGCAAAGGATGATGCAGAGGGTAAAATGATACAGAACCAGGAACATTGCCACGGGATCACGGTAGCAATGAATAAATTCTTTTTTGATAAGCTCGAAAAGAGTCCTCATCTTAGCCCTTCATCTTGCATGGATAAATGTGTTTCGCCGGTAGCACACATTTCAGTGCCGGGTACGTTTTCTATATTTTTTTATTTTTTATTTTCCACACGCATAATGAAAAAATTGCCGCGCAATACGTCATAAGAGCTGTGGCATCGACCCAATAGGAAGCAAAATTTGTCCCTTTAAGAATTTGTGCCCTGCATATACCCGTGTAAAAACGTGCTGGAAAAAGGCAGGTGATAAGGCGTAGTCCTTTGGGGCCGTTCTCGATGGGGTAGAGTGCATCTCCGAACATAAACGCGGGCATTAAGGTGAAGATCCACGCAAGCAACATGGCGGTAAGTTGGCTCTTCGTCAGTGTGGAAATGAAAAAACCGATTGCCACGGTGGCAAAGACCATCAGGAAGGTCGCCACACACAGGATAATAAAGCTGCCGCGCAAAGGCAGCCCGAACCACCACAGCCCGAGAAGAATAACCAGAATATAGTCGAGGGTAAGTAAAATGACATAAGGACTCATTTTACCCGCAATATACTCCCAGGGCTTAACAGGCGACAGGAAAATCTGCTGAATAGAACCGGATTCTTTTTCTCTGACAATAGCCAGTGCAGACAACATGGGCACCAAGCCCATGATGCACAGGCTGAAAGTTCCGGTGATGACAAATGTATAGCCTCTGAATGATTGATTGTACCAGGATCGTGAGTTTAGAACTACCGGTTCCAGGTTAACCGCGCCCCCGATTTTTTCCAGAAATTTCGTTGCCATTTCTGCAGAACGGGCTGAATTGAGCGAACTGAGATAGTTAACGATGGTATGGGCAGTGGGGACATCCGATGCATCCACCAGGGTCTGAATATCGGCGGGAAGGGATTCCTTGATCTTTCGCGAGAAACCCTCCGGAATGATGATTGCGCAGCGGGTTCGTCCTTGATTGATCAGCTCTTGTGCCTGCCGGTATTCGGTTAAAAAATAGACCACCTTGAATTCAGAGGTGTTATCCACCATTTCGATGTAGTTCCTGCTTTCAACACTATGATCCATGTCGCAAACCGCCACGGGAAATTCTCTGAGCTCGAAGCAGAGACTGAGCCCGAAAAAAATCAGCATTTGAACGGGAAGGATAAGCGCGATGAGAAGGCTCAACGGGTCCCGGGTAAGATGGGTAAACTCGGTCTTT
>DHHG01000107.1 GCA_002403175.1 Syntrophaceae bacterium UBA4778 | reverse complement strand
AGCTGATTAAAACCTATGCAGGGCAACTTAGGTTGCCCTTTTTTTTAGGGCTAGTCAATATGGGGAAGCTGGTGAATGCATTCGGGATAAAAGATTCGGGAATGGATCCGAGACACATGCAATTTCCTGTTTTGAATTCCTCACAATGCAATGCAGGAAAAATCATGCATCCATAAATCCGTATGTACTATGGGCTGGATTCAATGTGAAGATTTGTTCGTAGGAAAAGACATACAAAAAGAAACTTGCCTTAGATGGGGTCCTTTTCTGTAACCCTTGTATTTCAAGGTTTCTTATCAAATAGACCCGAAGGTATACCTTTTGCTAAACCATCTCTGTAAAGATCGCATTGTTTATAAAACTGAAAACAACAAATACATCGGCATTTATCCCAGCGTACCGGGAAAACGAATCGGTTCCTATGTGAATGCGGTTCAGATAAATAAGCCGATGTACATGTTCTACTGATCCTTCTTTGTGGCCCTCCCCCGATTCCTCTATCCCCCTGGCGGGGGGGATAGAGGACCTTCCTTCTAAATCCAAAAACGGTTCTAAATCATTTGGAACCGCAGTATAGATTTTATGTGGTTTTGTGCTCTTTACTCAAACGTTCCCAGACGGCTTCGACCTGACGGCGCGTATTCTCTAGGGAAGCTGAATTATCAATAACGATATCGCAAAAGGATTTCTTTACGTCAGGGGAAAGCTGAGATCTGATCATCTTCAAAGCCAGTTCCTCACTCAAGCCATCCCGTTTCATCAGCCGAGCTTTCTGTATGGACTCAGGAGCATAGACCATCACGACATGCTCAAACATGGATTGCATATGCGCTTCGATCAGTAAAGGAACCACAACCTGAATGATCGCATTCGGATTTTGCTCCGCATAGGTATCAACCAATTTACGAAACTCTTCACCTATCCTGGGATGTTGAATTTCTTCAAGGGCTCTTTTTTTCTCAGGATTCATGAAGACAATTTCACGTAATTTTTTGCGATTGATTGTTTCATCTTCATTCAGAATTTCTTTCCCAAAAAGATTAACAATCTCACTCCATGCTGGCTTTCCGGGTTCCACAACAATTCTACTCAGGATATCGAAATCGATAATCGGAGCGCCCAGTTCCTCAAAAATCCTGGCGACAGTGGATTTACCGGTGGCAAT
Organism: Syntrophaceae bacterium UBA4778; assembly: GCA_002403175.1. The sequence continues at coordinate 2,896 of DHHG01000107.1, read as the reverse complement.
ACTGCCGGTGACTCCCAAAAGGAGCTTGTTTTTTTTTATTTGGAGCATTTCTTTATACCTCCTCTGATCCACCAGCAATAAGTCCCTCAGCACATTCAGCATGGAAGCGTGTATTGTCCTGTTCTGCCCGAATCTCATTTTCATCTCGATGCTTCAGATAAATTTACCTTTGAAAATAAAGAACACAGCGCCTAAAATACAAATTGTCGCCCACAAATAATCCAGCTTTAGAGGCTCTTTCATGTAAAAGACGGAGAAGGGAATAAATATACTCAGGGTAATGACCTCCTGCAGAATTTTTAATTGACCCAGATTGAGGGCCTGGTAGCCTATTCTATTTGCCGGGACCTGAAGCAGGTACTCAAAAAGGGCAATACCCCAACTGACAAGCGCCGCAATTAGCCATGGTTTTCCATTAAGCTCTTTCAGGTGCGCATACCACGCGAATGTCATAAACACATTACTGCATACCAGCAGCATGATCGCTTTCATTACGGGAGTCATTGAACTTTTCCTTTACATTCTCTCGGTACTCTGACTTTGCTTTACCGAATAGTTTTCTTCGCAATAAGATTGCGATCAAATTATCAGAATCCTGGTATGATTTCAGACAGATTCCGTCTTTGCCATCAAAAAGATAATTAGCCTTCTTTGGGGATACTCTTATATCATAATTGAATGAGATGGTAGATATATTAAAAGAAAGCATTCGAGGATAAACATGAATCCAGATGTACATGAAATTTTAAAACTTGCGCGAGGTTTCATGGAAAGTCGTATTCTGCTTACGGCAATTGAGCTGAATTTATTTGAGTATACACAATCCCCATTAAAAGTTGACGAGGTTGCTGATCTGACTCACACGAACATCCGTGCTATAAACATGCTCCTGGATTCTCTGGCTGCAATGGGATTTCTGGTCAAGCAGGACAATACCTATAAAACAAATCCATCCTTGTCGAACTTTCTTTCAGAAAAATCCCAAAACTCGATTCTCCCACTGCTTCAGCATACAACCTACCTCTGGAAACGCTGGTCTCATCTGACAGAAATAGTACGGGGAATTCAGATTCCTGAATCTGCCGGAGAATCCAAAGCTTGGAGTAAAGAGGCGTTGAAAGCCTTTATCGGCGCAATGAACGTGATCGGAAGTGAATTGGCCCGTGAGGTCGTCGAATATATAGATATTGCGGAAGCAAAAAGCGTTCTGGATGTCGGTGGCGCGTCAGGAACCTACACCATCGCTTTTCTGCAAGCCGCTCCCGCAATGAAGGCAACGCTCTTTGACCGTCCCGAGGTCATTGAAATGGCCCGGGAGCATCTGGATAAAGCAGGACTGTTCGAACGTGTAACCCTGGTACCGGGTAATTTCTATACGGACGAACTCCCGCCGGAACACGACATCGCCTTCGTTTCTGCTATCATTCACCAGAACAGTCCTGAAGAGAATATCGAACTTTTTCGAAAAATCTTTCGCGCTTTGAATAAAGGCGGTCGGATAATCATACGGGATTTCATTATGAACTCCGATCGAACACGGCCCAAAGAGGGGGCTATCTTCGCAATCAATATGCTGGTAAACACAGCAGGCGGAGGCACCTTCACCCTTAATGAAATTGATATTTGGTTAAAGGAAGCCGGCTTTCGTCAGATATCACTTATCCGTGATGGGGAAAAAATGGATCAGCTCGTACAAGCCATCAAGCCCTGATCCTTTTATCCCATCATCCGTTTTCTTAAATCTCTTTCGACTGAGCAGGATTTAAGTTGCCTACCTTACATCGTTGTAATTACGTGAACATTTTTGATGTTTTTTTCGTGAGAGAAATAATGTATATTATTCGGCTGAATAAAAGAAAAGGACTGATTGTTAATGAGTTTTAAAGACAAGAAGCAATTGCCGGAACAAATTGCACAACATCTGGCTGAAAAAATAATCCATCTAGAACTGAAACCGGGCGAAAAACTGCTGGAGGAAAAATTAGCGAACGAGCTTGGCGTCAGTCGAAGTCCCGTTCGGGAAGCCTTTTACATTTTGAATCAATGGTATCTTGTCGATTTGGTACCTCGGCGCGGCACGTTTGTGGCGGAAATGTCCGACCGGCATATTATATGGCTTTACGACATACTGGGGGCCATTTATCCCCTGATCCTCAAAAAAGCTCCTGAAAATTTCCTTCCGGAAGATTTTAAAAATATTGAGGACATTCTCAAAAAAATGGAGGCGCGGGCTGCAGATTCCGATATCGAACATTTCCATAAAGGCATATTCGAATACGCCTCCATATTCGTGAAAGCAGCTGGAAATCCTCTCATTGAGAAAACATTGCGAGGCCTTTGGCCAAGCAAGATGAGGATCGAATATGCGATACTTCGCCATCGCCGAAATAATCTTCCCGCCAATATCCTCGCATTTCGGAAAGCGGCAATGTATTTTAAAGAGGGAAAAATTAAAATGGCGGAAAAAACATTGCTCCAGTACCTAATGGAAGAAAGAGCAGCGGTCCTACAGTATCTTAAGGAAATCAATATTTCCAGAATAGCCTGAAACCGGGAAAAGTTCACCAGAGCTGTAATCGGTATCACCTGAAGAAAATTCATGGACTTGCGGAGGTTTTTCTTCAGGATCACAGATCAGCTCTTATAGAAATAACTCGCTCCTCAACTTCAGTTTCAGTTCACATACCCTTTTTGGTAACCACTCTTTCCAAGAGAAGTTGGATCTTCTTGCCTTCCCAGTTCTGACGATGATCTCCGGTCAGCTCTTGCAGAAATCTCTTTAACCATTAGCGGATTGCATAACCGCCGTCGACACGAATCGTAGTGCCTGTTACGAAATCTGATGCCCGCGAAGCCAGGTAAATAGCCGTCCCGGCGACTTCTTCAGGTTTTCCGA
>DHHG01000237.1 GCA_002403175.1 Syntrophaceae bacterium UBA4778 | reverse complement strand
TTCCGAATACCCGATTCCTTTCAAAATCCGATTCCCGGTATGCAACCATGGTCATGATATCAACCGGATTGGTAACCATCATAATCCTGCAGTTTGGGGCATAGCGAACGATTTCTTTGACGAGGGAACGGACGATAACGGAGTTCCTTTCGGCCAGGTCCAGACGGGTCATGCCCAGTTGCCTGGGATAACCGGCGGTGACGATCACCAGGTCCGAATCGCTCATTTCCTTCAGATCGCAGGTTCCGATCACCTTCCCATCGAATTCGATAGCCGGAGCGGCCTGCATCAGGTCCAGAGCTTCGCCGAAGGCGGTATTCTGGGCGATATCGACCAGAACCACATCACTGATACTGCGTCCGAGGATATTGAAAGCGGCCGAGCTTCCGACCTTACCCGCACCGATGATTGTAATCTTCTGTCTCATCAATTCAACCTGAAATAGAAAGCCGGGTTCTCTAATTTGTATTTCCGTTCAAGGGGATGTTTGTTTCGCGATCCTCTTTTTAAGAATTCTAGGTGGTTTAATCCCTATTCGCAAGAAGGTATTTGGGTTCGGAACAGATATCCCAGAATAGGAAGCAGAGATAAATTCATTTTTCTGAGACTTAAAAGGATACTAACGAATTGATCTTGTGCGGGCCCCTTTCAGCAGAGAAACGCAATCCTTAATACCGCAATATGTATCGGCGAAGCAAACAATCCAGGATTCGATATAACGAGGAGGATTCAGAGTCAGAGGCCACATATGTTTTTTAATCATATCTATTTCCAAAATGCTCAGTTCTGTTATTTTAAGAGCGTTCTGTAGCGAGATTTGCGGATGCCTGTGTCCGTGCGAGATAGTGCCTTCGGTCAGCCAGTCATAGAAAAAAAGATCATGGAGGAGTCCGCCCCGTGCAGCGGCAACGAAATCCAATGATAATCTCTTTGCCGCCACATAGCTGTGCCAGGCCACTTCCAACGAATGATCCAGTCGAGTATTATATCTGTGATGCCGGAATTCCGAAAGACACCGGACCTCTTTGGTTTTCAGAAGTGGTTCCAGAATTTGAATAAACTCGTCTAAGCTTTCTTCGGAATTTTCCGGTTTCAATCTTTTCAGCGCACTTCCGATTATAAAAAATTGGGAAGTGACGTCAATTGCAACCATGCTGCATATAGGATAGGCAAAGGCGGATATCCAAAAAACGGAATCTTTGGAAAAGAGGTCAATCCCGTTTAAAGTTTGAATATGTAGCACTTTTATTTTGATGTAAGCGAGGGTCACTAAAGGTGCGCTTAAATAATGGAATCCCCCTTGCCGAAAAGCTATAATCATGAGGATCAGAAGCACAGCAGCCGTACCGTACATGTGAAGATTGAGTTTTTTCAAAAAAACGGGCGTTATCATCTCCTTCGGAATGGATCTGTAAGCATAATCAAACATCCATCCGGATAATGAGAAAAATGCTAATAAATAAACAGAGATCGGTATATCAAACACAGGATTTCTACTCCTTCAAAATGATTCCATTACACAGGATATTTAAAAGACCGTCGAGATCCGCTTCAGGGTCTGCTTTATCCGGGTCCAAAAGCCAGGTATGCTCAAATCCAATGATCGCATACAGTATACCCCGTGCGGCAGAGACATCGCATCGGTTGAAAGTCCCGTTTTTAAACCCGTCTTTAAGAATGGATTCCAGAAGGGACGCCTGCTTAGTAAACAGATCTTTGCGGATTTTTTTTGCATCCGGGACATAGCGGCTCATGGTGTCAGATTGAAGGTTCAAAATTTCGGCCTTTTCCCTTGCAAATTTGAAGCTTGTATGAAGAAAGGCACGGAGCTTGTCTTTAGGCGATATTTCCTGCTCGATGGCCTTTGAAATGAGCTCGGTATAGAGTCCGATCTCCCGGTTCAAAACTTCCAGGTAGACCCGATCTTTGTTTCCGAAGTAATTGTAAATNNTGGCGGGCAATATCCTCAAGATTGGTCTTCTGAATACCATATTTTCTGAACATCTGCCGCGCTGTATTGAGGATTGATTCGGCTTTTTCTCTTTTCATATCCAAAAAAATACTTTTAGATCAAAATCGTCCAAACGTATACATTCATAATGCCTGATTTGTCAAGTTCTTGTTGTGGAACGGTTTCATGTAGGGCAGGACTGTCTTTTAGTGTCTGTTCGGTAAATCTTCCCACTCTGATTTTCCTGAATTTCCGAAAAGGCGAATACGGCTAAGCTAAATCGACTGTAAAAATCAGAAAAAAGGCATATCAAAATCATGCTTGGAAACTGATTTGAGCTCTAGTATCCTTTAATAGGTAAATATCATATCAGCGTAAATATTTCGGAAAAGGATGGGATTATGGCATCTCGCTTTACAGTCAGAAATATCCCGGAGTCGAAATTTACATCATCCTGCGCCGAAGACAATGAGACCATTGTCTTCATCTTGGCAATCGATCAAAAAGGTTTACAGAATATATTCGGTATGCCGGCCGTGAGACGTCTTGTTCTCCTGTTAAAACAGCTGGAGTTTTGCCGTATTCATGTGATCGGGTATACGGACACATTTCAGCCGGTACTGTCCGATATCATACCCGAGCATTGTTTTCATCCGGCAAAGAAACCGGAGATGATCGTCGGAATACTGAAAGATATCATCATTCACAATCACATGAATTTTCTCCTCCTCAGGGCAAATCATGTCTTCGATAAAGATACTTTATCCCGTTTCCTGGAAGGGGATAATTCCTCCGGAATCAGTGTGATGGAGTATTCAGGATCAGATTGCATTGAAAGGGATTATCTGGCATCTTCCACCTATTTGCCGATGGTCCTAAAAGATCTATGGCGGCCATCATTCGATAACAAATTCTTGTGTTCTGCGAAAATAACCAAGTCTGCGGAAACCGGAGTCGCGGCTGACCTTGACGGAAGCCCCGGAAGGAAAAAACAGGCGGAAAAAGCGCTCCTGAATGCAGCCGCGATTAAGACTGAAAAGAGTGATGGCTTTTTAGCCCGCCATGTCAGCCGGAAGATTTCCCGTCCCATAAGCCGTAAATTGGCCTACCTGCCGATTTCGCCCAACATGCTCACCATGATAGGAGCAACGATAGGCTTGGCAGGAGCCTTTTGCTTCTCTATCGGCACTTACTTTTCACAACTGGTTGGCGCTCTTCTTTTTGTATTCTGTGTCATCTTCGATGGTGTCGATGGAGAAATTGCCCGATTGAAATTGGCTGAATCATCATTTGGCCACAAGCTGGATATCATTATGGATAATGTCGTTCATTTTTGCGTATTCTCGGGAATTGCCCTGGGGCTTTACCGGGAGTATTCCTATATCGGGTACCTTTATACTCTTCTTTTTTTGCTTGGCGGTTTCGCCCTGTGCGGGGCCGGTGTTAACACATATATACTGAAACCCATGGCGAATGGTTCCGGTCAATTATCAAGGCAGACGCGATTCATGGCTTTATTGAGTAACCGGGATTTCGCTTACATCGTGCTCCTTTTTGCTCTGATTGGAAAGCTCCAGTGGTTTCTGATCTCCGCTGCCGTTGGTTCCTATATTTTTGTGATTTTATTATGGCTGAATGATACCTCCCGGAAATCGATCAGAGGAATAGAAGCATAGCGAGCCTGATATATGAAAGCGGATGCCTTGATTATAGCTGCGGGAAGCGGAACGCGATTCAAAGAGGCGACTCAAACCATTCCTAAACCGCTGATTAAGGTATGCGGCCTTGAACTGATCGATAGGACGATTTTGTCCGCCTTCCGGGGAGGAATCGGGCAGATTACTGTTATAACCGGCTACCGCAGCGAGACGCTTGGAAATTATTTAAAATATAAATTTCCTCAAGCGAACTGCTTGAATAACGAGAACTGGAATCTTCCTAACGGCTATTCGGTGCTGTGTGCCAAGGGAAAAATTCGAGTGCCTTTTGTGCTCCTCATGGCCGATCACCTTTTCGATCCTGCCATTCTGATTCAGCTCCTGCATACTCCATTGGAAAAGGGTAAATGCAGATTGGCAGTAGATTATAATATAGATAAGATTCCTGATTTGGCAGATGCTACCAAAGTGTATGTCAGAAACGGAAAAATCCGCAATATCGGGAAAGAGATCAAAGAGTACAATGCCATAGACACAGGTATCTTTTATTGTGGCGAGGCGGTCTTTCAGGCTTTGGAGCAGGCAGCCGCTGAAGGCCGGACGCATTTATCTGATGGAATCCTGGAACTAGCAAAACTCGGGCAGATGGAAGCTATGGATATCGGGAATCTCTTCTGGCGCGATATCGATGATGAAATAGCCTTAAAAGAGGCAGAATCAATCATTAAAAGCCGCTGAGTACAACCCAATGCAGTCCTGACCGCGATCACACTGCCTCGATTCTAGGACACCTTCAAATTATAAACCGTACGCAATTGAAAATGCTTCGGAAATGGCTCCAGCAACTTGCCCCGGTTCACGGCAGCATCCGATCTCATAGAAATCAATACCTGATTTTCTGATCTCATCGATCGTTTCCTTCCGGCTTTTAAGTCCGACTGCCAATACGACTGTCTCCGCCGGAACTTCCTTCACTTCGCCTTCAGATGCTATCAACAGACCGGTCTTTGTTATCTCCACGACTTTGGCCTGAGTTGCAATTTTGAATTTGCCGTGAATGCGCGACAAAAACCCCCATCGCGTTGTGGGCCCCACGTCCGCTGCTACGGAGCTGAGCATCTCGATAACTGTAACATCTTTCCCCTGATCGGATAAATACTCCGCCGTTTCCATACCGATAAGGCCACCGCCGATAATCACGATCTTTTGCTGTAATTCGGCGTTTCCTTTCAGCACATCCAATGCTGTTTTTACATGCGGTTGATTAATGCCGGGGATGGGAGGAATAAGCGCAGTCGCCCCCGAAGCTACTATGACCGCATCCGGGCGAATCTCATCCAGAATTGCCGGCGAAAATGATGTTCCCAGCCTGAGATCGATATTCCTCGATTTCATTTCATAGGAATAAAAATCGATTATGTTCTTAAGCTCTTCTTTGTGTGGCGGAATGATGGCCAGGTTGAGCATGCCTCCGAGCTCGCCATCTTTCTCTATTAACGTGACCTGATGACCACGCAAGGCCGAAACACGGGCGGCTTCCAGACCGGCAGGACCGCCTCCGATCACCAGGATGCGCTTTGGTTTCCCCGCCGCTTTAAAAAGGTTTTCACCTTCGTGTCCCAGTTCTGCATTGATTGCGCATCTCAAACCTGAGTTTTCTTTACCCTTTATCCCGCCCATGATGGAGTCGAAACAGGTGCAGCAGGCTGTGCATCGCCTGATTGCCTCGAACCGTCCTTCCCTAGCTTTTTTAACGAAATCGGGATCGCATAGAAGTGTCCTTCCCAAGCCGATCAGGTCCGCTTTGCCTGATGCGAGAATGTCTTCGGCCACGAACGGATCGTTTATCCTTCCGACGGTGGATACGGGAACGGAAACGACCTGCTTGATCGCTTCGGAAAGATAGGCGAATGCGCCTCGCGGCACCCACATCGGCAACATGGGTCTCGTCGATTCGTGCCAACCTGCCCAGATATGGAGCCTGTCCGCTCCGGCCTCAACCAGAAGAGGAGCTATCTGGCAGGCCTCTTCGATTGTTTTCCCTCCCTGGATACCGTCTTCTCCATCGTATTTCACACAGATATTAAAATCATCTCCCACCAACTTCCGAGTCTCCCTCAAAATAGAGAGAATAAAAGCCGCCCTCTGAACAATGTTTTCCCCGCCATATTCGTCTTTGCGGAGATTGGTTACAGGCGAGAGAAACTGGCTGATCAGATAGCCGGAAGAGCCGCAAAACTCGATTCCGTCGAATCCGGCTTTCCTGGCCCTGAGGGCAGCGGCGGCGAAGGATAAGACGAGGTCGTCCACTTCCTGGGTAGAAAGCTCTCTCGGGGTCTCTCCCGAATAGCGAGAGTAAACGGCCGACGGTGCAACCGGCTGGAATCCGAGAAGCTTTCCCTGGGCATACCTTCCCGTATGGTTCAACTGTGCTACAATTTTTGCACCGGCTTTTTGCACTGCTCTGATCATGGGTTCCAGAGCCGGTATTCCTTCGTCGTGAAAGAGGTCTAATTCCAGCTCTGCACCTGCCCTTCCGAGCGGGTGCACGCTGATGATACCTGTTGTAATGAGACCGACATCGCCTTTGGCCCTGGCAACGAGGTAATCCTGGAACTGAGTTATATTGAATGTCGTCCCCATGGGCGCCATGAAGAATCTGTTTTTCAAAATCAGATTCGGCATAATCAGGGGAGTAAATGCCAGTTCGAGTCCGCCTTTCTTCATTGTATTCATATTCTCCTTCTTTGCCTCTTATTTCAGGTGCTGGCCATCACTGCCACGGATGTGCCTGAATTCTGAAACCATCCATTTAAGATCCAGTCTAAGCGAAACACTTACTACAAAAGCGGGCTTGGTTTCAATGAATATCCGGGATGGATTTGAATGGCTGATGTGTTAATGGGTTGTGTGCAAATTCCTGAATATAAGGTGTTCCAGAACGAGTGCGGTGAATACCCCCATTACGAAGCCGTTGCCGACAATCGGTCTGAGCATTGCTGGAATAGCATTTAGGGCATGGTCGGGGAGAAATGCGATAGCCGTTCCAATCATTATAGAAAGCCCTATTATGAGACCGCCCTCCCATAAATCTCCTTTATTGGATTTCAAAAAAAGGGCCAGCCCGGCGGCGACCTGAAAGCTGAGTATGAAAAACAGAATGCAGCCGATGATAAGAGAAGGAACGTGACTGATAAATCCTAGAATTGCGGGAGAAAAAGAAATGAAACACAGGAGGATAGAAACGGGCAATAGAGCCCATCTTGACGCACATCCTGTTGAGGCGATGACACCCGGACTCAGGGAATAATTGACAGGACCGATGACACCAAGAAAACCCGAAAGAATATTGGCGAGTCCTGTTATCAGAATACCTCTGGTAATCCTCTGATTCGGATCCGGGGTTTGCAGAATCTCGTTCATGGCCTGGATCGAGCCCAGGTCATTTACCGATAGCGCCAAAAAACAGAGTAAAAAGGCAATCAGTACACCAGGGTCTATGCTGATTCCTGTGATCACGTTATGGAAAAAACCGGATAGGACGGGAACGTGATCAAAAATTTCCGGACCGGTCTGGACCGGAAAAAAAATAAAATTCAGCATGCTTCCCCCGACGATGGACCAGATGATGAGGGTAGATCTTCCAAAACCCTTCAGGCATTTATACAGAACGAACATCGATCCGGTCAGGGCTGATGCAAAAATAATATTACCGAGTGGATCTGCAATGGACTGTTTCGGTAATATCAGATTCGTAATTGTGGGCATCAGGGTAAAGGCAATTAAAAGCAACACTACAGATACGACCCTGGGTGTGAAAAATCTGACC
>DHHG01000149.1 GCA_002403175.1 Syntrophaceae bacterium UBA4778 | reverse complement strand
GGTCAGATTTTTCACACCCAGGGTCATCTCCGTAGTATTGCTTTTAATCGCCTTTACCCTGATGCCCACAATTACGAATCTGATATTACCGAAACAGTCCATTGCAGATCCACTCGGTAATATTATTTTTGCATCAGCCCTGACCGGATCGATGTTCGTTCTGTATAAACGCCTGAAGGGTTTTGGAAGATCTACCCTCATCATCTGGTCCATCGTCGGGGGAAGCATGCTGAATTTTATTTTTTTCCCGGCCCAGACCAGCCCGGAAATTTTGGATAACGTTCCTGTCCTATCCGGATTTTTCCATAACGTGATCACAGGAATCAGCATAGACCCTGGTGTGCTGATTGCTTTTTTTCTCTGCTTTATGGCGCTGTCGGTGAATGACCTGGGCTCGATCCAGGCCATGAACGAGATTCTGCAAACCCCGGATCCGAACCAAAGGATCACCAGAGGTATCCTGATAACAGGACTCGCCAATATTCTTTCGGGTTTTCTTGGTGTCATCGGACCGGTCAATTATTCCCTGAGTCCAGGTGTCATCGCCTCAACAGGATGTGCGTCAAGATGGGCTCTATTGCCGGTTTCCATCCTCCTCTGTTTCATTTCTTTTTCTCCCGCTATTCTGGGATTTATCAGTCATGTTCCTTCTCTTATCATCGGCTGCATTCTGTTTTTTATACTCAGTTTTCAGGTCGCCGCCGGGCTGGCCCTTTTTCTGAAATCCAACAAAGGGGATTTATTGGAGGGCAGTCTCATAATAGGTCTTTCTATTACGATTGGAATGGTTATAGCATTTCTCCCCGACCACGCTCTCAATGCTATTCCTGCAATGCTCAGACCGATTGTCGGCAACGGCTTCGTAATGGGGGTATTCACCGCACTCGTTCTGGAACACCTTATATTCAGGAATTTGCACTCAACCTCTTAAAACCCCATCCAGATGGATTATTAGAGGATCGAGCAGGGGAGCATGTATTAGGGGGAAGACGTGAGCAGCTCACTATGGGAGATCCGAAAGGCGCAACCCTCACCTGCGCGGGGGCAGAAGTCTCTGTCCCGACGAAATCGACAAGTCTTTTTCAATACGGTTCTTATTCACCGAGGATATTTGATTGAAACCAATCCCGATTTTATAGTAAGTGTTTCGCGTGGACTGAATTTTAAATGGATCGTTTCAGAATTCAGGTACATCGTGTGGCAGTGACGGCCAGTACCCGGAATGAGAGTAAAGAAGGAGAATATGAATATAATGAAGAAAGGCGGACTCGAACTGGCATTTACTCCCCTGGTAATGCCGAATCTGATATTGAAAAACAGATTCTTCATGGCACCCATGGGGACAACATTCAATATAACTCAGTTCCAGGATTACCTCGTGGCCAGGGCGAAAGGCGACGTCGGTCTCATTACGACAGGAATCATCAGCGTACACCCACTCGGAAGGGCAGGCGCCGAGCTGGAATTAGACCTCTTTCATGATGTAGGAATACCGGCTCTGGAACCCATGATCAGAGCAGTGCAAAAAGCCGGTGCAAAAATTGTAGCACAGTTGAACCATACGGGAAGGTATGCCCAGGGAAAGCTTCTCGGATTCCAGCCGGTTGCACCGTCGGCCGTTTACTCTCGCTATTCGGGAGAGACCCCGAGAGAGCTTTCTACCCAGGAAGTGGACGACCTCGTCTTATCCTTCGCCGCCGCTGCCCTCAGGGCCAGGAAAGCCGGATTCGACGGAATCGAGTTTTGCGGCTCTTCCGGCTATCTGATCAGCCAGTTTCTCTCGCCTGTAACCAATCTCCGCAAAGACAAATATGGCGGTGAAAACATTGTCCAGAGGGCGGCATTTATCCTCTCTATTCTGAGGGAGACCCGGAAGTTGGTGGGAGATGACTTTAATATCTGTGTGAAATACGATGGAGAAGACGGTATCCAGGGGGGAAAAACAATCGAAGAGGCCTGCCGGATAGCTCCTCTTCTGGTTGAGGCCGGAGCGGACAGGCTCCATATCTGGGCAGGTTGGCACGAATCAACGAGGCCCATGTTGCCGATGTGGGTGCCGCGAGGCGCATTCGCCTATCTTTCCGAAGCGATCAAGCAGGTCGTTTCCGTTCCCGTATCCACCGTCGGAAGGATCAACGATCCGTTCGTCGCCGAAGACATCCTTGCTTCAGGCAAAGCGGACCTGATCGGCTTGGGAAGAACACTCCTATGCGATCCCGATTTCGTTAAAAAAGCTAGGGAAGGACGGTTCGAGGCAATCAGACGATGCACAGCCTGCTGCACCTGTTTCGACTCCATCATGGGCGGGATAAAGGGTAAAGAAAACTCAGGTTTGAGATGCGCAATCAATGCCGAACTGGGACACGAAGGAGAAAACCTTTTTAAAGCGGCGGGGAAACCAAAGCGCATCCTGGTGATCGGCGGCGGTCCTGCCGGTCTGGAAGCCGCCCGTGTTTCGGCCTTGCGTGGTCATCAGGTCACGTTAATAGAGAAGGATGGCGAGCTCGGAGGCATGCTCAACCTGGCCATCATTCCGCCACACAAAGAAGAGCTTAAGAACATAATCGATTTTTATTCCTACGAAATGAAATCGAGGAACATCGATCTCAGGCTGGGAACATCATTTTCGCCGGCAATTCTGGATGAGATTCGCCCGGATGCGGTCATAGTAGCTTCGGGGGCGACTGCGCTTATTCCTCCCATCCCCGGCATTAATCAACCGCATGTAAAAACAGCATTGGATGTACTGAAAGGAAACGCCGAATTACAGCAAAAGATCGTCATTATCGGCGGTGGCCTTATCGGTATGGAAACGGCGGAGTATTTATCCGATCAGGGGAAAGATGTTACAGTTATCGAGATGCTCAGCTCCGTAGCAGCGGACGTGGGGCCCACAACGCGATGGGGGTTTTTGTCGCGCATTCACGGCAAATTCAAAATTGCAACTCAGGCCAAAGTCGTGGAGATAACCAAGACCGGTCTGTTGATAGCATCTGAAGGCGAAGTGAAGGAAGTTCCGGCGGAGACAGTCGTATTGGCAGTCGGACTTAAAAGCCGGAAGGAAACGATCGATGAGATCAGAAAATCAGGTATTGATTTCTATGAGATCGGATGCTGCCGTGAACCGGGACAAGTTGCTGGAGCCATTTCCGAAGCATTTTCAATTGCGTGCGGTTTATGATTCGACTTAATAGAAACTGAGGACTGCTCCGGCGATTTATATAAAAAATTTCATGACGCCGCAGGCGGGACCACTCATAAGTACTCATCGGACTCGAATAATTGATTCTGCCTCTTTCAAGGCTACTTCATCATCGATATCGCGCCAGAAGAGATTCCCGATATCCATGGCTTCCATCTGTCCGAGTTTTGCTAGCTCCAGGATTCCATCAGATAAATGCGTCCGGCCTTCAGCGGCTGCCTGCTCCAAAGCCTGAAAAACAGCCTCGCCACAATAAAAGATACCTGTGTCTATGGCATTGTACTCTTTGATCTCTTTCCCGATATTGCGGATTTTTCCGTTTCTGACATACACTTTGGTAGCATCTGCCAAATCAGGAATTTTATCTATATTATAATCTACTGCCAATCTGCATTTACCGTTTTCCAATGGAGTATGCAGGAGCTGAACCAGAATGGCAGGATCGAAAAGGTGATCGGCCATGAGGAGCACAAAAGGCACTCGAATTTTTCCCTTGGCACACAGCACCGAATAGCCGTTGGGAAGATTCCAGTTCTCGTTATTCAAGCAGTTCGCTTGAGGAAATTTATATTTTAAATAATTTTCAAGAGTCTCGCTACGGTAGCCGGTTATAACAGTAATCTGGCCGATTCCTCCCCGGAAGGCGGACAAAATCGTCCTGTCGATCAGTTCAAGGCCGCATACCTTAATCAGCGGTTTAGGAATGGTTTGGGTCACCTCTTTGAATCGCGTTCCGCTTCCCGCAGCTATAATCAAGGCATCAGCTTTCATATATCAGGCCCGTTATGCTTCTATTCCTCTGATCGATTTCCGGGAGGTATCATTCAGCCATAATA
>DHHG01000056.1 GCA_002403175.1 Syntrophaceae bacterium UBA4778 | reverse complement strand
CAATTTGTCATTTCGAAGTCCCGCACGTGTGACCTTCAGGTTATGCGCGGGATCATACTCCGCGAGAATAGCTTGATGATTATTAATGATGTAAGATATCTCCCGTTGGTCGATATGACAATAGTTTACTGACATATACCAAATAACAAAAGTGGCGCACACCGTATCATGATGCGCGCCACCTGGTCAAATACATCTGTAGATAAACATCAATCTACTTATAGTTGTTTTACTTTTTAACAATCAAAGTACCTTCATGCTCCATTTCTTTGTACCATTTCGGATGCAGCATTCTTAATACAGGTTTCTCCATATACCCGCTGATCATCGCTGAAACACTACCGGGATTACCGATGGTGCCCAGATAAAGGTGAACAAAGAAGAAAGCAAAGATAACCACAAATCCAAATACATGTAGCGTGTAGACCCAGTCCATCAGATTTGCTCCGAAAGGAAATTGCTCCGGATACCACATGAAAAATCCCGTGCCAATCATCAACAATCCACACAAGGCGACCGTCAGGAAAAACATCTTCTGGCCGGGATTGTATTTGCCGGTCTCGGGTACATGATCCAGGTGCCATAAATATCCGCCCGCTGCTTTTATCCATTCCCAGTCTTCCGGAAATACAAATATACCGGCTTCTTTCCACCACATCAGGATGGCCAAAACCAGGCCTACAGCAAATACTACGGCAGTAATATCATGAACAGTTTTCAATCCGCCTACGCCGCCGAATATGACACCTAATACGTTAAGCTCTTTGTACATCATACCTAATCCGGTGTAACACAAAAGAAGGCAGGATATAGCCATAAGCCAGTGTACAAATCTCTCATATAATGAAGTAACTTTTACTAATTCCTTTTTCATACTATACACCTCCCTGCTTCTTGTTGTCCTGATCCATGTGCTCCGGATGAGGTCTATGCGGACCATGTATAAAGTAATGGAGTAACGAACCGCCCACTACACCGCCCGCGGCTAATAGACTCAGGGGCTTAAGCAGATCTTTCCAGATAAACGCGGATTTCGGAACTTTGGGATCAATCGCCAGTTCTTCATAAACTTCCGGCTTGAATTGCAGGACATAAATAACGTGTGTTCCATTTACAAATTTATCTCCGTAAACATTGGCATCGCCACCCAGTTTTTCAACCTTCGCGAAAGCTTTCTTGATCATCTCGTCCTTGGGTCCAATTGTCAGGGCTCCTGTCGGACAGGATTTAACACAGGCCGGTGGAAGATTTTCCTGAAGGCGGGAATAACAAAGATCGCATTTGTAAACTTTTTCTGTTGCCTTGTCATAGCGCGGAATATCAAACGGACAAGCCGATATACATTCCTTGCAGCCTATGCACTTTTCCCGATGAACACCCACTGTTTTCATCGGCGTATAATACAGAGCGCCGCTGGGGCAGACTTTCACACAGGATGCGTCGGTGCAATGCATGCAGCCGTCTTTGCGGAAGATCCATGTAAAGTTCTTGTCTTTATCTTCATATTCCTGAAAGCGGATCAGCGTCCAGGTATTCCACTGCAAATCCGGCGGATTCTGGTAAGTTCCGGTTTGTTTTGTCCTCAGACCCGGCAACACATTCCACTGCTTACAGGCCACCTGGCAACCGCGGCAGGCGGTGCACAGGGTTGTATCAATCAATTTTACAAGTTCATTTCCATTCATAGTCTATTCTCCTATAACTTGGTTACGTTGACCATGAACGCCTTGTACTCGGGACAAAAGGTGTTCGCGTCACCAACGGTTGGGGTTAAAAAGTTCGTGCTATCACTGGTGCTGTTCTCGGGATAGAGCCAGCCGTAATTGAAAGGCATGCCGACCTGATGAACTGTTTTTCCTTCAATGGTGAAAGGTTTGAAACGCTTGGTCACCATAGCGATGCAAGGCACCTCGCCGCGAGCAGATGAAACCTTAATGCGTTCGCCGTTTTTAATTCCTTTTTCAGCCGCGAGTTTATCGCCGATTTCGACATATAGTTCCGGCTGCATCTCGAGGAGCCACGCCTGCCAACGGGTTAAAGCGCCGGAGCACCAGTGCTCGGTACAGGAATACGTCGTGCAGACATAGGGGAACTTATCACTGGCATTGGCCCGCTTGTCCAGATCACTCTTAAAGATTTCAATGGCCGGGTTGATGAGCTGTCCCGACAGAGGATTCTTCGCCAGCGGTCCTTCCAACGGTTCGTAATGTTCAGGGAACGGGCCTTCGGCCATACCGGGGCCAAACAAAGCGCCCAGACCGTCGGTCTTCATGATGAAGGGATATTTTCCTTTCTCTTTGTTTGCCATGGGCGGCCAGGGACCATCCGCCACATCGCCTTCCCATTTATCACCCTTCCATTCCAGAATATTACGTTTGGGATTGTAAGGCTTGCCGTTTACATCGCAGGAAGCACGGTTATACATGATGCGGCGGTTGAGCGGCCAGGCGTATGCCCAATCAGGATAGAGACCTAAACCTGTGGGATCACTCTTGCCGCGCTTGGCCATCTTATTCAGACCTTTTTCATCGAAACTTCCGCATATACACCAGTTGCCGGAAGCAGTTGAACCGTCGGCCTTAAGATTACCGAAGGTCGGCACCAACTGGCCTTTCTTGAATAAGGTCGAAGTTTTCTTTACCTTGTCTTCAATGACTGTATCCTGAAGGAAATAACCATTGATCTGATGAGATACTTTTAAGGAATCCATGTGTCCTTTGCTGTCCAGATAATCCCACTTGAGATTGACGATGGGTTCGGCATTGGGACCGCCTTCTTTTTGGTACAGTTTCTTGATGGCCGCCATAATTTTTATCTCGATTTCGCCCACCGGAATGGCATCGCCGGGAGATTCGGCGGCTTTATATTTCCACTGTACCCAGCGGCCGGAATTGCTCTGTGAACCTTCCTTTTCCATTGTAGCGGAAGCAGGCAGAAGGAAAACCTCCGTTTTGATATTCTTGGGATCAACACCGGGACCTCTCCAGAATTGGTAGGTTTCGTTATCGAAAATGTTTTCACCGATGAGGAAATCCAGTTTTTCGAGTGCCTTGCGGACTTTGGTCGTATTCGGGGAACTTACCGCAGGGTCCGTTCCTACCGCAAACAGTCCCTTAATTTTGCCCGCGTACATCTTATCAAACAGATGCATTAAGGAATAATGCTGACCATCGTCGAGCTTGGGCAACCAATTATAACCGAAATCATTTTCTTTGGTGGCCTTGTCGCCCCAGTATGATTTCAAGAAACTGACAAAGAATTTAGGATAGTTCTGATAGTAGTTGGCCGACTGGGGATCTTTGGATTCCGGTGTACATTTTTTCAGATAATGTTCCAACGTGTCCAACGAAGCCGCCGGCATTTTCAGATAGCCGGGCAGAACGTTATAGAGAATAGCGTGATCCGTGGAACCCTGAACGTTCGGTTCACCGCGCAGAGCGTTAACGCCGCCGCCCGCGATACCCATGTTGCCCAGAAGTAACTGGATCATGGACATGGTGCGGATGATCTGACTGCCGGTGGTGTGGTGCGTCCAACCCAAAGCGTAACATTCAGTTCCCGCCTTGTTGGCAACGCCGGTGGCACTGTATGCTTGATAAACTTTGATAAGATTTTCTTTGGAAACACCGGTAGTGCTGGAAACCTTATCCAACGTGTAACGGGAGTAATGCTTTCTCATCATCTGAAGAACGCATTGAGGATCAGTCAGGGTCATATCCCGTTTGGGAATTCCCTTCTCGTCTTTTTCCAGCACCCAGGTTGCTTTATCATATTTGCGTTTTGCGGCATCATAACCGGAGAAAAGACCGTTGTTAAAATTGTAGTCTTTGCCCACGATAAACGAAGCATTGGTATAATTGAGCACATAGTCTTTGAAATATTTATTGTTCTGAAGAATGTAATTAATCATACCACCCAGAAAAGCGATGTCCGTACCGGAACGAAGCGGCACATGGAAATCACAACGGGCTGATGTACGGGTATAACGGGGATCGACATGGATAATTGTTGCTCCCTTCTCCTTCGCTCTTAATATCCACTTGAAGGCGATGGGGTGATGCTCGGCAGCATTGCTGCCCATAATGAGAATAACATCTGCATTTTTTAAATCAATATAGTGGTTAGTCATGGAACCGCGTCCGAACGACTCTCCCAGA
>DHHG01000252.1 GCA_002403175.1 Syntrophaceae bacterium UBA4778 | reverse complement strand
GCTTTCATTGGCGCCGGGGCCGTCGTCACAGAGGATGTCGCCGATTATGCTCTGGTGGCGGGCAACCCGGCCAGGCACATCGGATGGGTGTGCGAATGCGGGGAGCGGCTGGATGTTAAAAAGGCGTGCACGGTCTGCGGAAAGAAATACCGAAAAGCAGCGAAAGGATTGCGTGTGTGCTCCAGCTTCTAAACCTGGCCCGAAAGGCGTTGTTGTAAAGGGTTAAAAGAAGATGAACATTATTTTAAACAGATTTTTGAAAGTTGACGACCTTAACACAAGGAGCATGCATGGATAAAATAGTAATTGATAATTTTACATCAAATTTTAAAGGTATCATCCTTGCGGGCGGTGCGGGAACAAGACTTCACCCAATCACGAAAGTCGTCAGTAAGCAGCTTTTACCTGTATATGATAAACCTATGATTTACTACCCCCTCTCCATCCTCATGCTGGCGGGGATAAGAGACATTTTGATTATCTCTACACTGGAGGATTTGCCTCGCTTCAAGTTGCTTCTTGGCAGTGGTGAACAATGGGGACTCCAATTTTGCTATGAAGAGCAGCCCAAACCTGAAGGTATCGCCCAGGCTTTCATAATCGGTAAAGATTTTATAGGCAGCAACAATGCTTGTCTTATTCTCGGTGATAATATCTTCTTTGGCCATGGCCTGCCTGCAATTCTAAAGAAAGCGGTAATGATGGATAAGGGCGCTCTTATATTCGGATACTGGGTGCGTGATCCGGAAAGATATGGTGTCGCCGAGTTTGATGAGCATGGAAAGGTTCTCAGCATTGAAGAGAAACCGTTAAACCCCAAATCCAATTATGCGGTAACCGGGTTGTATTTTTATGACAATCAGGTTGTTCAGATTGCTTCCGATTTAAAGCCTTCTGCGCGGGGGGAGTTGGAAATTACAGATCTTAACAAAGCGTACCTTGAGAGAGGGACGTTAAATCTCGAATTGCTTGGCCGCGGTTTCGCCTGGCTGGATACAGGAACGCACGAATCCCTGATGGAAGCAGGTATGTTTTTTGAGACAATCGAAAAAAGGCAGGGTCTTAAAGTTGCATGTGTTGAGGAGATTGCCTATCGCATGGGCTACATCGATTCAGAGCAAGTCTGCCGTCTTGCCGAACCGCTCAAGAAGAATGGATATGGGGAATACTTGCTGCATATTGTAAAGAAGTGATATTTTGGCCAAAGAGGCAAGGATAAAGGAGAAAGAAAAGTTACAAGTGGCGGATGAATAGTGACAAGAAAATGCATTCCTGATCGGGGTCGGGAATGACAGAAGATCAAATCCCCCTTCTGTCCCCCTTTGTCAAAGGGGGAAATTAAAACTGAATTCTGGATTCCCCCGTATTGAGCACGGGGCAGGCTTATCAAGTCCGGGATGATGTGCAGGACAATGTATTCACCCATATCGAGCACAGGATGGGATTAATAATCGAGTGTATAGGTTGCCATAGCATTATTATGACAAAGGCAATTGGAAATTACCCGCAACAATACCAGGTACTGTAATATCTTCATCAAGCGATTCCCAGCGAAGAGCAAACCCATTTAAGCGGATAGTCACTTCCTTTAACTTTTCATCAGGGGCATTTGCTAATATTTTGAACCTATCTGCAGGAAAACCAATAATGCGTCCATCTGTCAATTCGATATATATCATTCTTTTTTCCGCCCATGCATGTATGGCAGCAGGTTCAATCATCTCTTTTTCAACGGCTGAAATGCTCATAATATTTGTCCCTTAATATCTCATTGTGTTCAAAAACCATTTTTTCAATGTGCCGAAGAACATTAGTTGACACACCCTTGTTTCTTGCCAATCGGATAGGATCGAGCCAGAACTTACATTCTCCGTCTGGCGTTTCGATATGAATGTGTAGCGGTTCTTTCCCCTCGTCCGAATAAAAATGAAATCTGTATGATCCTATTCTTAAAACAGTTGGCATGTTATAAATATGCCTAAGTGTTAGTTAGTTGTCAATGGTATCTTTCGTAAATGGGCAAAAGTACGAACATGATTTCTCCCGGAGACTGCTCTGAGTACAGTTATAAGATTCCTCGCTCCGCTCGGAATGCGAAGGTCAAAGGGGTCGGAATGACAAAGTGCGAAGGGCTCGGAATGATAAAGGAAAAAGGAAAGTTACAAGTGACGGGTGACAGAAGAACTGGATTCCCGATCGGGGTCGGGAATGACAGTAGAGAAAATCCCCCTGGCCCCCTTTGCTAAAGGGGGAAATTAAAACTGAGTTCTGGATCCCCCCGTATCAAGTACGGGGCAGGCTTATCACGTCCGGGATGACGAAGGAAAGAAGATATGCGGATAACAAAATCTGAGATTATGAGACATATGCTTTTTCTTATTGCTGTTATTGCTGCGGCGGTGATGGTTTTTGAGCCGTTAACCAGCCTTTTTCGCTCCTCAATGCACCGTGATTATCATTCGCTCATTCCCTTTATTCCTTTCGCGAGCGCGTATCTCATTTATTTAAAAAGAAAAGATATTCATTCGAAAACGTCATATTCATTGGGAATGGGAGCTGTGGTCATTCTCATGGGTCTTCTCCTGTATATGGCGGGACGCACCTTCGGCACACATCTCAATCAGAATGATTATGCGTCACTTATCGTTTGTTCCGCCCTGATTCTACTTTGGGGCGTTTTTATCCTGGCTTACGGGATTCGCGCTTTTCGGAACGCCCTCTTCCCTCTTCTGTTTCTTATTTTTATAATCCCTTTTCCCGCCACTGTTATGGATAAGATTGTCACCTTCCTTCAGACAGGGTCCGCAGAGTTTACAAATTTATTATTACTGGCGTCCGGCACTCCGTTTTTAAGAGAAGGGTTTGTTTTTCATCTGCCGGGCCAGAGTATTGAGGTAGCGCCACAGTGCAGTGGCATTCGGTCAGGCCTGGCGCTTTTCATTACGGCCCTTCTGGCGGGACATCTGTTTTTGAAAACCGGGTGGAGGCAGCTGATATTAGTTGCCTGTGTTTTTCCGATTACCATGTTTAAGAATGGAATTCGTATTACTACTCTTACATTGTTGGGCATCTATGTTGATCCGAGAATTATTCAAAGTTCCCTCCACCGGGAGGGTGGGATTCCATTTTTTATTCTGGCACTGGTGTTGATGGCGCCGATTTTGTTTATTCTGAGGAAGTCAGAGAGGAAAAGAACAGGGAACGAAGAAAGAGATTCTGGATTCCGGATCAAGTCCGGAATGACGACCATACAAGGGGAAAGTGGAAAGGAACGAAAACAGTGAATGGTGACAGGTAACAAGTAAAAGGTTTAGGGATTATAATTGCAAATTGAAGGAGAAACATGTGTGTTGACATTCCTTCTTGACGTATATTTAGCTTTTTCCTATACTAACTCAAAAGAATCGAGACCTTTGAACAACGTACGTTTTGTCATTTAGACCGCAGGGAGAAATCTTGCAAGCCATTGATATATCATAAGATTGTCACGTTTTTTTCCTCCTCACAATGACACGATATGTAGTCTTGCAAAGGTTTCGAATCGTCTTATAATTTTCAAATGTTATGTAAGTATACCTTGACACACTTAAATGTTAATGGGGCAATCGATGAAAAAGGAATTTAGTGTCATCATTGAACGGGATGTGGACGGTTATTATGTTGCATCAGTTCCGGAGTTAAAGGGTTGCCATACGCAAGCGAAAACTCTGGACGTACTCATGAAGCGCATTCATGAAGCTATAGAATTATGTCTTGAAATCGAAGGAGTCGAATATCCTCATACTGAATTTGTCGGTGTCCAGCGAATAGTAATTGCTTCATGACCAAACTACCCAAACTCACAGGCAAAAGGACGATTGCCACTTTGAAAAAGCGGGGTTTGAGGTCATCAGAATAAAAGGAAGTCACCACTTTCTGAAGCACCCGGATGGTAGATGTACTGTGGTGGCTGTGCATGCAGGTGAAACCATCGGCAGTGGTTTGATGAGTAAAATTCTCAATGACTGTGATTTGACAATTGACGAATTTGTGCGACTTTTATAGCCACGTTTGATGCATCACGTATCAAGAGAAACACCTTACCAACTCTTAAATAATTCTTTTACATCAATCTTATAGCCCGTTTTTAAAATGCAAATAATTCTGGATTCCCGCCTCCGCGGGAATGACCAGATTGAGTGTGGAAAAGATTTCTCAGTCGCTATGCTTCTTCGAAATGACATAATGGAAAAAGAAACAATCCCCCTTCCGTCCCCCTTTGTCAAAAGGGGAAAATTAAACATGATGGGGAAAGGGACAAGGACGGGGATAAAGAATGAGTTTTAGTGCGGGGCTTGCGTATGTCGCGGCAGCGGTGACGGCGGTAGTTGCTATTATAGGGCTGTACCGTGACCCACGCTCTTTCGTCCACCGTGTTTTCACCGTTGGAATGGCTTTGTTTGCCCTCACTGCCTGCTTGACCGGGTTTGCGTATCAGGCAACATCCATTGATACATTCCTCTTCCGGCACAAGATAGCGATCGTTTTCGCGTCCTTTCTGCCCGGCCTCTGGCTGCTTTTCAGTGTGAGTTTTGCCCGGACAAACTATTCAGATCAGATATCAAAGTGGAAATGGTTTGTGCTTTTGGCTTTTGTTCTGCCTGTCTCCATGGTCACACTTTTTACAGATTCGTTCTTCGCGGGGTTAACTGTTGTTACAAAATCATCTACACTCTTTATCCCTCTTGGGTGGTCAGGTTATCTATGGCACCTCTCATGGATCATCTTCGCCGTACTGATCCTCATGAATCTTGAAAGGACATTTCGTCACGCCACAGGCCATATGCGCTGGCAGACCAAATTCATGTTCCTCGGTATTGGCAGTATATTTATCGTGCACCTTTTCACGGATAGCCAGGCTGTTCTCTTCAGGGGCATCAATACCGGCATGGATTCGATAGCCCTGGGAGTCCTGCTGATAGCGGATATTTTCATTCTACGGTCACTTTTCCGTGGAAAGCCGCTGGATGTGGGGATTCATCTTTCCCATCAATTCCTTTATAATTCTGCTACGGTGTTCATCGTCGGCATCTATTTTATCTCCGTAGGCATCATCGCCTGGTTCTCACTGCATTTTGAGTGGATACGGGATGTCCACCTCATCATATTCCTCCTCTTCCTGTCTGTTACCGGAATCGCTATCGTACTGCTTTCAGACCGCTTTCGCATGAAGAGAAAACGCTTCATCAGCAGGCACTTTAAGCGTCCCCAGTATGACTATCAGAAGATCTGGGAGGATTTCACCGAAAGGACTGCTACCATTACAAAAATCTCGTCACTCTGTGACGTTATCGTCAAGATGGTCTCTGAAACCCTTGAGATCCTTTCCGTCAGCATCTGGTTGGTAGATGAGAGGTACGAAGAATTGCGTCTTGGCGGATCAACCGTTTTCACATCTGCGCAGGCAGAGAAACTTTCATTTTACGGGAGAGGGGGGACCGCTCTGATTGGGGCCATGCTCAATCAGATCATGCCGGTCGATCTGAAAGGCCGCGAAGATGACTGGGTAGAAGATCTGCGACGCACATACGGAATAGATGAGACGAAAGAATCGCGCATACGGTATTGCGTCCCCCTCAATGCGTCCGGCCGCCTGATCGGTATTATGACCTTGAGCGAAAAGGTATTTTATGAACCCCTGACCTTTGAGGAAACGGAACTGGTTAAAACTATGGCCGACCAGGCAGCGGCCGGTTTGCTGAACTTGAGATTGTCAGAGCGTCTTCGGCAATCACAGGAACTGGAAGCGTTCCAGTCTATGTCTGCATTCTTTATGCATGATCTGAAAAACCTGGCCTCAAAGCTTTCCCTGGTCACGCAGAATCTGCCTGTTCATATAGACAACCCGGAATTCCGCAATGATGCCCTGAAAACAATCTCGCAAAGCGTGACCAAAATCAATACCATGAGCAGCCGCCTTTCGCTCCTGAGCCAGAAGCTCGATTTATCATTCAGGGAAACCGATGTAAATGATCTGGTTGCATCAGCCATTTCGGATACCAAAAATTATGGTTTGGCACCAATCTCCCAGAACCTCGACACAGTGCCTCCTCTTTTTTTAGACCATGAGCAGATTCATAAAGTGTTGGAAAACCTGCTTATGAACGCCTATGATGCGTTAGGAGAAAATGGACACATCACCGTCACTACACGTGTGCACGATACATGGGCGGAGATTTCCGTGCACGATAATGGCTATGGAATGTCAAAAGAATTCATGGAGAAAAACCTGTTCCGTCCTTTTCAGACGACCAAGAAACAGGGCATGGGCATCGGGCTTTATCACTGCAAAACTATCATAGAAGCACACGGCGGCAGAATTGAGGTGGAAAGTGAAGAGCGAAAGGGAACCTCATTTCGCATATTGCTCCCTGTCAAATGATTGCAGTGAGCGGCAAAAATGCCGATGCCGACGTTCATAGTGCGTCGGCATCGGTAAAGGTTCTATGGAATATTTATAATGAGCCTTATACTATGAAACCTTTGCAAGACTACACATCGTGTCATTGTGAGGGTGAGCCACAGCCCTGAACAACGTGATGGGGAAGCGACGTGTCATTCTTATTATTTATCAATGGCTTACAAGATTTCTCCCTGCTGTCGAAATGACAAAACATACGTTGTGCAAAGGTCTCACTATGCGTATCCATTTAATGAGCGCTTTTTACCTTTCTTCTGCGATGCAGTACCATTAGTCCTATCGGTAAAATAAACGCGATGAAATACGGATACTCAATACAATATACTACCGGTGACAAAGCCCATCTCGTAGCCGTTCTCAGTGTATCGTGCTTTCCAATAAACGCTGCCACGGGCGGTGAGTATCGGTAATAGAACTCTACAAAGGCCTTCCCAATGTCATTCGTCAATAAATAGCGATCCCGGAAATTTCTCAGCACATATACATGTGGGTCAAGATATGAACCATAGGCAGCCGTGGCAATAAAACAACTGCCGCCGCCTCCCCCACCACCGCCGGACGAGCTGAACAATGCGGTTACTGTTTTATCCGTGTCCATGGTGATAACGCATGCGCCTGTGCCTGAACATCCGCTGCCTGACCAGCCGACAAACGTGTGATCACCGGTTGTAGTCTCCGTCAGGGTGACTACCGTGCCTTCTTCATACTCTGCCTCGCAACCCGCTCCGCAGATAACGCCTGCGGGCGAGCTTTTGAGCATCCCCATCCCCTTGCCGGCTTTTAAGATGCGCAATTTTTTGAGACTCTTTGTGGCAGGTGTTGAAAATGTCGCGGTCACCGTGGTATCCTCAGTTATGGTCACCTCGCATGCACCCGTGCCCGAACACCCTCCCCCGGTCCACCCAACAAATTCATAACCTGAATCAGGTGTAGCCGTGAGCGTGATTGTTGTACTATGTGCATACGCTGATGAGCACGTAGAGCCGCAGTCAATGCCCGATGGCGAACTGAAGACAGATCCGGTCCCCGTACCGGATTTCAAAATAACCAGGTTGTGATTGTCTGGTGGAGGGGGCGGTGAGAATGTGGCCGTCACGGCACTATTCTCATTGACCGTCACAATACATGACCCCGTACCTGAACAGCCGCTTCCGGACCACCCCGCGAAGGAATGGCCTGATTCCGGTGTCGCGGTGAGGGTTACTGTCGTACCGCCCGTATAGGTTCCTGAGCATGTCGCGCCGCAGTTAATGCCTGATGGCGAACTGGAAACAGTTCCCGTTCCCTCACCGGATTTTGAAACAGTTACGCTATAATTGCCGAGCGGTGGCGGTGGAGCAAACGTTGCCGTAATTGTTGTGTCTGCGTTTATTGTCACCACGCATGTCCCCGTGCCTGAACAACCGCCACCTGACCAACCGGTAAAGGAATTATTGATATCTGGTGTTGCGGTGAGAGTGACAGTTGTTCCACCGCTATAAGAATATGAACAAGACGATCCGCAGTTAATGCCTGCCGGCGAGCTGGAAACATACCCTGTCCCCGTGCCGGATTTGGAAATTGTCAAATTATAATTACTGGTTGAAAGGGCTGATAGACTACCGGAATCATACTCAAACGCCCCGATATCCCAGGCTGAATCTCGGGGGCGCGATACACCATCAAAATCTATACTGTATTGAGAACCCAAGCTAGTACCGCTATCTTTCGGAGTGATAGTGTCACCGATATGAAAGTCATATGTAGGGGGAGAATAACTAGGAAAGGGATTAACAGGACCGCCACTTATACCATTCGAACCCTCAATTGCGGGTTTAGTACCTGAATACCAGTTGTAGTTATAAATGACCAGTGAAGGGGTATCCGTAATGGTAGCATGGGTATTAGAGTAAAGAATATTGTTCTTCACTTCGCCACTTGACTGAGGATAGCCAGATCTTTGCGAAGTATCGATTCCGTGATAACCGGACGCAATGGTATTATTGTAAACATACAATACCGTATTCCTTTGGCATTCTATTAAATTACCATTTCCAACATAGCTGCCTGTCTGGTAAATTAAATTATTCTGAATGTACCATGGCCCAGAATTATCAGCGAACGCCAATCCCGCTGCAACAGTATTATACAGCCTGTTATGCTTTATTGTGCCAGAACCGTTATACG
>DHHG01000261.1 GCA_002403175.1 Syntrophaceae bacterium UBA4778 | reverse complement strand
GCCTGCGGCCGCCAACGTCTCAAATTCAAGATAGAAGTGAGCTTTATACCTTTGATGAATTCCAGCGGAAATATATCCTGGGGATCCTTGAAAAGACCCAATGGCGTATCGCGGGAAAGGGTGGGGCTGCGGAGTTGCTTGGCATGAAACGCACTACACTGTATTCTAAGTTAAGGGCTATGGGCATAAGACCGGCTCGATTATCAATTCTAAAAAAAGAAAATGTAAGTTAAATCCAATATCCAAGTGGCAAATTCGCTCTGTTTCATTTGCTTTGGTCTTAAGCTTGTTTAATATTTGTACTCATTCCACTTCGTTCCAACTTGCCAATTTTAAGCTGAGAGGAATTTCAGCTTCCAGTAATGTCTTAATAAAGACATTTTGTTTTTATTAAGACAGCCTGTCTTGAATTTTTAACTCAGTTTTATTGTTCCCAATAATTAAATGAGCAGTCATAACAAGGAGGTATCCTTATTGCGAGGGTGCCTTTTTCTCCCTGGCACGATACTGGCTAAGATACAATTAGAATGTATATGAATGTGACATTCTTGAAGCGCGCAAGGAGGGGAGAAAGTCGTCTTCAGTACCTTTACGCAGCCGAAGAGATTTTCTATTCGAAATGTGATCCCCTTATGCGCCGAGTCCTCGTTTATTACTAGTGCAGCGCTTTCGTCAAATATTGCAAGCCAGATCTTCTGGTTTGTGTAGGCACGAGGATGCCGGAACTTGGGGATGGTGAACAAATTGATGCAGCGCGATATGGAAGAGCTGGGTTTCCCCACATCGCTCATCTTTGCCGCCGGTTTTCGATGCCAGAGTTGTTTTTAAGAACCAGATCAATGAGTCTATAGCGTTTAGGAATAATGTCTTAAATTTTAATTTTTGAAAAGAGGGAAAAGCAAAATGAAGAGACAAACGAAAGAATATAACTACGATTGGATGCTCTGGTCCTCATACGGCACCGCGAGTAAGGTATTTAATGGGACCGAAAAAGAATTAAAAACGCTGATTAAAATGATGCCGAGCTTTTCCCAGCTTTTGACTACGGCAACCTATTTTGGAAAAGTGGGCGAACTGCTTTTCAAAGTTGCGGCTGAATATTTCGACAATATTGTTACAGCCCGCGAAAAGGGAAAGAAAATCGCCCTTGGAACTTTTACCTGCAATAAATTGATCGCCTATTCGTTTGAAGGATTGGTGCCCGTATGGGCGGAACCCATGTCCGTTTTGGCGCAGATCGTCTTCCGGCACGGCATATGGGAATTTTTCGATTACGGTTGTGAGCTGGGCCTGACAGAGACATCCTGTGCGGCCCAGCGTGGGTATGTAGGAGCTGTTCTGGCGGATATGGCTATTAAGCCGGATATCGGGATCATAGGCGCATGTGGGCCCTGCGACACCAACAGCAATTCAATACAGTTTTACACGGCTTTGAAAAATATCCCTTGCCTTGTAATGGATACACCGGCCAAGCTCCTCGATAAGAAAGCAGCCGAATTTCAGGTTACGGACTTAAAGGCGTTTGCAGCTGAAATGGAACGTTTGACGGGTTGCCGCATGAATGAAGACAATCTCAGGCAATTGCTGGAAGAAAAAAAGCGGCAGGATGAACTAATCGCTGAATTGCTGGATCTTGTGATGCTTACGCCCTCCCCGGTACCTGCGATCTTCCACATTTTTGCCTATTTCGCGACGATGATTATGCCGGGGAAAAAATGCACGACGGACCTGTTTGAGGCAATGGTCAAGTACTCTCGGAAAAATGCTGAACAAGGGAGGGCAGGCACCTACTCGGGAAAAGAACGGGCCAGGATCATGATGTTTTGCCTGGAGCACTATTCGATCGATGCACAATGTTATGAATGGCTGATGAAGAACGACATCAGCCTTATACCCTGCATTGTCCTGACAACGTGGCATCCAGGCGCCCAATATACGGTCGGGCTGGAAGAGGTAGAATACAAAATAGATACCAGCAGTATGGAAAGCATGATTAGAACGCTTGCTGAGATAAATTCGCGCCAAGCCATGACGAAACAGCTCCGAGGCCCGTATGATGGGCCCGCACAGTGGCTGCATGAGATTAAGCATATCGCGAAACTCATGAAAGCCGAAGGCTTGGTCTATATTTCGTCTGTCGGATGCCGGAATACGTGGGGCATTATTAAAATGATTCAACGCGCTATGGAGAGCGAAGGCCTTCCCACCCTGGTTTTATTTGGCGATGTTTTTGATGAGAGGGTCACGTCGTGGAAGGCCATCACTGAAAGTATGAACGAATTTATGAAAATAAGGAGGATTGGAGCATGGTCGTCGCAGGGTGCGATGTTGGGTCATTAACCACAAAGGTGGTTTTGCTCAACAATACCAAAATAATTGCGCAGAATGTTAAGAGGTCGCATTTTAACCCTGTGGAATCCGCAAACGAAGTAATGGATGAGACCTTAAAGCTGGCAGGGCTCACGCTGAAGGACATTGAATTCTGTGTGGGAACGGGCTATGGGCGGGAGCGAATCCCGTTCGTTCAGAAAGCTGTTTCGGAAATCGCCTGCCATGCAAAAGGAGCTCACTTCAGCATGCCTTCCATCAGAACCGTTATTGATATCGGAGGTCAGGACTGCAAGGCGATCCGTATCAATGACAAGGGCAATATTGAAAAATTCTTTACCAATGACAAGTGTGCATCGGGAACAGGAAGGTTCCTGGAGGTAATGGCCAAAGTTATTGGGCTCGGACTGGAAGAGTTGGGGACCCTTTCCGCTGATTCCAAAAATCCCGTTACATTGTCTGCAGCTTGCACGGCATGGTCGCAGGCGGAAGTCATTTTGCATCTTAATATCAAAAGACCAAAGGCGGATATCGCCGCGGGAGTCAA
>DHHG01000029.1:222-3390 GCA_002403175.1 Syntrophaceae bacterium UBA4778 | reverse complement strand
GCTGCCAGTTCGTTTTGACGCCCCTTCTCGACAGGTAAGGCGATTACAACCGCATCGCGGACACCCTGAATCTTTTTCAGGGTGTTTTGCACAGCCGCCATATCGACCCGTTTTCCACCGACCTTAACGACGCTGTCGGCTCTGCCGCGGAGGATGAAATGCCGGGCTCCCTCCAGTTCAACACAATCAGAAGTCACGAAAAAACCACCAACATCACGGGGAAGCGCCGGCGAGAGGAAGTCCGAGCGGACGCAGAGCTTTCCATCCGCTTCCAGTTTCCATTCGACCGGGCTCAGCGGTTTCCAGCTATCCTCTTCAGGGCTTTGCCTCTTCGCTATCCCGCCGGTTTCCGTCGAACCGAAAATCTCCGTAACTGCCAGACCCGTCTTCTGATAGAAAAATATGGCATCTCCCTTATCCAATGCCCCTGCAGAAGACAGAGCAACTCTCAGGCGATTCCGCTGCAGTTCCTGCAGTTTTAATACTCGGTAATGCGCGGGATTGCTGACAAGGACGGACGCTCCGAAATCAAAAGCGGCTTTGATGATTTCCCTGGGAAAAACATAGGTCCTGTTCAAAACACGCGCCGTTGCAACAAACGGAACGAGAAGGGAAAAAAGGAGTCCATAAATGTGGTAAGGCGGCACAGTCGATAAAAAAAGGTCATCCCCTGCAATGCCGAGGTCCTCCGCTTGATAGCGGGCCTCTTCAAACATGTTCCTGGGCGTTTTCTCCCAGATCTTGGGAGTGCCTGTAGATCCTCCGGTAAAAAGGATGATAAAAGGCTCATCGATATCCCGCGGATTACCCGCAAGCCCGGTATTCTGCGCCAGCAAGGAAGGGGTGATCACCTCTTTTCCGGACGGAACCATATCCGAATCACCACTGCCCGTAAGGTAAAAAGACGGGCTCAATGCTGTATGAACTTCAGCCAGTGCCTGTTTGGAGAGGGCGTGCGGAAAAATGAGACGGGGTCCCCCGGCCAGAGAGGCCATCAACGCGGCCATCAATAAGGTCCTGTCATCAGTGCAGAGGCAAATAGATGAGATTTCTGAGGCGCCCGAACTCTGTGAAACGCTGTAAATGCGGCCGGCAAGGGAATAGATGTCTCCATAGGTGCAGCCGTTCACAATAAATTCCCGGTCTGCAGGCAAGGAAAGAAGACCTTTATACCAGCTCAGGTTCATGCAGTTATATCTTTTCGTTTTCTGGATTCCGAATTCATCCGCATGAAACGTATTTTTCCCGACTTCAATCAGCGGCGGTGAATCCACAATTCCCCTTGACATCGTTCGATATTTCACCTTAAGTAGACCCGGTCTTATCACGTTTCGGAGGTTTTGAACACCCCGCGCGTGATAGAAATTGAAAAGAGGAGCTGATAAAATTGGATAGCGCATTGGATATAGAGTCCTTCATCCCGCATCGTGAGCGGATGAAACTCATTGACGGTATCCTGAAAATCAGCGAAGAAGAGACCATCACAATGGCAAAAGTTTCTGAAAGCTGGCCTTTGTATCAGAAGACATCCGATTCCGTTGAGGCCATTGTCTTAATAGAGATCCTGGCGCAGACCGCAGCAGTCCATATCGGCAGGAAACCGGAAGACCGAAAGGAATACAGGCGGGGATGGCTGGTAGGTATAAAAAACGCCGATTTTTTCCAGGATCGAATCCCGGTGAATACAATCCTGACGGCGACCGTAAAGAACCTTTACGAAATAGACTTCTACACCGTCATTGAAGGGGAAGTCCGGGCAGGTAAAGAACCCCTGTGTCGCCTGCAGATCCAGGTTTTGCGGGAAGGCGACCATAAGGAATGAGCATGATGAAAGAGGATAAGATTGCGATCATAACAGGAGGCAGCCGCGGGATCGGCCGGGCCATCGCTGTCGAACTTGCAGCAGCGGGATACGGCATTCTGATTACGTACAAATCCAACGAAGCTTCAGCCGATGAAACTCTGAAAATAATCGATGCTATTGGAGGACATGGGGAAAAGATCCGTTTCGATGTAGCCGACTCACGGGAAAGCTCAAAGGCAATGGATGAGATTCTCTCGCGCTACAAGAATATTCGCGTTCTGGTCAACAATGCAGGGATCGCCGCCGACGGGCTCTTCATGATGATGCCGGAAGAAGACTGGGATTCTGTGATCCAAACGACTCTGAAAGGTTTTTACAATATCACCAAACCTGTTATCAAAACGATGGTCCGGAATCGAACGGGATCGATTATCTCGTTATCATCCGCTTCAGCCCTCATGGGAAATCGGGGACAGACCAACTATGCTGCAGCCAAGGCAGGATTAATAGCGGCCAGCCGTACTTTATCCTCCGAAGTCGCGCGCTTGGGAATACGCGTCAATGTAGTGGCACCCGGCCTGATTGAAACCGAAATGATCAAAAATGCACCGGTTGAAAAGATCAAAGAAATGATTCCGATGGCGAGAGCCGGAAAACCGGAAGAAGTCGCAAAAGTGGTGAGATTCCTGTGCTCCGATGATGCATCGTATATTACGGGACAGGTTATTTCCGTTAATGGGGGAATGTTCTAGAGTTAATAGGTTGCTATAAAAGTTCATATACTGGGTTGCGCTCCGGACCGTGGTGCTCGCATATTAACATGTACGCGGCGCTCCTCGGGTCTGCGTTACTGAAATGACATCCGAAAAATAATCCCAAAGACGAACCGGGGCACACCTTGACCCGAAACAGATGAAATGAATTTCGTAGCGGGCAGGTGCTATTCACTATTCACCATTAACTATTTACTAAACACAAAGGTGGATCTATAAAAAAGCATGATGAAACCGTATGACATTGACATTATCGACCTTATCGGCAATACGCCGTTAATCAAGCTGAGAAATGAGAACATCGTCGCCAAAGCCGAATTTCTCAATCCCGGAGGGAGCATCAAGGATCGCATCGCCCTTGCGATGATCGAGGCGGCGGAGCGGGACGGCCGGTTGAAACCGGGGATGAAAATCGTCGAGCCAACATCCGGCAATACCGGAATAGGGATCACACTCGTTGGGGTGGCCAAGGGATATGAAGTTTTTATCGTCATGCCCGAGGGTATGAGCCAGGAGAGAAAGAACATCATCAAGGTGCTTGGCGGCAATCTCATCCTGACGCCGGATTGCGAAAATGTCGCCGGCGCGGTC
>DHHG01000029.1:0-199 GCA_002403175.1 Syntrophaceae bacterium UBA4778 | reverse complement strand
AACCCGACCAATGCCCTGGCGCACTATGAATCCACGGCTCCGGAGCTCTGGCAGCAAACGGGACAGAAGGTCGATGCCTTTATCTCGGGAATCGGAAGCGGCGGAACCATTCAGGGGATCGGTTCTTTTCTGAAGAAGCACAATCCGGCTGTGACCATTGTGGCGGTTGAACCAAAAAACGTCTCCGCGCTTCTGGGGC
>DHHG01000225.1 GCA_002403175.1 Syntrophaceae bacterium UBA4778 | reverse complement strand
CCATTTTTTTCAACCTACATCATATTGCCTCTTTCAATAAAGCTTCATACCTTTCTTGTTCTTTCCTCGCCTGTTCTTCTTTTATATTTCGCCTTTGTCTCGCTTCTTCTTGCTCGATTCTTTCACGTTCACGAATTATCCTAGCTTCTTTCAATTCTAAGACGAATCTTATTAGTTCGATTAGGCCCTCATTGAGCGAATCTTCTAATGACCTTCCTTTTGTATCTGAACACAGGGTATGGGCTCCATAATAATCAGCTACCAAAGACAATTTTCCAGTAGGTGTATAAAGGTAACGATCAGAATGGTAATAGAGAGGATCGCTTTTTTTCTGAATCATTTCTTCTCTAGTGAGAGCTCTTTCAGACCGGCTTGCTGCTTCTGTCAATCGAACATTTATTTGCTCTCCTAAAATAGTGATCTGTGTCTCGCCTGGGTTCGCAGCTATAGCATATCCACGTTGTTTTAAAGCTTTTATAAGTGCATCAAGTATTAATAAAGCACGATGTAAACTACCTTGGCTCACTCTCAGATCTAGGCAACCTTTTCCAAATATACTAAGGCGACCATAATTATCGGGTCTTGCTTTTTTTAGAGCTCTTTCTGTTATTTCTATCAGAATGTCCGGATTATAGAGGTTTTGGGCCACTGTGATTCGATTTTCAGGGAACCGCTCGTGCTTAATTATATCGGGATCTTCAGGTGTGGGGTTCTTATGAACTTCCTCTTGCTGCTTATGTATTGTAACCTGCCTGATAGTGTT
Source organism: Syntrophaceae bacterium UBA4778 (assembly GCA_002403175.1). The sequence goes on along the minus strand of DHHG01000225.1, from coordinate 26,850 downwards.
CTCTGTTACTGGTGGTAAGGGAGTTATGGGCATACTTCTGCCGCTCGCCTTCATCGCCCAATATCCCCTTCCCGGGAGCGGGATTCCCATTTTCCTGCAAGCTTTGGCTAAACCAACATCCGATAATCCGTGTTGCTTTGATAGTTTATGAACGGACTCTGACCATACTAATTTATATAGATCATCTCGTTTGAGAATTATCGTTGTTTCTTTGGACATTCATTCATCTCTCATATAACAGCTTCTCGGTAATGCATTTTTCGAAAGGGCTGAAATTCCAACAGAAACATCTGAAATTCACAATTTGAATCTGGTACTAATTACCTAAATTCATGATCTCTGGTTGAGCAAATCACAACAGATAGTCTAAAGATTTCAGATACCAATTATCGTAATGGTATCTCCTTTTTTCTCAGCAGTGGATAGATAACTCATAATGTATTCCAAAGTATCAAGAACATCCCGTCTTATATCAGATGGCGGAATATCTTTTTTTTCATACAGCCCCGAAAAGACCCTTCTAACTTTGTCATCGCTTGCATTGGTGATGATTTTAATCCAGTTTGCAAATGTATTTCGTACCGATTGAATTGATTCCGTGTCCGATAGATTTATAACCTCATAGGGACTAAATGGACAATACTGTCCTGTAATGAGGCATAGATCTCCCAACAATTCATCTGCTAAATCGAAGAAAATATCCTTTTCGTACTCATCTTTTGAGGGCCATTCACCTTCAGGCATGATCAGTGGTGATTTGCGGTAAACCAAATTAAGGAATGGCCCTTGCTCCAAGAGAAAATTCTTATTCAATATTGTCATGGACACACTCGACTAAAATGAATGTTCAATTTGCTTGCACTGTATATCACTCACAATTATCCACTGCAAATAAGATTCTTCAAGTCTGCTGGAATTTTGAAATAAATTAATTAATATGTAAATAAAACGTACGTTTTTATATCACTATATTATGTAATGAATATACTTGACATTGTTTCTTATTTTAAAGTATTTTTAATACATATTTCTGGTTTTCATTTCCTATTTAATGAGAGGTAACATTTTATGCCGCAAACAGTAGCATATGTAAGAATTTCGACTGATCGGCAGGACATTGAGAATCAGCATCTCGAAATTCTAAAGCTAGCAAATGAAAAAGGTTTAAGCCCAGTTAAATTTATTGAGGAAATAGTTTCGGGACGAAGGACCTGGAAAGATCGAAAAATTGCTTCCTTGTTGGGTGCTTTTGAAAAAGGAGATACCCTAATTGTGGCAGAGCTCTCGAGACTGGGAAGATCGATGCTCGAAATAATGGAGATACTCTCAATTGCAACTAGAAGGGGCATTCGGGTATATGCAGCTAAGGGAAATTGGAGTCTAGATGGTGGAATCCAGAGCAAGGTAGTCGCCATGGCTTTCTCAATGGCTGCAGAGATTGAGCGAGAACTCATAAGCCAGCGGACCCGGTCTGCATTGGCTACTAAGAAGGCCCAAGGCGTTATTTTAGGAAGACCGAAAGGACCTGGTAAATCGAAACTCGACATTAATGAGTTGGAGATCAGAGGACTTCTCGCTCTGGGTGTTTCACAAGTTAAGATAGCCAGGAAATATGATACAGCTCCACGCAATCTTTGGAATTGGATGAAAAAAAGAAATATTGATCGAACTGGCAATCGAGCCGATCAGTGAAATGAATTGAAACCGGTTCATGGCTATCTATCTTCAATTGCTAAAAAGAAACCCGGAGAATGGGACTCCTCCCCCCCTACCCTTACGTTTTTATATGTAATTTTTTAAAAATAACTTGTAATCTCAGAAGCTTAAAGGTGGCTGCGGGGGCCCTGGCGAAAAGCATAATCTAATCAGTTAACTTCATTCCATCTATATTGCTTTTTAAATCAAGATCATGCAGGTTTTTGTAATTTTTGAACAATTATTCTACTTTTTACGAATTATCTCTTGAAGAGAATTAGATAGATATTATATTGTCCCAGAACAATTTTAAATCTGTATATCTAAGCCATGCTGATCTTGGAAAATTAAAAATGACAAAGTCTGAAGCTCAGACCCGCGCGGAATTAGTTGACATAAAGCTAGGTAAATCGGGCTGGAAAATCAATGATCCTACACAGGTGATTAAGGAGTTCGAAATCCTGACCCCGCATCCGGAGGAGGTCGCCGAACCAAGTACGCGTTATGAAAGTCATCAATTCAGTGATTATGTTTTGCTAGGTAAAGACGGCCGACCGCTTGCAGTTGTTGAGGCCAAGAGGTCCAGTAAAGATGCCGCAATTGGTCGTGAGCAGGCACGACAGTATTGCTACAACATTCATAAACAGCGAGGCGGGGAGCTTCCATTTTGCTTTTATACCAACGGTCATGAAATCTATTTCTGGGATCTGGAAAATTATCCGCCGCGTAAAGTTCTGGGATTTCCCACGCGTGACGATCTGGAAAGATTTCAGTACATCCGGCGCAACCGCAAGCCGCTTCCCCAGGAACTCATCAATACCGCAATTGCCGGCCGCGATTATCAGGTGCGCGCCATTCGTGCGGTATTGGACGGGATTGAACGGAAAAAACGCGATTTTCTTCTGGTCATGGCAACCGGAACCGGAAAGACCCGCACCTGTATCGCGATCATAGATGCATTGATGCGCACCAGCCATGCCGAAAAAGTCCTGTTCCTGGTCGATCGTATCGCATTGCGCGAACAGGCGCTGGCTGCCTTCAAGGAACACTTGCCCAATGAACCGCGCTGGCCGAATATCGGTGAAAAGCTCATCGCCAAAGATCGCCGTATCTACGTCTCAACTTACCCTAGCATGCTCAATATTATCCGGGATGAGTCACAAATTTTATCGCCTCATTTTTTTGATTTTATTGTCATCGATGAAAGCCACCGCTCTATATACAACACCTATAGAGAAGTGCTGGATTACTTCAAGACCATCACCCTGGGCCTGACCGCGACGCCAACCGACATCATCGACCACAACACCTTCCAGCTTTTTCACTGCGAAGACGGCCTCCCGACCTTCGCATACACCTTCGAGGAGGCCGTTAACAACGTGCCGCCTTACCTGTGCAGCTTTCAGGTCATGAAGATTCAGACAAAATTTCAGATGGAGGGTATCAGCAAGCGAACCATTTCGCTTGAAGACCAGAAAAAGCTGTTGCTCGAAGGGAAAGAAATTGAAGAGATCAATTTCGAAGGCTCGCAATTGGAAAAACAGGTCGTCAATATCGGCACTAATGCGCTGATTGTTAAGGAATTCATGGAGGAGTGCATCAAAGATCAAAACGGCACATTACCGGGCAAGACCATCTTCTTTTGCTCTTCCGTCGCGCACTCCCGAAGGATCGAGGAAATCTTTGACAAGCTCTATCCGCAGTACAATGGCGAACTGGCCAAGGTTTTGGTTTCCGATGATCCGCGTGTTTACGGCAAAGGCGGCCTGCTCGATCAGTTTACGAACAGCGATATGCCCCGCGTAGCGATTAGCGTGGACATGCTCGATACCGGCATTGATATTCACGAAATTGTCAACCTGGTCTTTGCCAAGCCGGTCTACTCCTACACAAAGTTCTGGCAGATGATCGGGCGCGGCACGCGCCTGCTGGAAGCCAATAAGCCCAAACCCTGGTGTACTGAAAAAGACGTCTTTTTAATCATTGATTGCTGGGATAATTTCGAATACTTCAAACTCGAACCGAAAGGCAAGGAACTGAAACCCCAGCTGCCATTGCCGGTGCGATTGGTCGGGTTGCGCCTCGATAAAATCGAAATAGCAAACGACCTCGGCCAAGACCGGATCGCCGAGCGCGAAATCGTCAAGCTGCGCAGGCAGATCAACGATCTGCCGCAAACCTCCGTTGTGATCCTGGAGGCGGCTGCCGTGCTGGCGCGCCTGGGGGAAGAAAACTTCTGGGTAGCGTTGAGCCACCAGAAACTGGAATTCCTGCGCGCTGACATCAAGCCGCTCTTCCGCACCGTGTCCGAAATTGACTTCAAGGCCATGCGTTTCGAGCGCGACCTGTTGGAGTACTCCCTGTCGCGATTGAGTGGCGAAAAAGAAAAAGCCGATACGCTCAGGGAAGGCATCGTCGAGCAGATCAGCGAACTCTCGCTTTCCGTCAACTTTGTCAAAGCGGAAGAAGAATTGATCCGCGCAGCTCAGACCAATTACTACTGGGCCAAAGGTGATGCCAATGACCTGGAAAACGCACTTGACGAGCTGAACACGCGTCTGGGGCCATTGATGAAGTTTCGAGATCAGAATACTGGTGCGGGGCAGATGCATCTCAATCTTACCGACGTGCTTTACAATAAGGAACGGGTCGAGTTCGGCCCCCAACACGAATCGGTTAGTATCAGCCGTTATCGTGAAATGGTTGAAGCGCTGATCGTCGAGTTGACGAAGCATAATCCCGTTTTGATGAAGATAAAAAATGGCGAGGCCGTTACCGCGGAAGAGGCGGACGAACTGGCTGGCCTTCTTCATGCCGAGCAGCCCCACATTACGGAAGACCTCCTGCGACAGGCTTATAAAAATCGCAAAGCGTACTTTATCCAGTTCATTCGCCACATCCTCGGCATCGAAATCCTGAAGAGCTTTCCCGAGACGGTCAGCGACGCCTTTAACCGGTTTATTCAACAGCACGGCAATCTGAGCAGCCGGCAACTCGAATTTCTGAAGCTCCTCAAGGATTTCATCATCGAACGCGAGAAGGTGGAAAAGCGTGATCTCATCCATGCGCCCTTTACAGTGATTCATCCCCAGGGGATTCGCGGCGTTTTCAGCCCCGCGGAAATCGACGAAATCCTGCGGTTAACCCAACAACTAGCCGCATAGAAGAAATACGATTCAAGAATACAAGGAATTATCATGCTGCAAAATAACCCCGAACTCCTCAGTAAAATTTTCCAGCTCTGGAATAAATTCTGGAGCGGCGGCATCTCAAACCCGCTTACCGCCATCGAGCAGATCACATACCTCCTGTTCATGAAGCGGCTTGATGAGCTCGATTTGAAGAGGCAGTCCGATGCGGAATTTACCTGCGAGGCATACACATCAAAATTCAGCGGCCAATGGATTCCGCCGGAATACCGCAATCAGCCGGAACCTGAGAAATACGCCATTGATAAGCGCACGTTGCGCTGGGGCGAGTTTAAACGCATGCACGCCGAGGAAATGCTTCAGCACGTGCAGAACCGGGTTTTCCCCTTCCTGAAGGATATGAACGGGGCTGCGTCTAATTTCACGCACCACATGAAAAACGCTGTTTTCATCATTCCCAAACCTGGCCTTCTGGTGGAATCGATCAATATCATCGACGAGATCTTCGAGATCATGGAGAAGGACTCGCGGGAGGGCGGCCAGGCATTTCAGGACATTCAGGGCGATGTCTATGAAATGCTCCTTTCGGAGATTGCGACGGCCGGGAAAAACGGACAGTTCCGAACGCCTCGTCATATTATCAAGCTGATGGTCGAATTGACCCGCCCCCAACTCGCTCACCGCATTGCCGATCCCGCATGCGGAACGGGTGGTTTTTTGCTGGGCGCCTACCAGTATATCGTGACTGATCTGGCCAAAAAAGCGGGGACGAAAGATTTACATCCAGATGAAGACGGCTTTGTCCGCACCTCCGTGGCAGCGGGGCTGACCGAAAAAGCGCAGGCGATTCTGCAGGCGTCCCTCTACGGTTACGACATCGACAGCACCATGGTGCGGCTGGGGCTGATGAACCTAATGATGCACGGCATCGACGAACCGCAGATCGATTACAAGGACACCCTGAGCAAGAGCTATAACGAACAGGCCGAGTACGATATTCTCATGGCCAATCCGCCCTTTACCGGCCATATCGATAAAGGAGATATCAACGAGGCCTTCACCCTTTCCACAACCAAAACGGAGCTGCTGTTTGTGGAGAATCTCTACCGGCTGTTGAAAAAAGGCGGGACCGCCTGCGTCATCGTTCCGCAAGGCGTGCTCTTCGGCTCCGGAAACGCCTTCAAGACCCTGAGAAAGCTCCTGGTGGAACGCTGCGACCTCAAGGCTGTCATCACCATGCCCAGCGGCGTGTTCAAACCCTATGCGGGGGTCAGCACCGCCATCCTGCTCTTCACCAAGGTTTGGGGCCCAAAGGACAAGGTCACCCAACCGGCAACCAAGCAGGTCTGGTTCTACGAGATGCAGAGCGACGGCTATTCGCTGGACGACAAACGCACCAAGCTGGAAGGCCACGGCGATTTGCAGGATATTGTCGCCAAATATCACGCCCGCAACCCGGAAACCGACACCGACCGCACACAGAAGTACTTTTTCGTGCCGCTCGCCGAGATCGAGGCCGAAGGCTATGACCTGTCGCTTTCGCGGTATAAGGAAGACGTGTTTGAAGAGATGGTCTATGAAGCGCCGGCAATCATTCTGGAGCGGTTGATCAGGGCGGAAGTCGGGGAGGCGTTTTTTAACCACGAAAGACACGAAACGGCACGAAAGGTTTTGGAAGGGATGGGAAACGGGATTGTGCGGGATCTGCTGGAGTTACGGGGGATGGTTGGATGATGTCAATTTCTCTGGGCCAGTTGTTTGAGCTGAAATATGGAAAATCGCTCCGCAATGACAAACGGACGGCTGGCGAAGTCCCTGTTTATGGTTCCAGCGGTTTGGTTGGTTACCATAATGAGAGCATAGTTAATAAACCGACCATAGTCGTTGGTCGTAAAGGATCTATTGGAGAGGTTCATCTTGTCTCAACGCCATGCTGGCCCATTGACACAACCTACTTCGTGGAATCTCGAAATAAGTATGATTATGACTTGGAGTGGCTTTACAGAATTCTTAAGACACTCCGGCTTCAAGACCTTAATCGTTCTGCCGCTATACCAGGCCTTAATCGAGAGGATGTTTACAGGATCGAGCTTAACCTTCCACCGCTCGACGACCAAAAGCGTATTGCCCATCTACTCGGCAAGGTGGAAGGGCTGATTGCCCGGCGTAAACAACACCTGCAACAACTCGACGACCTGCTCAAGAGTATCTTTCTGGAGATGTTCGGCTATAACTTAAGGGATGAGTCTAGCTATATACCAATAACAAAAGCCTGTGACTTAATTGATTATCGAGGGAAAACTCCTCCTAGAGTTGAGACCGGTATCCCGTTAATAAGTGCAAAATGTGTTCGGCGTGGCTACTTTGATGTTGAGCGCTTGGACTATATCACAGAAGAAACGTACAAAAGAATAATGACAAGAGGGGTACCGAAACCGAACGACGTACTCTTTACAACAGAAGGTGCTACTTTTGGTTTTGCATGCAGAATCCCAAAATGTTTTGATAAATTTGCGGTGGGTCAAAGACTGATAACAATGGTATGCAAAGATGGCTATCAGCCAGAAGTATTGGAGTTTGTACTAAATAATAAGTATATACAAAAAAAATTAGCCAGTCGGCTCTCGGGTAGTGCTGCATTAGGCATTCGTTCCTCTGAACTTATAAAAGTTCTTATCCCCTTTCCTTTGCCATTACTTCAAGTCGAATTCGCTGCCATTGTCGAAAAAGTTGAAGGCCTGAAGGCGCGCTACCAGCAAAGCCTGACAGATCTGGAATCCCTCTATGGCGCGCTGAGCCAGAAGGCGTTTAGGGGCGAGCTGGATTTATCGCGGGTGCCGCTGCCTGTTGATGTAACCCCGGAAGAAGACGACCACGAAAAACACGAAACGGAGAAAGGTGGTAATGCGGTCGAATTGCCTGCGCCGCTTGATTTAGCCCTATTGCAATCTGCCGAAGGACGCAAAGAACTGCTCGGGCAATGGCTGGATGCCTGGCTGGGGCAACTGGGCGATTCACCTTTTGCGGCGCAGTCTTTTATGGAGGCGGCTCGGCAACGGTTGTGGGAACTGGCGGAAGATGAAGCGCCGGACTGGGGGGTGGCGGAATATGATGAACTCAAGGCACGGATATTCGAGGCGCTGGAGCAAGGCCGTCTGGTGCAGAGCCTGGACAGCGCCAACAACCGCGTCGAGATAAAGGCAAAAAAACATGACAGTTTTAAACCCAACAAACCATTTTCGTGTTTTTCGTGACTTTCGTGGTTAAAAGATCATGAAACTCTTGCGCATCAAGATCACCGATCCGAAGGGCTTTCGCAGCCTGCAAGCCGGATTTGAGTATCAGTTCCGAAGCGAATGGGAATCGCAGGAAGAGCAGGGCTTTGCTCCCTTTGTCTGCGCCGGACCCAACGGCAGCGGCAAGTCGAACCTCCTGGAGGCGCTCGCGGCAATCTTCTACCATCTGGAGTGCATGTGCCTTGAAAACCTGCCGGACAGTTTCCGCTATGATGAAAAGGAAAATCCGAACGGATTTCGCAGTGAACAAGCGACGCCCGACGGCTTTGAAATAGAGTACCTCATCCGGCCGAAAGATGCCTTGAAGATCAGCGGCCCAGACGGTCCAGCGCACGTCAAAATCGTCAAGAAACCTGGCGAAACGCCAGAGTGGTTTTGGCTCAAGCACGAAAACGGCGTCCATGAGGAAGAGCCGATCGTCGGAAAAACAATTGGGCGTCAGCTTATGCCGGAATATGTCCTGGCTTATTCCTCCGGTGAAAACGAAATTCTCAGTCTGCCGTTTTTCAAAATGCGTTTTGTCCAGTTTGACGAATACTGGGAAGCGCTGAAAAACCAGTTACCATATCCCGGTAGACCGGAATCCCGGATGGTCTATCTGGACAGTGGCTTCAGCCAGGCAATCCTGCTCTGTAACCTGCTGTTTCATAAAGAGGATGCCTTGAGGCGGTTTCGCGAAGACGTCGGCGTGGATAAGCTGAAAGAGTTCCGAATAATAATTCGACGCAGCATCGATATCGACAAGAACCAAATTCCGGCGTTTGGAACTCAGGACGAAAGCAAGCACGAAACAATCGAAGATATCATCAAATGCAATCCGGCCCTCATCGAAACAATGTCCGAGGACGAATCGGAACGCCGCTATCGGGTCAATCTGATGGCATTGTTGGAAGGCGACGACAAACCAGATCGGATCGTCAGCCGATTGAAGCGTTGCGCCACTTGCTGGTTTATCGACGAGGCCATCGATACACTCTATCTCGATTACTATGTGAACGATTCGACGCGGCTTGCATTTCGGGAGAATTTCGACTTTGAGATCAATGATTCCCCGATCGCGCTGTTTCAAGCCTTTCAAGTGCTGCTGACACTCAATCTGTACGCCGTTAACGAGGGGCTAAAGACCGATCTGTACCAATCCGAAAGCCACTATGTCAGCGAAACCGTGCCGACCCTGGCCTCAGACGAGCGCATTATGCGCTTCAAGTTTGTAAAATTCAGTAAGCTCGACGTAGATGAGCCGGTTATGCTCAAAAACCTCTCTGACGGCGAACATCAACTGCTTCATAGTCTGGGGCTCTGCCTGCTGTTCAAAAATAAAAACAGCCTGTTTCTACTCGATGAGCCGGAGACCCACTTCAATCCCGACTGGCGTTCAAACTTTATCACCCGTCTGGATCAGTGCTTCAAAGGGCCTAAATGCAGCCATGATATGCTGGTCACGACCCACACCCCATTCCTGATCTCAGATAGCAGGTCGGAAAAGGTGCTGGTGTTCAATAAAGCAAATAATATCGTCAGTGTCAGCAAACCCGATTACAATACTTTCGGCGCATCGATCAACAAAATCACCATGAACACCTTCGGCAAACGCGAAACCATCGGTGGCCATGCGCAGACAATTCTGAAGGGCTTGCGAAAACGCTTTGAAGACGGGGATGACAAAGAGCAGCTGCTCACCGAGATCAATCGAGAACTGGGTGACTCCGTGGAAAAGGTGCTGTTGATCCAAACCATCCTCGACAGCATGGAGGTGCAGGGCTGATGCTTTTCCCCTATCAATATGTGCCCCATCAAATGGATAAAATGCAGGCGTTCATCGACTTCATCTTTTATGAGGTGTGGTGCAAGGCGCCCGGCAGCGGTTCTTTTCATCCTGACCTGTTTGACGGCGATCCCGATCTCAAAAGGCTGATGACCTCCTTCTTTTATGACCATACGAAGGCTGGGGACTTATTTTATGTCCAGGTCGAACGCATCTACGGCCACTTCGCAGCACTGCCCCCTGAGCAGATTGATCAGTTCAAGCTGTGGTATCAGGGCAATAACGATATCGAACGGGCCTGCGCCAATGACACCACGCTGCATCTAGCGAAATACGCCGACATAGCGCCCGTTCATCAAGATCTGAGCAAACAGCTCGCCATCTTCTTCAAGGAGCTCTATTCACAGCAGTTGCTCGATCTCAAGGTACTCCGCGATACGATTGAAGGCGATATCGATGATCACTATCGGAACTTCATGCAGATAAATACCACAGGCAAATGCCCGTTTTGCGGAATCGGTGACATCGAGGGTGTATACAATAACAAACGGGAAGCTTATGATCACTATCTTCCCAAAGGGCTTTACCCTTTCAATTCTATTAACTTCCGTAATCTCGCTCCTGCATGCCATAAATGTAATAGCACCTATAAGCACAGCAAGGATCCTGTGAGCACGGCAGCAGGTCGGCGCAAGGCATTCTATCCATATGCAAAATCAAGTTTCAACATCGAAATCAAGATTGATCTTAAAAAGTCGGATTTTGATAAAATCACCCCCGACGATATTGAAATTGAGTTTGGCCCGGCAACGTTTAACGAAGAAATCGAAACTTGGAAAGACGTGTATGGCATTGAGGAACGATACAAGGCCAAGTGTTGCGGTGATAACGACGGCAAATATTGGCTGGCGCAAATACTCGATGAATGGAAGGAAGACGGCCGTTCACCTGCCGATTTCCTAAACACACTCGCCAGACAGGCATGCCGAAACCCGTTAGCGGATACCAATTTTCTTAAGAGAGCCTTTCTTGAGGGTTGTAACCGCATCGGTCTTTTTACAGATAAGGAGTAAGTATTAAGTTAGACCATCACTCTTCATGATAATGGCTCTTTTATAAATTTTCTATTTCACCTATATGCAGATTCTGGGTAGCAATAGGGTAGCACGAAAAACAAAAAAGGCTTAGCCGGTATCAGCTAAGCCCTTGATTTTATTGGTAGCGGGGAGAGGATTTGAACCTCTGACCTTTGGGTTATGAGCCCAACGAGCTACCAAGCTGCTCCACCCCGCGTCAACTATTTGATTAATATAATTTTTTTATTTGCTTTTGTCAATCTCTTTTTGAAGTTTTATTCCTTATTATAGTAACCCATAAGTCCTTTAAAATACGAAAACTGCTGCTGCAACGACCGTTGTATATCCGCTGTTCTTTACAATAGTAGATTGCGTTACGTTACGTGTTCTAACGATTTTACCGCTAATTTTGAATATTTCCTTCTTTTCATCCCAGCTTTCATCAACATTAAAATCAATGCCAAGAGTTGATGCGAGCATAGCGGCAGCCAGATCCTCCGCATAATCTCCGGCTTGCTTCTCCGTCTGTCCGAATGCATGGTGTTCACTGATATACCCGTATGCGGATTTATCAGCAGGAATGGCACATCCGACAGAAGCCGCCAATAATCTCTTCGGCTCATTGCTGCAGCACCTGCTCATAACACAATACGTTATGGATCCGGGGACCAGCTCTTTTAAACCTTGAGATTTCGAGATCATTTTACAACCGGGGGGGAAAATACTGGATACCTGCACCAGATTATATTTTTCTATTCCTGCCTCTCTTAATGCACGCTCAAAAGAATGCAATTCATCCTTATGAGTACCTACCCCTTTTGTAAAAAATATCTGTTTTGGAACAAATTCTCTCAATTCCGTCTCCTTTTCTATCCTTTTTCAGTTATATAACCCATTATTCTGTATATGAGCTTTGATGCAAGGAAGTCGGGTGCTACCAGCCCCGGTATGGGTGATAGCTCAACAACATCAAATCCTCTTATTTGCGATTTTAGCGAAACCATTTTTATCAACGCGAGCACGTCATTCCACCACATGCCTCCCGGCTCAGGCGTTCCTGTTGATGGCATGATGCCGGGGTCTAACACATCCAAATCAATTGATATATAAACGTCGCTTTTAAGATCTTTACAGATATCCTCTTTCCAGTTCCTGTTGTTAAGCATCACATCTGCCGCATAGGTCTTAACAGAGCTTCCTTGCATGAACTGCGCTTCTTCAACGCTCATGCTCCTTATGCCTACCTGGATTAAATCGGCTATCTCAGAAATTCGTCGGGCGACCGATGCATGGCTGAATGGAGTTCCCTGATACGATTCTCGGAGATCCGCATGGGCATCCAGTTGAAGGACAGATAATTCAGAAAATCTATCTTTAACAGCTTTCACAGCCCCGAATGTGATGCTGTGCTCTCCTCCCAGCATGACCGGAATTTTGTTATCCGATACAATCTCCGCTATACACGACCTAACACGATCGACCATTTCCTTCGGACCGCGCGCATCGACTTCAAGAAAATCCAACGTATGAATGCCCGAAAGATAAGTTTCTTTTCGAAGTTCCTCATCATAGAGCTCCATATTGGCTGAAGCCTCGATGATTGCGGAAGGACCTCTTCTGGAACCGGATTGATAGGTTGAAGTAAGATCATATGGAACGGGAGCTACAACAAACGTGGCATTTTCATACGATGAGTTTTCAGGCGGCAGCCCTCCAAAGTTGGTCATTTTATCCTAAATTTGCCTTTCCTGCAAAGATGATTTTTTTTAAAGAACGTGCGTATATCACTATGGTTTAAAGAATTCAAGTCTGAATTCTCCATTTTCATAAGAAAGATATGATTCGTGTTCGATCCAATCACCGAGGGATGCAAAAATCCCCTTTCGATTCTGAATCTGAATATACTTCAATAAGGGCTTATGGCAATGACCCAATATAATCGCATCATATCCGTCCTGAATCTTTTGAACTGAAAAAGCCTCCATTTTGGCAACTAATTGTTCTTTCGATAATTCAGGAAATTCTTTGCTCACATCGGAACTTAGTCTGGCGAGCTTCCAGCGCATGAATGGGGGGATCAGCCATTGGAAAAGATAAAATATCTTGGATCTCAAAATCCATCGAAGAGCTAAATAGCCTGTGTTTTCTCTATCGACGACATCTCCATGCCCGATTAAGACCTTCTTCCCGTCCAGATGAATATCAGCCCAATCTGTGAAGACATCCATACCAAGCTTATCGGTGAAATAGGATTTCAAATAGAAATCGTGGTTCCCTTCGCACCAATGGATCTTCGTACCGGCTTTCTTCAGATCCAATAATTTATGAATAACCGAAACATATTCAGGATAAATCTTCCTGCTGGAGCAGAACCAGAAATCAAAGAAATCGCCAACGATATACAAATGATCGACACGGCCTATGATCTGATCGAAAAACAAAAGGAGTCTCTGATAGCGATGGTCTTTCTCCCGTCTCAAATGGACATCCGATAAGAAAACAACCCTCATTTTCCAAACGTTCTTTCTAATAATATTTCTGAATTGCCAAACATCAGGGCTGTTTCATTCTCCGAAAGCCCTGCGCCGGCGGCTATACGCGCTGCAAATGCTGAATTGATCAGGTCCTGAGGAGCATGACTATCGGTGTTTAATACCAAGCGTGCGCCACATTTTCTTGCCAAAGCCGCTACGTGACCATTGGTCAGGCTATGACCCTTTCTTGCTGAGATTTCCAGAAAAATAGATTTTTTGGCAGCCAATCTCACTTCTTCCTCTGATATAAGTCCCGGATGAGCAAGAATATCGACGCCTGCCTCTATTGCAGCGAGATTGGTGCCCGGCTCAACCGGTTCTACGATGGTTTCACCGTGACAAATCACAATCGCCGCTCCTAATTTTTTTGATTCTGTAACCAGCTCGGAGATTAACGCAGGGGGTACATGGGTAATTTCGATTCCCGATATAATTTTCATTTGCATAGTCTCAGTAAGTTTGCGGCAGATTTGAGAAATCCTGGGTATAATGAAATCGTAATTTGAGTGATCGGCATGATCCGTTATGGCAAGTCCCCTGTATCCGGATGCTGCCGCCCTTCTTACCAGCTCTGATGGGATCAGCTCACCATCACTAAAAATAGAATGCATATGCAAGTCAATCATGGAACACCCCTTTAAAAAGATTGCGGGCAGGCTATCAAATTTTGTCTTAAATAACAATAATTAACGATCTTAAGCAGTTAATTGTTTTTTTTATTCCTTAGACAATAAACACTTTCAAAGTGGACCAATCAATCTATGCAGCGCCTCAATGAATCACTTACATAGAATCATGAATTATGATATACACTTCGACCATGTTTGGAATAATAAACAGATATATTTCGAAGGAGATCGGATTCCCCTTCATCATGACACTTCTTGTTTTTACCTTCGTCCTGATGATCGGGAAAATACTTCAAATCATTGAGTTGATGGTCAATAAGGGAGTTCAGTTTTATGATATTTCTAAGTTAATCATTTTCATAATGCCCTCCTTCCTAACTTTCACCATGCCGATATCTCTTCTCATAGCGATCCTGATAGGAATGGGTAGATTGTCGGGAGATAATGAAATAACGGTTTTGCGGGCCTCAGGTATCAGCCTGTACCGACTTATTCAACCCATTATTTTCATGGCTTGCATCGTATGTTTATTTACTGCGGTCATCGGCTATTATGCCCCTCTATGCAATCAGGCAACAAAGGATCTTTTGTTCCAAATCGTTCAGCAAAAAGCCAGTATCGGTATCAAAGAGAAATTTTTCAATGATGATTTTCAGGATCTCGTTCTCTATGCGGATCGCATTACGACTAATGAAGACTCGATGGAAGGCATTCTGATATCCGATAGTCGCCTCGCAAACGAACCCACAACGATTATTGCCAGACGAGGATATCTCATTTCAAATCCAAACACCTTGAAGGTAACTCTCAGATTAATGGATGGAAGCATACATTCTGTTGATTCCAGTCTTACGAAATACAAAAAAACCGATTTCAGTTCCTACGATGTCAATCTAGATTTGAAAAAGGCAGCAGCCGGCAGTGATAATAAAATTAAAAAAGGGAGTCGCGATATGACCATAGACGAACTCCTAGTAAATATAAAAATATCAGATAGGAAGACTGATGAAATTCGTGACATGGTCATTGAGCTCCATAAAAAACTCTCTATCCCTCTTTCCTGTCTCGTTTTTGCCATTCTTGCCGTTCCCTTCGGGATTGTTAGTAAAAGATCGGGAAAATCTCGGGGATTTACGGTGGGTATTCTGATTGTAGTTTTTTATTATACGCTTCAACTTGCCGGTGAAGCGATGGGCGAGACGGGAAAAATCTCACCCATTCTTGCTGTTTGGGCTCCGAATGCCATTCTCGGTGCCTTGGGTTTATACTTATTCATTATGTCGGCACAAGAAAAACCAATTTTATCTAAAATTTCCGGTCGGATCTCGCCTTGGATTGAAAAGTTCAAAGGAAATAAAAAATGACCATTCTCGATCGGTATATTTTAAGAGAATATTGCAAATGGTTTCTCCTCACGATGATATCCTTTACCCTTCTTTACCTAATCGTGGATTTTTTTGGTAAAATTCGGATGTTTCTCAGTAATGACGCCACTATATTTCAGATGGGCGGACATGTTTTATACGGAATACCTCAAATTATTTCTCATACGATGCCGGTTTCCGTGCTCTTGGCATCGCTCCTGGCATTCTCGTTTTTTTCGAAAAACAGTGAAGTTGTTGCCATGAAATCCTGTGGAATCAGTCTCTACCGGGTGTCTCTTCCTCTTTTAATTTGTGCTCTGGTTATTAGTGCCTTCGCTTTTCTTTTTAATGAATTTATTACGCCTGCAGCAAATCAGAAAGTGAAATATATTGAAAACGTCGAAATTAAAAAACAGCGTAATCTAGGCGTATTCAAACAAAACCAAATTTGGCATCGATCTAAAGATGCTATTTACAATTTTTCCCTTTTCGACCCTCATACAAATACACTTAAAGGCATTACAGTCAATTATTTCGATCGGGAGTTTAGACTGGCAATGCGTATTGATGCCAAAACAGCCAAATGGGAAAACAATCAATGGGTCTGTTCTGATATTTTAATTACCAAATTCTCTCAAGGTGATTTTCCGGTTCTCGAAAGGATTTCCCGAAAGATCATCGATATTCCAGAAACGCCTTCGGATCTGAAAACCGTGCAGAAAGATACAAATCAGATGGGATTTCTGGAATTAAGAAAATACATCGAGAAACTTCGGACCGAAGGTTTTGACCCAAGCAGCTACCTTGCAGATATGCACGGCAAAATAGCCTTTGTTATGGTCAATATTGTATTAACAATTATAGGAATTTCCTTTTCGCTAAAATCTGAACGTAGCGGGGGGGTAGCCATGAGTATCGGTGCCGGTATTGTTATCGGGTTTTCCTATTGGATCGTTTTTGCTTTTTGTCTATCGATTGGACGATCTCTGATTATACCTCCCTTATTGGCGGCATGGTCTGCAAATCTCATTTTGGGTATTCTCGGTTTGATCATGTATTTGCGCGTAAAAACGTAAGATGATTTGTCCTGCGTAGCCTTGTTTGATTCAATAAAAAAGGGAGCCTTTCGGCTCCCCTACGCCTCTTTACATTGAATAGAAATCTATAATATCAGGTTCCGATTTCCCAGGAGCTCAAATATTTTTTCTGCTCGGAAGTTAATTTATCTATTTTTACTCCCATAGATTCCAATTTGAGTCGAGCGATTTCTTTATCGATTTTTTCTGGAACCGCATAGACCTTGTTCTCTAGTTTACCGGAATTTTTAGCCATATATTCGGCTGATAACGCTTGGTTCGCAAAACTCATATCCATGACACTGGAAGGATGTCCCTCAGCAGCAGCTAAATTCACCAGACGCCCCTCACCGAGCACGTAAATTCTTTTTCCGCTCGTGCTTAAAGTGAATTCCTCAATAAAAGTCCTGATTGTCCTCACCGATGATGATATTTTTCTGAGAGCTGGAATATCCAGCTCAACGTTAAAATGGCCTGAATTCGCTACAATGGCTCCGTCTTTCATCTTCAGAAAGTGCTCCTGCCGGATCACATTGATATTGCCCGTTAGTGTGCAGAAAAAGTCACCTATTTCCGCTGCTTTCGCCATCGGCATAACCCTGAATCCGTCCATAACCGCTTCCAGTGCAGGTAGCGGATCAATCTCGGTTACAACAACATTGGCGCCCATCCCGCGCGCCCTCATGGCTAATCCTTTCGCACACCAGCCGTAACCACATACTACAAAAACGGACCCGGCTATCAATCGATTGGTTGCCCTGATAATGCCGTCTATTGTGCTTTGCCCCGTTCCATAGCGGTTATCAAACATGAATTTTGTGTGTGCATCATTGACTGCTATCAGGGGAAAACGCAAAACTCCTTTCTCTGCCATAGCCTTCAGTCGTATGACTCCGGTGGTAGTTTCCTCCGTGCCGCCGATTACTTTTCCGATTAGATCCTTGCGCTGGGAATGGATCATGGAGACCAGATCAGCTCCATCATCCATCGTCATCATAGGATGGATATCTAAAACCGAATTGATATGATTATAATATGTTTTAGTGTCTTCACCCTTAATCGCAAAGACCGGAATCTTATGACATTTGACTAAATAAGATGCGACATAATCCTGGGTGCTGAGGGGATTGGAGGCACAGACAGCCAGCTCCGCGCCAGCCGCTTTCAAGGTCTCTAAAAGACTTGCCGTTTCCGTTGTAACATGAAGGCAGATCCCCATTCGGATTCCCTTCAGGGGCTTTTCCTTGAGAAATCTCTCTTTAATACTGTTAAGAACGGGCATGCTTTTGTTTGCCCATTCCACACTGAGCTTGCCTTGCTCCGCCAGTTTAATATCTTTTATTTCGTATTTCATTTATTCTCCTGTTCTGATTTATCAACTAGAGTGCATAAAGTGATAGGTGAATTTAAATTGTTTCAGATCCTGAACAAATGAAAATTTCCTTTATTTGGACAGCACCTCTTTTTGAAGCAATTTCACTGCGTCTGTTTTTTCCCACGAATAATTATCAAGGAATAGCGTTTTCGGAATTTTCCTGTAAATATTACCTTCCAGAAGCTTGAATTTTTCTATCATTCCTCTCGGAGTAAGATCAAAAATCCTGGAAACGATTCCAGATAATTTGCTGTCCGCTATTTTCCCTGTGCCGAATGTATTTATATATATCGACATCGGTTTGGCAACGCCAATAGCATATGCCAACTGAACAGAACATTTTGCCGCAAGGCCGGCGGCAACTATATTCTTGGCAACATAGCGAGCACCGAAGGCTGCAGAGCAATCAACCTTTTCAGGAGTTTTATTTACGACAGCTCCTCCTCCCATCTGAGCACCCGGGTATCCACCGTAGAACTGAACAACAAGCTTACGCCCCGTAACACCTGAGTCAGCCGCGCTGCAGGAATTCACCGCCTGCCACTCGCCGGTCGGATTAAACAGAAATTCGGTTTTTTTATCCGCCCAGCCTTCCAAACAGGAAAAAGCAATTCTTTTCGCTTCCCTTTCAATTTCCGATTTCCTTTTCGGCGCAAAACGGTAATCAATGGAATTGGACATGAGGACTTTGGCTACTCTCTTCGGAAGCCCTGTTTTATCATCGTACTCAACTGTAACTTGCCCCTTTCCATCGGGTGCAAAATATGGAATTCCGCAATTTTCAAAGCACCGCATCATTCTGTTCACTAATACGTAAGTCAGAGGGAGCAATTCTTTTGTTTCATTGCAGGCATAACCATACATAATCCCCTGATCGCCAGCTCCCAATTCTTTGTATTTGCCTAAACCTGCTCTCGATCCGATATTGATGTCCGGAGATTGGGGAATGATCGCATTGAGCACGCCCATTGAACAGCCATTCAGCCCGACAGCGCAGTCGTTATAACCAATTCCAACAACGGTATCCCGAACTATCTTTTCTATTTCTACATAAATCCTCGTTGTCACTTCGCCACCGATAAGGCAGATACCCTTACCGAGGAATACCTCAAGACCGCAATGCGGCATATTATCCACGTTTAACCCGAGTTTTGCCTCTTCATCCAAAATGGCAGCGATGACATTGGCCGCGATGGAATCGGCTACAATATCGGGATGTCCGACCTTGATCGATTCAGACGTAATCAGCATTAAATTCTCCTTTCCATCTTCATTTTTGAAAGCATTAGAGCAGATTATATCAGAACTTATAGATGAATAGCTCAGTTTGCTCCGATACTAACCTTTTTATAGCATTCTGTTTCGGGCACAACCAGTCCTATAGATATGATCATTCTAAATGCCTCTTCTACGGTCATATCAAGGTTGATCACTTCCCTTTCCGAAACAATCAAAAAATATCCGGATGTTGGATTGGGGGTTGTTGGAACATATACATTTATATAATCGGAACCGATTCGTCCCTTTACTTCACCTCCAGCATGCCCCGTCACGAAGGCGATTGTATATACCCCTTTTCTTGGAAATTCGATCATAACAACCCGGTTGAAATTCTTCATGCCGTTGCTTACAAGAGAATCAACCAGCTGCTTAGTGGGTTTATAAATGTTTCTAACAACCGGAATCTTATCGATGATATTCTCTCCCCAGTCAATGAATTTTTTACCTAGATAACTGTTCGTAACCAATCCGATCAACAACGTAAGTATAAAAATGATGATGAATCCCAAACCCGGAATGTGAAATCCAATCAGCTCATCTGGGTGGAAATTCGAAGGAATTATTAGCAAAATGGCGTCCATAATGGAAATCAGGAAAAAAAAGATATAAATAGTCAATCCCATCGGTACTAAGACGGCAATCCCAGTTAATAATATCTTTTTTAATTTTTTCTTCATCAAAGGATCTCCATTAACTTTCTATTTTATAAAAAAAGCGAGACCCAAACGCCTCGCTTCAATTTGCTTGCTTCAAAAGTCTGCCGCGGGTACTCGTCCTTATAAAACAGAGCAGCCACTTATCTCTTTCATTCCGGCATACCGAAATAAAGATATTAACTCTTTTATTGATTTTTATCGCGATTATTTTCGTTCACGTAAATACATTTTGGTTTCCAGCTTTTCGCTTCGGCATCATCCGTTATAACATAACTCGCTATGATGATAATGTCTCCTCTTGATGCTTTGCGAGCAGCCGCTCCATTAATGCAAATGATTCCGGAACCACTTTCGCCCTTAATTGCATAAGTCGAGAATCTCTCTCCATTGGAGACGTTATAAATTTCCACCTTTTCATAAGGAAGAATGTCCGTTTTCTCGAGGAGACTTGAATCAATGGTAATGCTGCCCTCGTAATCCAGATTTGCATCTGTTACTTTAGCTCTATGGATTTTAGATTTAAGCATAAATCTCTGCATGGCAATTATCCTAAAATGTAATCGTTTTCAATTCGAGCGAATCGCCGAAAACATAGTTGTCGATCAGTCTGGCGACACCTACCCGCACAGCAAGTGCAATCACTGCTTTTCCCTTTTCAATTATATTGATATCTCTCATTGTTGTCGTATCGCAAATCTGAACATAATCGATTTTCGTATATGGATAGCTATTGATAATTTCTTCCACTTTTCCGATGATTGTAAAAGAATCACGCTCACCTTTTTCGAAAAGATCTTTTGCGATTATTAGTGAACGGCTCAGGCTCAAAGCCGATTCTCTCTCTTCCGGTTTTAAATAAATATTTCTTGAACTCATGGCCAAACCGTCCGGCTCGCGGATTGTCTGCATCCCTTTAATTTCCAGATCCATGTTAAGATCGCGCACCATCGTCCTTATAACAACCAATTGCTGATAATCTTTCATTCCAAAAACAGCTACATGCGGTTTCACCATATTGAAGAGTTTTGCGCAGACTGAAGCAACTCCCCGGAAATGCCCAGGACGAGCTAAACCGCAAAGATTCTGTGTTACCTCCCCAACTTCCACATATGTCTGATAATGGGGGGGATACATTTCGTGATCCGGTGGGAAAAAAACGACATCGACACCTTCTTTTCCACAGAGCTGAGAATCTCTATCAAAATTACGGGGATACTTGGAAAGATCTTCATTTGGTCCGAATTGTGTCGGATTTACATAGATGCTGACGACTGTACAATCCCCATTCTTTTTGGCTTCACGAATCAGGGCAAGATGCCCATCATGGAGATATCCCATGGTAGGAACGAATGCTATTGTTAGCCCCTCTCTCCGCTTTTTTTCAGAGAAGACCTGCATCGTTTTTACCGTATTGATGATTTCCATAACTATCCTCAAAAAAAAACCTATCATCCTCTAGGACGATAGGCGTGCTTTTCCACTTATCTTCTACCTCTCGTCCCAGTCCACTGACGGATCCAGGCGTTAATTTGTAGTTATCAAACTCCAAGGAGAGTGTCAAGCTATTTTCAATTCGCGATTGTTCAATAAAATTAGGGAATTAATCGATCCGTGCAGAAACTGATTCATATATAGCATTGCTGAGCACGGCAAATTCTTCTACGGAGAGTGTCTCTCCCCGTCTCATCCCATCTATTTCAATGTCCTTCAGGATATTCTCCAGATCAGGAGATGAAGAAGCAAACGGAGAATGTTTCAGATTATTTAACAATGTCTTACGGCGCTGTGCAAATGCAGTTTTTACAATTTTAAAAAAGAACTCAGTATCGCAGTTTAATTTAATCAAGGGATCCTTTCGGAAAACAATTTTCAATATGGCTGATTCAACGTTTGGCGCCGGACGAAAACAGGTAGGTGAAACTAATATCTCCCTTTCTGCATGTGCATACATTCTGGTCAGAACAGATAATATTCCATAATTTTTACTGCCTGGTCCGGAGATGATCCGATCGGCTACTTCCTTTTGAAACATCAGGACCATTGTCGATATAATGGAACGGTTTTCTAGAAGTCGAAAAAGAATTTGAGTAGATATGTTATAAGGAATGTTGCCGATTACCTTTAAACGTTTACTGAAGGATTCGGCCCTACCGAGAGCTTTGGAGAAGTCGTAATTTAAAATATTTTGATGAATAATCTCGATATTCTTGAAATCTTTTAATTCCTCTCTGAGGATATTGATCATAAACGGATCGATCTCTACAGCAATTACCTTATGCGCTTTTTCAGCCAAAAGCGCCGTCAAGACCCCCAGACCTGCTCCAATTTCTAATACAGTTTCGTCATTCTTAATTTCTGCGATATTGATTATTTTAGAAAGGATGTTCTGGTCGATCAGAAAATATTGACCTAATCTTTTTAGAGGCCTTATCTCATATTTTTTCAGCAGTTCGCTCGCAGTCGGCATCCAACCCCCTTCTTCTAATAACCAACAAAGCTTTGTAAGTAATAAAATATGCGGGCACTGCAAAGAAAGGAGCTATTATGAGTCCACCTACTTGAAGAGGATAAAAGATTTCCCAACCTATTCTAAATAGGTCATGTATATTAAAGCTATTCAGTGCTAAACTGTATCTCTCCCAACCAAGAATATATCTCCCAATCTCATATTCCGTAAAATAAAAAACAGGAATGGTCAAAGGATTATTAATCCAAATACCTAACAAAGCTGCAGTGAGATTTTGTCTGAAAAGAAAGATAACCGCTATACTCAATACAGTGTGCAGCGGGATTGTCGGAGTAACTCCAATAAAGACACCGATGGCCATGCCCATTGCTATTTTCCGAGGATCACCCTTGAGGCAAATAAATGACTTATAAAACGCTCTACATTTAGACTTCAAACTAAGCATTCACATTATCTCCAGAGGCCATCGAGATACCGCATTCAGATCGAGTCCGTCTCGCTTTCCATTTTCCAGTAAATAATCGCCAACAACTGCAATCATTGCCGCATTATCCGTACAGAGGATAGCAGGTGGGATAAAAATCCCAAACCCTTTCCTCTCACCTTCTTCCCTAAACCTAGATCGTAGACGACTGTTTGCGGCTACTCCTCCGACTACGGCAATTTTGTCTATCCCATTTTCTTCGGCGGCTCGAAATGTCTTTTCCACCAGCACATCAATAATGGCCTCCTGATAACTTGCGGCAATATGCGGCAACTCCTCCTCTGAAATAGCTTCAGCCTTTTTCTTAACATAACTGAGGAGAGATGTTTTTAGTCCGCTAAAGCTGAATTCTAGGCTATCTCTCATAGATCGCGGAAAACGAATAAACGAAATATCTCCTTTTTTTGCTAATCGATCAATAACAACTCCGCCCGGATATCCTATTCCAAGCAATTTTGCTGCCTTATCGAAGGCCTCACCGGCAGCATCATCTCGAGTCTGCCCCAAAATGTGAAATTTTTCAAAATTCTTAACCAAATATATTGTTGTATGTCCACCGGATACAACCAGCGCAATAAACGGAAACTCTGGCTTCAAATCACCCAAAAAAACGGAAGCTACATGTCCTTCCAAGTGGTTTACGCCTACGAAAGGAATCCCTTTCGCATAAGCAATGGCTTTTGCCGTGGATAAACCGACAAGAAGAGAGCCTATCAGACCTGGACCACGCGTGACCGCAATACCCTCAACTTGTTCCAGTGTCAAACCTGAATTATCCAGAGCCTGCATGATAACAGGGGCTATGGCTTCAATGTGCTTCCTGGATGCTATCTCTGGAACCACGCCACCATATTTGTTATGTATATCAACTTGCGAGGATATAATGTTTGATAATAATATTCTACCATCCTTAACAACAGCTGCCGCCGTCTCATCGCAGGATGATTCAATCGCTAAAACGAGCATTTAACGTAACCTTCTTCCAAAATAAGTATCAGCTTATAACATAAAAAAACGGGATATGTAAATCCTTTGGGCAAAGAAATAGCCCCTATCATTCACATTCAGATTACCTATTTAGTTTAATAAAATACCATTTTATGATTATTGCCAAACAAGATCAATATGCCCCAACACTCCGGTAAATACCATTGTCAAGCGCTGTTTTTGAGGAGCTGATAAGGGTGGGAATTTAATGCTGTAAAATTTGCCGTGATATTGATTCACATATGGGTAGAGCTGCTCTACGAGAGGATTAATATTCTTGATCTGGCGAATATCAATGGGTTCAATGCGTAAACCTCTGGCATCGAGGAGATATATCTTCCATATAGAATCTGCCTTGGAAAAGTCTATAGCATCTCGATCAGGATTATAGGCATAGACATAAAATTCCGTACTTTCCTTTTCCTGATTCGTTTTAATTCTGGAATATTTAATTTGCTCAGACAAACTCAGTTCATAAAGGCGTGAATATTCCTGTTCATAAGCTCTTCGGAATTCAGGACTCATATAAGTGGAAATAATATACGCTCGAGTCTCAAATTCAGAATAGAGAATTCCTTTTTTTGTCCATTTAGCCAACTCGCTTGCATATTCATTTGAAACATCGTTCTTTTTTGCAATGCTGACATAATCATCGATAACCGGCTCCACTGTACTACAGCCAGCAAAAAGAAACAGAATAGAAATCAATAAGATGAACCGTAAAGAATTCTTCATTCTAGCCCCATTCCGTTCAATTTTCGGTTTTAAATACTCTATTAAATATGAAATCAACCTGTTTTAAAAAGTTTCCGGTACTAAAAATCGACTCAAGATCTTCATTATTTAAACGGGACATGATTTCCTGATCGGACATAAGCAATTCCCTGAATTCGAGCCCATTCTCCCAAGAACGCATAGCATTGCGCTGCACCATCGCATAAGCTCTTTCACGGCTTTCCCCTTTATCGATGAGCTTCAGAAGCACCATCTGAGAATAAATAAGACCTCTGGTCATGTTCAAGTTTTCCAGCATTCGGTCTGGATAAACCATAAGGTTTTCCATTAACCGAGTAAACCGATCCAGCATGAAATCAAGCAAAATAGTCGCGTCCGGGCAAATGACTCGCTCTACGGAAGAATGACTGATGTCTCTCTCATGCCAAAGAGAAACATCTTCCAAGGCAGCAACAGCATACGATCTCATAAGCCGTGACAAACCGGAAAGGTTTTCAGACAATATCGGGTTTCGCTTATGTGGCATTGCCGAGGAGCCTTTTTGTCCTGTCGAAAAGAATTCCTCCGCCTCACGGACCTCTGTTCGCTGCAGATGACGAATTTCTACAGCAAACTTTTCGATGGATGAGGCGATAATTGCCAGCGTTGAAAAAAATTCTGCATGCCTGTCACGCTGAACAATTTGGGTAGAAACTGGAGCAGGTTTTAGCCCCAGCTTGGCACATACGGATTCCTCAATGAAAGGATCTATAAAAGCAAATGTACCTACCGCGCCGGATATTTTGCCATAGGCAATTCTATCCTTAGCCCTTTCCAATCTCTCCTTATTTCGGAACATCTCGTCATGCCAAAGAGCCAATTTCAATCCAAATGTGGTCGGCTCTGCATGAATGCCATGGGAACGACCGATCATGAGTGTATTTTTGAATCTGTATGCTTGATTCTTTAGTATTTCTAGAAGCTTATCGATATCTTCCAGGAGAATATCTGCGGCCTCTTTTAAAAGAAGCGCAAGCGACGTATCAAGAATATCCGAGGACGTCATCCCCATATGAATAAAGCGCGCTTCCTCGCCAACCTTCTCTGAAACAGAAGTTAAAAAGGCAATTACATCATGCTTTACTACTTTTTCGATCTCATCTATTCGCTGAATATCAAATCCGGCATTTTCTTTTATTTTTTGCAAAGCTTCATTGGGAATTTCCCCTTTTGATGCGTATGCCTCACAAACACAAATTTCAATTTCCAGCCACTTTTTGAATTTATATTCGGGTTTCCAAATAACGGACATCTTTTCACGTGAATATCTCGGGATCAAGCTATTACTCCTTTGGATTAATTCAAACAAAATTTAAAAGGATCATTCAGTTTTTCTTTAATTTTGACGGAGTTCAATTTATTATGAGTTTATTAACGTAGTCAAGGATTTTCCAGGAAATGATTTGCACATATTTCTTCATTTTTCTTGATTTTTCTAAGTAATGGCATATAGCTTTACCTCTGAACTTTGGGCAAATACAAAGGAAATGGAAAGAAAGTGAATATGAATATATCTAACAATTATCCAGAACTACGAAGAATTTGCCTTGAGATAGCCGATACAATTGGGTTCCCGAAATTTACAATTGAGAGGAAAGATATCATCGAAAAATCACGAATTGCATTTGAAAGAAGCGCATCGGTTCGTGAATGCCTCAAAGTTGTATTAATGGAACCCGATCTGGCCGGACATGGTGCAGTTCACGTTCGAAATGTCGCCATCGACGCAGGGGCTATCGTTCTACTTGAAAGATCTGTTCTCCCATTTGATTACGAACAAATTGAAAGACTTTCTTTTTTGGCTCATATTTCAGGAGTTCTGCACGACATCAAAAGATCACACCCAGATCATGCGCAACTCGGCGCCACTGAAGCTGAAAAAATCCTCAAAAAACGCAAAGAAGATTTTTCTTTGGAGGACGTCGAAATTGAAATGATCGTCCATGCCATTTCAAATCACGAGGCTTTTCAACCTGCTCAGCATATGGAAGAGCCCGATGCTCAACTACTTTCTGATGCTCTCTATGATGCAGACAAGTTTCGCTGGGGGCCGGAAAATTTTACTCAGACCCTCTGGAATATCCTGGAATCAAAAGGAATTACAGATCTTTCAGATCTATTCAATAATTTTGAAAACAAACTTGAGGGAATAAAAAAAATTCGTGAGACCTTCCGCACACGAACCGGACAGTCCTATGGCCCCGATTTCATTGACAGGGGGCTGGATATCGGCAGGAAGCTC
>DHHG01000258.1 GCA_002403175.1 Syntrophaceae bacterium UBA4778 | reverse complement strand
CCGAACCGTCGCAGGTTCACTGCTTTTAGTGCCAGTTGAGGATTTTCCTTGATGATTCCGGCTATATTTCTTATGGCCGGATCGGCATCAAAGCCGAGGAGCAGATCGGGGCATGCCAGATAGAAAAAGTGCAGAGCGTGCGACTGAACCATTTGTCCCATATGCATCAGCTCTCGCAATAATCTTGCCGGACGGGGCACTTCGACACGATCTATTGCGTCGCAGGTCTTGGCTGCCGCCAGATGATGACTGACCGGGCAGATGCCGCAAATCCGCTGTGTGATCTGGGGCATCTCCTGGTAGGGGCGTCCCTCACAGAATTTTTCCATTCCCCGAAATTCGTCTACATGGAAAAAAGTCTGTTCAACAACGCCTTGATCGTTTAAATGAATCGTAACCCGTCCGTGCCCTTCAATTCTGGTTACCGGCTCAATGGTTATTTTCTTTCCCACGGCATTTCTCCTTAATCGTAGGTGAATACATCATCGGGCAGAATAACCGGCGTACGTCCGGCCAGCAATTCCGTCAAGGCATACCATAACGCTTCCGTGCGAGGTGGACAGCCTGGAATGAAGAGATCGACCTTAACCACTTTGTCGAGGTCCGTCACTAAATCAAGCGGCTTTCCGAGTTCCGGAGAATCGGGGATGAGGCCGTCGCAAACGCTTTCCGTATCGAGATAGGCCCGCTTTAATGCCTCATCCGTTCCGACGAGATTGCGCATCGCGACAATTCCGCCGAAGGTGGCGCAGTCTCCCACGGCAATCAGGATCTGACATCGCGCCCGCATTCTTTTGGCGACTTCAATATTGTGGTTGTTGCTGATCGCCCCCTCCAGAATTCCGATTGTGACACCTTCTTCGGGAGGGTGTTTCAAATCGGTTATCGGACTGGAAGTCAAATCCACCATCTCCAGCAGTTTGACGATACGTTCATCGATGTCGAGCAGCGACATATGGCATCCGGAGCATCCCGCCAGCCAATCGGTGGCGATCTTAACTTTTGGCATCCCGGTTTCTCCTTTCCTGAATGATTGCAGCGGCAGAGGATGAAAGATCTTCCAATGAGGCGCCGAGCCTTTTCCCTAGTTTGTCTGCAAGCAAAGAGAGGACTTCCCAGTCGGATTTTACCTCTCCCGCCGGCATGACTGCTCTGTTCACAAATTGAATACGGCCTTCCGTATTCGTAAGGCTGCAGCTCCCTTCCGACCAGATAGTCGTCGGTAAAACGAGATCCGCCCGATCGGTCAGGGAAGACATGTAAGCGGTCTGGACGGCAATAAATGTACTTTTAGGCAAACTCTTCAGGAGAAGATCTTCCTTATCCCAGGACTGCTCTCCCAGAAGAACGTAAAGCGATTTAAGCCCGGATGGATAGAAAACGCTGTTCAAGTCGAAAGCCGTCGCGGCACATGAATTTGTGACCGGTTCGAGCGGTATGAAGGTAGCTTTATGGGAAATTTTCTTCAGGGCGTTAGAAGTTAAACCGGCCATCCTCGTCCCATAAAGAACAACGGGATGTTCGGCACGATCGGCCATCTCGATGGCCGCATCGCACTCCTGCTGGGTCAGTACTCTGAATGCCAGAGGTGACAATCCGTTTTCCTGATCATCAATCAGGATGAGTCTCACCCCTTTGTCAATGGCGCGTTTTACGAAGTAGGACGCAACGGGTTGATTGTTCGCAGGATCGGTACCGACCACCAGAATGAGATCGCTTTTCTCAATATCAGAGAAGGTCCCCTGTTTCTCGAATACCCTTTCTGCTGCTTTGTCGAGCAAACCAATATTCGTTACATTGAACTCCTGCCGGAAGAGCCGTTCCAGCAGATAAAGAGCTTCATTGCTCGCCTGACCGGACACAAGCACGCCGACAGCATCCCGGTCCTGCACCTCTCCGAACCGCTTGGCGGCAGCATTGATGGCTTCTTTCCAGCTTGCCGGCTCCAGCCTGCCTTTTCTCCGGATCATGGGGGCGGTAATCCGTTGACGCGGGTCCTGAAGCGGATCGTAGCGGCCGATCCGGCAAAGCAGTCCCGTATTCACCGGGGCTTCCCAATCGCCCTTGATTCGCATCACATTTCCGCCGCGTGTGATTACCTCTATTCCGCAACCCACGCTACATTGGCTGCAGGTGCTCTTGATGTGTTCCGTTTGCGTATCGCGTCCCATGAAAGCACATCTCTTTTCGAAGATGGCTCCGGTCGGGCATACCTGAAGACAGGTTCCACAGGAGATGCAGGATGATTCTCCCCACCGGATATTCGAATCGGCATGAACCATGGTTTGTGAGCCGCGTTCCCGCAATCCCAGGGTGTGATTTGCAACCTGATCGTTGCAGCCGCGCACGCAACGGCCGCACAGGATGCACCGATTGTGATCCATAACTTGCCGTAGATGGGAGCCATCCAACGGGAAAGATTTTATATATGTTGGGTAGACCCAGTGGTCGATAGCATAGCGATAACCCATGGATTGAAGCTCGCAATTTCCGCTGGCCTCACAAAACATGCAGAAGTGGTTTCGCTCGGAGAAAAGCATATCCAGGACCAGCTTCCGGGCGCTGACGACCCGTGGCGATTCCGTTTGAATGTCCATCCCTTCTGCAACGGGAAAAGTGCAGGCAGTCTGTAACATGCGCTGTCCCTGAATCTCCACAACGCACATCCGGCAGGCTCCAGATGGCACAAGTGCAGGGTGATTGCAGAGAGTGGGTATATCTATTCCTATCTCCCGAGCCGCCTTGAGAACCGTTATTCCTGATGGAACACTGACTGTCCGATTGTTTATGGTAATGCTGACAGTCGCCATTTCTTAAGGCCTCCTTTCTGATGCTTAGATACCTGAAATCACTCCTTCTGAGGAATTACCCATCGGCCGATTTTCTTTCAATGTAGGAATCTTAGGAAACAGAATGCCTAATGTCAACACAATCATAAGAACGGTTGAAGATTGTCGGTGAAGAGCATCTGAAAAACACTGAACAAATGTCAAATATTCTAGTTCATGTTCTTATAAAGATCCCTGGCTTCGGAATTCGGAAACAGACAGTTTGTTTCCAGTAATGAGGCAAAAGAATCTCCTGTTTGCTCTCCGGTATATAAAAACGCTCGCCTGTGGCGATTCCTGGCCGTCAGCATCTGCAGATGTGCAATAATGCGGGGCGGATCGGATTCCTCCGGAATCACGAACAGCCCAGCCCTCCGGGCCTTTTCCCCAGCCTGAATCCTGCTGAAGCATATGGAAATCGGTATGGCCAAAACGAGCCAGAAAAGCGCAGGGGCATACCACCAGAAAAAGAGATCTGCGTTTAACAGGATGGTTGAACCCGCTAATAGTCCCAGGAATGTCTGACCTCCATGAAACGTTAAGGCCTCCTTCAATCGGGTATTTCCTTTAGCATGTCTTTCCCATTTTATTCTAATTCCCATTAGACAAGAAATAAGATTGCGAGTCTTTATCACGATAAATATCGGGGCGATTATGAATGAAAATATTGTTTCCAAAAGCACACTAAGACATGCTTTTACTCCCCCACCGAAATGTCTCAAACGATCCGGTCCCCTTAAATGCCAGATCATTCCCAAAATCCGGGGCAGTAGAAACATCAGGCAGGTGAAGGATGTCAAAAAGACCATAGCCGGTTCTCCTGAAAAAAAGGCACTGTGCACGGATAGTGCGTTGCCCAGATTATTTAAAAATATATCCATACCGACTGCAAGTATCAGGAGAATGAGAAGAGGTGAACAGAGGTAAGACATGATCCCCGACAGGAGATGGAAACGGCTGATCGGATGCAATCGAGACATGCCCAAAAAGCGCGTATGCTGCAGATTTCCCTTGCACCACCTCAAATCTCGCTGGGCATAGGCTACGATATTTTGAGGGATTTCTTCGTAGCTTCCGTTCAGATCGTATGCCAGCCATACTCCCCACCCTGCTGCCCGGAGCAATGCAGCTTCCACAAAATCATGACTCCAGAGTTCGCCTCCAAATGGCTCTTTGCCGGGCAGTCTCGGCAATTCGCAATGTTTCATATATGGTTCTATTCGGAGAATGGCATTGTGCCCCCAGTAATTTCCCGAACCCGATTGCCAAAAATTCAAACCGGCCATTATAATTGGACCATACATGCGGCAGGCGAATTGCTGAATTCTTGCAAACAGGGTCAGCTGATTGACGGGGTACGGGGGGACCTGTACGAGAGCTACCCTGGGATTCCGCTCCATGACGGCGACCATTTTAATCATGGTGTCTCCTGTCATGATGCTGTCCGCGTCGAGAATGATCATGTATTTGTAATTTTTCCCCCACCTGGTGCAGAAATCTCTTATATTTCCAACTTTCCTGTTATGATTGTGTTCACGGTTGCGATAGAAGAAATGGAATTTACCGGCAGTTTTCAATTTCATTATTTCCGCCCATTCCTTTTCTTCGGAGCGGATTTGCGGATCGCTGGTATCGCTAAGCACGAAGAAATCGAAGAAAGAATGCATACCGGTTTCCAGTAAGGACTCCAGCATGGTTTCTATTCCGGCAAAAACGCGTTGCGTGTTCTCGTTGCGGATCGGCATGATCAGAGCAGTGCGGGAGGAGATTGACCACGGGCCTTTTTTAACGGACCGGGAGATGGCCAGAGAATCCTTGCCGGATAAGTAGGTAAAGAAACCGATTACGGCAGTCCAGAAATAAAAGGAAATCCAGAAAAAAAGGACAGTGAAAAGGGCAAATATACAATAGTTTAAAAACCCTGTTTCCGTATGCCGGAGGATTCCTGTCATGAGGTAAAGAGCGCCGAGATTCGTGCTCGCGATTGCGACGAGAAACCAAAGCCGCCTTTTATTCGGTCCGAGTAATTTCATTTCCATAGGAATGTCCATGTCTCGCTCAATACATCCTTCCCGGATCTCAGAAAGCAGCGCATTTCTACAGCGTCGTCCTTTTGATCTTTCCTATCGGAGAGTAACTCAAATGAGACGCGCACGGTGCCGGCATATTCATTTTTTTGGACAACACTGTTCCTGATCTGTCCGGAAGATGCTGAGATTACCGCTTCAATCGGATTTTCTGCTGACTTCCGGAAGTCGTACTGAAGGGCATCTCCGGAAAATTCAATCACGAACAATCTTATTACGGGATTTCCTTTCTGATTGGATTCCTGATAAATTCCGCCCCGGCCCGTGCGCGTTGAAATAACCTTGGCTGCCGGGGGGAGTCCCGGCTTTTCCAGGAATAAGTGGAGTTTGTAATCGTACTGTAAATGATCACCGGCCCGTATCGGTTTTTGTGGTACCCAGAATGCTACAATATTATCATTAAGCTCCGTGCTTGAAGGAATTTGAACCAGGTGAACGGCACCTGGGCCCCAGTCGGAAATAGGCTCGACCCAGGCGCTGGGGCGCCTGTGATATCCCGCTTCCAGGTCCTGATAATGATCAAAAACACGGTCTCTTTGAAATAACCCGAACCCCTTGGAAAGGTTATCATGGAAGGAGTTTTCCGTAACCGTATCCGGATTTAAAAGCGGACGCCACAGCCATTCGCCGCCGCCTGCTGCCATTAGGAGACCGTCGGAATCGTGAATTTCCGGTCTGTAATCATCGGAACATGGATTGCGGCATTCGCCTGAAAAAAACATGCTGGTCAGGGGCGCTATTCCGAGTTTTGTGATTTCCTTGCGCGCAAAGAGAGTTGCTTTGATCTCAATTACAGCAGTGCTGCCCGGATGAACTGTAAAACGATAGGCGCCCGTGATACTCGGGCCATCCAGAAGGGCATAAATCCTGATAAAAGCGTCATTTTTTCCCGGCCGCTCAATCCAGTATTCCCTGAAAAAAGGAAATTCTTCCGGACAAGGCGAACCGGTATTGATTGCCAGCCCACGTGCAGACAATCCGTAAGTCTGATCCCGCCCTACGGCCCTGAAATAGCTTGCTCCGAGGAAAACTGCTATTTCCCTCGGTTCCTGTCCATAAAGAGGATAGAAAATCTGAAATCCTGCAAAGCCCGGGTTGCGTTCACTTGCCATCGATTTGGGATCGGCAAGATGTTTTATTCTTCCAAAATCGAAAAGATCCGGAGAGTACGTGACGGGTTTGATTTGATCATCCTCCACAATATTTACGGAAACTTTCCTGCAAAAGTAGAGGCCTCTATGGAAGAGGCGGATAGTAAAGGGGACATCTTCATTACGCCAGATGGTTCTTTCAGGCCGGAATCGGATATCTCTGTATTCATCATAACTGAGATTCTGAACGAAAGAGGGGAGAGGGACATCGGCATCGATAAACGGTTCGCGGGCGAGATTTTCGGCACGTCCTATGACCTTTGCGTATATGTCCTTAGATTTTAGTTTTTCGCTTGCCCCAGGTAAATCTGCCCTGGCAGAATAAAAAAGACCTGAAGCAAACAGGCCGAGCAATAGCATAATTGTGGATTTCAGGGAAAAGGATTGCATGATTCTCTCGAGGAAGTATATTCGGAGAAGCAGGAATTATTCTCTTTTTTTTAACATGAAAGAGGATGTGAAAAAAATGGGGGCGAACCTTATTTGGTAATTCGAAAATCCTGAGGCACACTATTGTCCTCGGAAATTCAAGATGTGAAAAAGGGATCAGAAAAGGTTCATTAGAATCTTATACGGAAATAATTACTTCAATTTCAGTTCCTTTCCCGGGTAAGCCTTTGATCTGGAACTTCCCTCCAAGCAGTAAGATGCGCTCGCGCATTCCGAGTAGTCCGAGTGATTTTTTATCTGAAATTGCTTCTTCGGATATTCCCTTGCCGTTATCTTTTACCCTCATTGTCAGAAAAAACTCAGTTTCTATATTGAGTTCGATTGAAACCTCTGTCGCCTCAGAATGCCTCATTACATTGGTCAATGCCTCCTGAAAAACACGGAACAGGGTTGTTCGGATCTTGGGATCAAAATCTTTGCCGTCCAGATTGGATCCTATTCTGTATTTTATACCGGTCCGGATATAAAAAGACTGCAATTGCCATTCTATCGCAGACAGGAGGCCGAAGTCGTCCAGAATGCCGGGACGTAACTGAGAGGATACATCTCTTATCAATTGAATATTATTATCAATCAGCCGCATCATGGAATTTGTTTTTTCGAGGAGATCTTTCTGGTCTTCGTGCAGTTTCCTGGAGAAAAAAGAGAGATCCATTTTTAAACACGTCAGCGCCTGGCCGAATTCGTCGTGAATTTCCCTTGCGATGACTTTCCTCTCTTCCTCTCTGATATCTTCCAGTCGGGCCGCCAAGGCGCGTAGCTGCTCACGGGATTCTTCCAGTTCCTTTTCGGTTTCCCGCCTTTCTTCATCCAGAAAATCTCGTTGCAACTTGGAAAACAGAATTGGAGCGATATATGCAGCAAAATTTTCCAAACGATTCCGGTCGGCTTCCGTGTAATCAACTGCCTTATCGCCAACGCCCAGAAAACCGATCAGTTTCTCGCTATGGACAATAGGTGTAAGCATAGCTCGCTTTACACGCATATCCCCTTTCGCCAATTTGAAAGGATCATTGCTGTAAAAGGATTCCTTGTTTAACAAAGCGCGTTCCCAGGCCGAATCACGCCAGGGATGACCGGGGAATTTTAAATCCGGAAAACTTTTCCCGGCCCAGCATGCCGCCGGAACGACAAAGATATCTTCCTTCCGATCGAGATAGGAAAAAATGCCATGGG
>DHHG01000315.1 GCA_002403175.1 Syntrophaceae bacterium UBA4778 | reverse complement strand
ACATTTATTTATGAGGCAACAGGTCTGTCCAATCGGCACTATCCATTAGGATGAAATCTTCAGAGTTTCTTTCTGTATACTTGGGTGCATCAATTGCGATACCGATGACTGTCTTCAAATGGCCGAACTTATTTTTTGCCGCACCACAAGCTATTTCAAGAATTGCTCGTCTTTTTGGTCGGTATTCATTTTCATAGTCGGTAATGCCGTCTACCTTTAGTTGCAAAAATACATAGCCCTTATCTTTGTAAAATGATGGCGTGTAAGATAAGTGTCGCATTATTCGTTGTGATGTTTCTGGAAAATTGCGAATTGATTGAATCATTCTTTCGGATAGAAATCGTCGATGAAAACGAGGTTCTTTTGCCATTTCATGTATGGCACTCCGCCCTCTCAATGGGGAAGAACCGCCGATAGTTCCGTCAAGCGCGTATTGACAGGTGGTTTGAATCAGCTTGTCCCAAAAATAAGAAACTTTATCTTCTAATTTCTTTCTTTTGTATTGCCCTAATTCAATGAAGTCCTTCCATTCACCTTCACCAATCACTAGGGCATTGATGTTTTTTTCCGTAATGCCAATAAAATGCTTCTTTTTAGATTCATCAAAATTGCGGAAATAGTGGGCCAATAAATCCTCTTCGCCGCAATAAGTCAGCATATCGTATGTTTTAATTGCATCAACTTTCGCATCAAGATATGACGTGAAATCGAAAAAGGTATCTAGTTCTGTAAAAACAATAGGAAGGTTATGACTATCAAAGACATGGACAGGTTTTTCTTTGTCTATGTGTATCATAAATGGAAATGGAAGCTCGACATCGCTTGGACCATAAGAAATTGCTAAACTTCCATATACATTATCTTTAGAAAAATTCTCGCAAGCCTCTTTTGCGCCATGTGCAACGATGATTTTGTGTACAACCATTTTCTGACGATCAATGTCAAAAGGAAAAGGCATCTTTAAATCTTTATCTAAATAAATACCGCGCCCGCTTTTGATATAACCTTCCGCGCCATGCGCCGTTCGAGTTTGATCATCGATCACCTTTTTCTTCCATCGACTCCAGCTAAGAAATTCATCTTTGTCCTCTTTAGAAAAAGCCATATTTTCTCTATCGAAGAAAATAAATACGTGATTTTCAAAGACAGCCAATAGGTCGCAGAGTTCCTGCCTGTCTTCTTTGAACGGATTTGGGTAACTCCAAAGCTTAAGAAAAGATTTTTCACAAAACTCTGCCAGGAGTTTTTCAGTGGGCGTGAATCCTTCTGATTTTATGATTTTATGAGTCATTATATTTATTGCACAACAATTAATATAAGCAGTACTCTTTTCCTGTCACAATGGACGATCATTGTCGGTATTTTTCGCGATTTGTATGTAGAAATTGCTAAATTGTCAAACAATTATATTGCACAATTCCATGTAAGGTCTTTATTAACAGAAAATACGTATTACGTATATTCTGGTTCCTTCTGCTGAAGGACGGTATGATCGTAAATATTGTCTGGCGATTAAATATATCCAACTCTCTATGACAGATGCGGGGCGGGAGCGCTTTTTATCCAGGCATGGCGGAAGGACGCTGCTCGTTTCCGGGTTTGGGCATGGGGGAAACCGAAGCGCGAGCGCGTCAGCGGTCGCGACGCGGAGGGGGCAAAACATCCCCCGTGGCAAAATCCGTGAGACGACAAGTCCGAGAGACCGGCTGGAGGAAAAGGGCTCCCGACCACATCTCTCCGCCATTTGCATTCAGTTGGTTATCTCCATTGGTATTTCTTCAAAAATATGATATAGATGCCTGCAAATTCGCACGCACGTTTCTGTAAACGACTGAGAGCAAGTTGTTCCGGTCATTTTTGGAATGGGGTTGCGTGACCGCGACGTAGCAGAAATCAAATCAGCCTTTCCCAATACCCGGCACAACCGCGGATCTATCAGACAGGCGGTTGACCAGAGGCGCATTGAATATCTCCAGAGCAAGCTCCGGAGGATCTCCAATTCCCCAGGAAGTGGTTTCTTTTATATTCGCTTGATTGCTCTCTCCGCTCAGCAGAGCGAGGATGGGCAGACATATGGGACATCCCTAAATCATTAACAACAAACAAGAGAGGCTCTATTATTAAAACAGCAAACCTATCAACATTTAAAGAGTTGGGTATCGACAAGAAAATCCTCAAGGCCATCACAGAGCTGGGATTTGAAATACCGATGCCTGTTCAGCAGGAGGTCATTCCTTTTCTCTTAGAGGAAACCAAGGATTTGATTGCCCTGGCGCACACGGGAACAGGCAAGACAGCCGCGTTCGGCATCCCTATTATTCAACAAATCGATCCATCCTCGCCCAAAACGCAGGCGCTCATCCTCGCTCCCACCCGGGAACTCTGCATGCAGATCACGGATGACCTGAGTCGCTTCGCCAAATACATTGCGAATCTGCATGTCGTGCCGATTTACGGCGGAGCCAATATTCTCGCCCAGATCAAGCAGGTGGCCGCGGGTGCGCAGATTGTCGTGGCCACACCGGGGCGCATGCTCGACATGCTCAAACGGAAGAAAATAAATGTCTCCGGCATCAACTGGCTGGTGCTGGATGAAGCCGACGAGATGCTGGACATGGGATTCAAAGAAGAATTGAACGCAGTATTGTCCTCCACGCCCGCCAAGAAAAGAGTCCTGCTCTTCTCAGCAACGATGCCCCGCGGTATTGAAGCGATTGCCGCAAGCTACATGAACAAGCCCAAGGAAATCACGGTCGGTTCCAAAAACAGGGGAGCGGAAAATATTCAGCATCAATACTATGTCGTTCATGCCAAAGACAGGTATATGGCCCTCAAAAGGATTGCCGATTATTATCCCGGTGTTTATGCGATTATCTTCTGCCGGACAAAGATTGAGACACAGGAAGTAGCCGACTCCCTGATGAAAGACGGCTATAATGCGGATGCCTTGCACGGCGATCTTTCTCAGGCGCAGAGAGACCATGTCATGAATCGCTTCAGGACCAGAAAACTGCAGATGCTGGTGGCGACGGATGTGGCGGCGCGGGGAATCGATGTTACGAATGTCACGCATATCATCAATTACAACCTGCCGGACGATATTGAAAACTATACCCACCGAAGCGGCCGGACCGGCCGCGCGGGAAAATCGGGTATTTCTATTGTCATCCTGAATTTGAAAGAGGTTTTCCGCATCAAGCAGATTGAAAAACAGATCGGCTGGAAATTTGAACAGGTAAAAATACCGACGGGCAAGGACATTTGCAGGAAACAACTTCTGCATTTGATCGAAAAAGTAAAGGCGACCGAGATCCGGCATGAAGAAATCGATGCTTTTCTACCGGCAGCTTATGAACGTTTAGGGGAATTCAGCAAAGAGGAAATCATCCAACTCTT
The DNA here is from genome assembly GCA_002403175.1 of Syntrophaceae bacterium UBA4778. Next base: position 5,212 of record DHHG01000315.1, on the reverse strand, counting down.
TGTGTCTGCTGAGTTTAACCGTTTTTTAAGCTACTATCGCGATGCCGCCGATATCAATGTGGCAATGAAAAAAGAAAGCGGCAGAATGGGTTCCGGCTCCAGGACCGGTTCCGTCCGCTTATCGATCAACCTGGGTCAGAGGGAACAATTCACCGGCAGCAGGCTCAAGGCTTTCCTTCTGGAGATGGCCCATATTTCCGGCCTGCATGTTTCGCATGTTGAAGTGACACGCAACTGTTCTTTTTTTGAGACGGATGCCCAACAGGCGGAAGCACTGATGGCAAAATTCCAAAAGGAAAAATTCCAGAGCCGCCGCATCCAGATCGAGTATGCCGACCGGGGCAATCGAAGGGGCACCAGGAATGACTCCAAACCGCCGAACGCCTTTTTCGCGAAGAGAAGAAAAAGGAGATCCTGAAAGGCCTACGCTTCTTCTTCCTTCACGATTTCTCTTTTGATCGTTCCCACAAGATCCTGAAGGGCGGGAAAGACATCGGTCCGGAAGCGGCCGGCCACGCAGACATTCATGATGTCGTCGCCGATCTTGAGGTCTCCTTCATTTATCCAGACCCGGATATCGGCGATGCCCTCTCGCTCTTTCATTATCCGGACGAGGTTTTCCAGCTTCTCCCGGTCATAGGAAAGCCGCATAGAGTGCACGGGCTTGCCTTCCTTCGAAGTCGCCCGAACAACTCCATTATGGGCCAGTATCATGCCGAGCATGTCCGGCGGGGAATTCTTCTTTATCTCTTTAATCCATTCGCTGATCATAAAGCCTCCTGAACGGGGATTTTGTCTGCAGCATCTTCCCGTGAACATTGGAAAGCGGGCCGGGTAGCATGCTAATAGTCTAGCAAACTGTTTCGCTCACAGCAAAAAACTATCTGAGTTTTCAGGAGCGGACGAGCTTATTCCCGGCAATGAAGCGAGAGCGATTTCCAAGATCTGCTTTCTACTCGTGCTCCAACCCTTTTGCCGCAATTTAGATATTTTTATTTCGCCAGAAATCCGCCGTCATTTGCGAGCACATGCCCGGTCAAGTAGGCGGAGGCATCGGAAGCGAGGAAAACGGCGACACCCTTCATGTCGTCGATATCCCCCATCCGGTGCAACGGAATGGTGCTGAGAACGGATTCATAAACGGGTTTGAATTCCGGCTTTTCGATATACGCCATCATATCCGTCCTGAAATAGCCGGGAGCAATTGCGTTGACCCGGATATTATAGGGCGCAAGCTTGACAGCCAGGTTCATGGTCAGCACATTGATTGCGGCTTTGGTAGAATTATACGGAACAGCGGGATGCGCCTTTTCTTCAGAACCGCGGAATGCCATAATCGAAGAGATATTGATGATATTGCCTCCCCCCTGCTCCTTCATCAGACGGGCAACCTTTTGTGTCAGAATCCAGACGCCCCTGACATTAATGTTGAAGAGCTGATCCCATCGCTCAAGGGGGAATTCAAGAGTTGGGGCTCCCCAGGTCGCACCTGCGTTATTCACCAGGATGTCGATTTTCGAGAACCGAGCCGTTGCGGCTTTCAGCATACTGTCAATGTCTTCCTCTTTTCCGAGATCGCACGCGATCGGAAGCACTTTGACTCCGTAGTCCTTCTCGATTTCCATTGCAGCCGCCTCAAGATTTTTCAGCTTTCTTGAGATAAGAATCAGATCGGCGCCCGCTTCCGCCAGTCCGACAGCAATGAATTTGCCGATCCCTCGACCGCCTCCGGTAACAAGGGCTGTTTTTCCCTTCAGTGAAAACAAATCGTTCAACTTCATGATAGCCTCCTGAGATATGAGTAAGAGCAACAGGCTGTTGAAAAAGGCTCATCTGCTGCGTTACGCTTCGGATCTCGCTGCTCACGTACCTCTGAAGTACGCTCCGCTGCTCGATCCTTGCGATGCCTTGCAGCTGAACCTTTTTGAACAGCCTGCAAAACCGGTGTTTTTTAAAATCCTATTTAAAAAAACTGCTTCATTCAAACTTCGAATTCAATCATTGACGGTCAAAAAAGGTTGGATAGTCCGGGGCCGCTGAACATTCCCAACAGCGCCAGGGATAGAAGCAGGATCAGCGACCAACTGATCATGCTGGAAAATGATCTTTTCTTCATCTGGACCCGGTTCTCTTCCTCCAGTTCCCTGAGTCTCAGATGCAGTGTTTCTTTTTCTTTGAGGAGCAATGTAATTTGCCGCTGAAGAGAATCCAGTCGTTTTTCCGATTCGGAATTCTTATTTCGCTGGATCTCCGTTTCCATTACGATTTGCTCGTCCTGATGTTTTCTGTTCATCTGGTTTTTAACCCGGATAACCAACTCGTCTATTTGAAACGGCTTGCCGATGAAATCATCGGCTCCGCTTTCAAATGCGATTGCAGCGGCATGGACGGCATTGGTCATAGCGGATAAACCAATTATTCTGTTCAGAGAGAAGCAGGGTAATCTTTTAATTTTTTTTATGAAGGTCAACCCTTCCAAATCGGGAAAGCTGAAATCAACCAGGATCAGATCCGGAAGAAACGGAAGCTCTCTGGTCATGGCTGAATCAACATCTTCCGCAACTTCCACCAGGTAGCCGTCATTTGTAAGGACCGATTCCATGAATTCCAGACAATGCTGGTCATGATCGATGATCAGAATGCCTTTGGAATCCCTTCTCTTTTCGGCATTGATCCAGATCGGCACTCCCTTTCCGGATGTGGCCTGAGAATCCAGAATGCCTTTCAATTCGAAGGACAACTCTTTGATTTGATCCCGTTCGGCGGTATTCAAACCGCTCTTGATTTCCGGACCATTCCTTAACAGATCGATCATCTTGGAAAAAATATCCGAAATTTCGGGCAGGAACGATTCTCCTCCGGCATACCTGCTGCCGGCTGCAATGCGCTCAAGATTCAGGATTGCCGCCGCGTCGTCCGGATCCGATTCCAGCCTGGACAATTCCTCCGTCAATGCATCCACGCTCCGGAGAACCGAACCGATATATTCGATGGTATCTGGATTTTCCATAGCTCCGAAATGCATATAGCCGTTTTCCTTGTTCTACTTCATCAATACAGGAGCCGGTCCGACAATACTGCCGTCCGGCATGGCTTCAACAAGCGTACTGTCTTTCTTAACTAGAGTGGTAAGGATCTTCGGAACATTTTTATTATAAGTTGATTGAATCACGTCTTCAGCGCTTCTGAATTGCGCCAGCTCTTTCATCGTCACAATTGTAGGAAGAACCATTGTGAATCGGCCCTCCCGGTTTGCTTGCAGCGCTTTCTGCGGAGTTATCCAGAGACTGTCTGTCAGCTCAAAACCGTCATGCAGCGGTTCCTGATCTGGAGGCGCCTGCGCCAAAAAAAAACGGACGTCATAACGAATGGGCACCAGCTCCGGAGTAATCCAATGTGAATAATAGAAAATCCGATCCGTTGCAAGCACAAGCCGCTCTTTTTCGAGAATATCTTTCAGGATGATCGAACTGTCATTCAATTGCCGGCGATATTGATCAAAACGGGCTATTTTGTCCGGTTCGGGAGTGAGAGACAGCAGTCGTTTTTGAGAATCATACGCAAGGAGAAGACCAACTTCTTCAAATGTCTCCCTGATCGCAGCGATCCAGGCAGCATGGGCCAGCCCCGGGGAAGGCATGTCCGTGATAATTCTCGCGGCAGTATTGCGAGTAAGACCTGTGCAGTACGGTTCAAGAGAAGCCAGGCAATCTTGGTCGTCAATGGCTCCTCCGGGAAAAACATAGGCGTCGGCAGCGAAGCGGTTTCCCGGATGACGCAGCACCATCAGGACCTCAATGATTCCTTCGGCCGTATTACGGCTTGGTCGGATCAGAATGAGGGTCGCAGCATCTTTTGGCTTAACTATCATGTATCATCCTGTCCTGCTCAGAGAGGCGATGACCTCAATGTGCTTCGTTTGTGGAAACATATCGATCGGCTGTACCTGATTTAGACGATAACCGTTTTCAACGATCCTGCTGATATCCCGGGCCTGCGTCACCGGATCGCAGGAAATGTAGGTAATGCGGTCGGGAGCGAGCTCGATGATGGCTGAAATCACTTCCGGATCGCAACCGGTTCGCGGCGGGTCCAGAATGACCAAATCCGGTTTCGTGTCTTCTTCTCTTAATTTTTGGATAATCTCTTCCGCTCCGGCGGTAAAAAAGGTGGTATTGGCATAACCGAAAGCTTCGGCATTGCGTGTCGCACAGGCAACTGCATTGGAATCGATTTCCACTCCATAAACCCATCTGCAATGACCTGCGGCGAACAGAGAAAATAAACCGGAACCGCAGAAACAATCCAAAACGGTGTCATCCCCTTTCAGATCGCTGCAGGCGATCACGGCATCGACCAGCTTATGGATCAGGATCATATTGGCCTGAAAAAAACCATAATATGGAACCTGAAAGGTCCGGTTTTTAACTTGCCTAAAGATCAATGAAAGGGCTTCATCCAAATCTGTTGGTTCGGAATAGTCGTATCCCGACCAAAAAACCAGGTCCTTTCCAATCAATCTGGAAAAATCTTTCCTGCAATGTTCGCGGAAATCTGCATAAGACCGGTTGATGCTTTCATCCAGAATCTCGCAACGCTCGATATCCATGGTCTGATTGCTCCCCGGCTTCATAAATCCCAAAACAGGCCTTCCGTTTTCATATGTCCCATGAAATTGGGCCTTGCCGCGATAATTGTAAGCTGTCGGGGAGGCGATGCAATCTTCTATGGGAATGGATTTCAGGAAACCTATCCGCTGATAAGCATCGGCAACCTGATTTTTTTTCATTTGAAGCTGACGATCATAAGTGATGTGTTGATACTGACATCCGCCGCAGTTCATGAAGTAGCGGCATTTGGGAGCGATCCGGAAGGAAGAGGAATCAAGAATATCGACAATCTCTCCCCGCAAATAATTCTTTTTGACTGACGTAATCCGGATTCTTACCCGATCTCCTTCCGCCGTATAGGGAACGAAAACGACCAAGCCGTCGACTCTGCCAACCCCGTCTCCGCCGAAAGCAATTGCTTCGATGGTCGTTTCCAGAAGATCCCCTTTCTTAAGGAGATTATGCCGGGTACTCTTGGTTTTCATGGATATAGTGGAATTCTTTAACAGTTGTGAATTTCAAAATACGATGCTGAGGATCTATATCACTTTTCCATCATTCCGTAAACAAGGCATCCTCCCCTGTTGCCTCATAAATAAATG